>DASXKQ010000087.1:0-18856 GCA_036496745.1 Polyangiaceae bacterium
GCCGAACTCGCTACCCATGAACAGCAGCTGCTTCCCGGGGTGTGCCCACATGAACGCGTACAGCGCGCGCAGGTTTGCGAGCTGCTGCCAGCGGTCGCCGGGCATCTTGCCGAGGATCGAACCCTTGCCGTGCACGACCTCGTCATGCGACAGCGGAAGGACGAAGTTCTCGCTGAAGGCATAGACGAGCGAGAACGTCATCTGGTGGTGATGGTGCTGCCGGTAGATCGGCGCCTTGGACATGTAGTCCAACGTGTCGTGCATCCAGCCCATGTTCCATTTGAAATCGAAGCCGAGCCCGCCTTCCGACGGGGGTCGAGACACACCACCCCACGCCGTCGATTCCTCGGCGATCGTAAAGGCGCCCGGGATCTCCTCGTGAATGACGGAATTGACTCGGCGCAGGAACTCGATGGCCTCGATGTTCTCGCGGCCACCGTAGGGGTTCGGCATCCACTCGCCGTCCTTTCGGCTGTAGTCGAGGTAAAGCATCGACGCGACCGCGTCCACCCGTAGGCCGTCCACGTGGAACTCTTGTAGCCAGTACAGCGCGTTGGCGAGCAGGAAATTCTGCACCTCCCGCCGGCCAAAATTGAAGATCAGCGTGCCCCAATCTGGGTGCTCACCGCGTCGCACGTCCTCGTGCTCGTAGAGCGCGGAGCCGTCGAAGCGACGCAACGAGAAATCATCCTTGGGGAAGTGCGCGGGCACCCAATCGAGAATCACACCGATGCCGTTCTGATGGCAGTAGTCGACGAAGTATTTGAAATCGTCCGGAGTGCCGTAGCGCGCGGTCGGCGCAAAGTAGCCGGTGACTTGATAGCCCCAGGACGGATAGAACGCGTGCTCGGCGATCGGCATGAGCTCGACGTGAGTGAAGCCGAGGCGCTTGACGTGCTCCACCAAACGTACGGCAAGCTCGCGATAGCTGAGCCAGCGATTGTCTTCTTCGGGTACCCGCGCCCATGATCCCAGATGGACCTCGTAGATGACCACGGGCTCGCGGCCGATCTCGCGCGTGGCGCGGGCCTTGAGCCAGGAGTCGTCGCGCCAGACGTACATTGATTTCGCGACGCGCGAGGCCGTGCTCGGCGGCATTTCCATCTCGTTGGCGAACGGATCGGTCTTGATCCTCAGCGAGCCCTCTTTCGTGCGAATTTCATACTTGTAGAGCGTACCGGCGCCGATGCCCGGCACGAACAATTCCCAGATGCCGGTCGGACCCAGCGAGCGCATCGGAAGCAAGCGGCCATCCCAATTGTCGAACTCGCCGACCACGCTGACGCGCCGCGCGTTCGGTGCCCAAACCGCGAATGCGACACCGGCTACGCCGTCCACGACCTTTGGATGCGACCCGAGCACGCTCCAAAGCTTTCGGTGGGTGCCTTCGCCAATCAAATGCAGATCGAGTTCACCCAACGTGGGCAGGAAGCGATACGGGTCGTCGCGCTCCCAGGTCGAGCCGTCGGCGAAACCAAAGCGCAGCCGATACGCGAGGGGCACGTTCGCATTGGGCAGGAAGATTGCAAACACACCACCCCCGAGGCCGAGCATCGGCTTGCTCTCGGAACCGAGCAAGAGTGCGCATTGCACGGCGTCGGGATGAAACGCGCGCACCACGACTCCAGGTTGCGCGCCGAGCACGACCGCGTGCGCACCAAGCAACGCATGCGGGTCATAACTGACGTCGTCTCGAATGGCGCGGAGTTGCGCGGAGTCACCGGTGAGAATTTGATCGCTTTCGGAAAGCGACTTGGCAAGTTGCATCATCAGCTCAGGAGGTAGCAAAGCAGCACCAGCGAGTGGGGTGCAACATTGATTGCGTCACCTTTGGGAACTCGGTGCGTTTGTTGGGCGGTATTGACGAGCTCCTGCCAGTGTCCGTCACCGGGGACCGGCGGCATCTTGAAGTGCCGCGCCCGATTGCTGGCGTTGAGGAGCAGCAAAAGGGTCTGTCCACGATTGGGACGGCCGCGCTCGTCTACCTCATCGGAGGCCTCGCCGGGCACTAGCATCCCGAGCAGATGATTCTTGGGGTTGCTCCAATCCTCGATCGTCATTTCACCGCCGTCGGGCCGGAGCCACATCACGTCCTTGACGCCCTTGTCGCTCACGGGACCGCCCGCGAAAAACCTGCGGCGGCGAAAGACCGGATTCGACTTGGTGATGCGCAGTACCTCTTGCGTGAACAGCTGCAGCTCACGCGAGCGTTCATCGACGTCCCAGTTCAACCAGGAGATCTGATTGTCCTGGCAGTACGCGTTGTTGTTACCTTGCTGCGTTCGCCCGAGTTCGTCGCCGTGAGAGATCATCGGGACGCCCTGCGAAAAGGCGAGCGTCGCGAGCAGGTTCTTCTTCATGCGGTCGCGCAGACGCGTCACCTGCGCTGCCTTGGTTTCGCCTTCGGCGCCCCAGTTACGACTGTTGTTGTCGTTGGCGCCGTCGCGGTTGTCCTCGGCGTTGGCTTCGTTGTGCTTGCGCTCGTAGCTCACCAAATCGTGGAGCGAGTAGCCGTCATGGCAGGTGACGAAGTTGATGCTCGCGTACGGGCCGCGATCACTACCCTGAAAGATGTCGCTCGAGCCCGAAAGCCTGGACGCGAGCTCGGGGACGACCCCTTCGTCACCACGCCAAAAGCGTCGAATGCAGTCACGATAGCGCGCGTTCCACTCCGCCCAGCCTGGCGGAAACGCACCAAGCCGGTAGCCACCCGAGCCCACGTCCCAGGGCTCCGCGATCAGCTTCACACGCGAGAGCACCGGGTCTTGCGCAACCATCGTCAGAAAGCGGGAAGAACCGTCGAACTCGTAGGGGTCCCGCGCGAGCGTGGGCGCGAGATCGAAACGAAAGCCGTCGACGTGCATCTCGGTGACCCAATAGCGCAAGCTGTCGAGCACCAGCTGCACCGAGCGCGGATGCAGCACGTTCAAGCTATTGCCACAGCCGGTAAAATCGACGTGATAGCGCGGCTCGTGTTGAACGAGGCGGTAGTACGCCGCGTTGTCGAAGCCGCGCATGCTGAGCGTAGGACCGAGCTGATTGCCTTCGCCGGTGTGATTGTAGACGACGTCCAAAATCACCTCGATCCCCGCGCGGTGAAACGTCTTCACCATCGTCTTGAACTCGAGCACTTGCTGACCGAGCGCGCCGGTAGCGAACGCCGGATCCGGGGCAAAAAAGCCGATCGTATTGTAACCCCAGTAGTTCGACAGGCCGAGATCGATCAGTCGCCGCTCGCTCATCGCGTGATGCACCGGCAAGAGTTCGACCGCCGTGACGCCTAGCGTACGCAGGTGATCCAAAATCGGATCCGACACCAAGCCGAGGTACGTTCCGCGCAGATGCCCGGGTACCTCGGGATGCAACTTGGTCATGCCGCGCACGTGCAGCTCGTAGATCAGCGTCCGGCTCCAGGGCACGTTGGGGGGGCGATCGTCACCCCAACTGAACGCGTTCTCGACGACCAAACTTTTCGGCACGAACGGCGCGCTGTCGCGCCCGTCGAAGGTCAAATCGACGTTGCCATCGCCAATCGTGTAGCCGAACACCTCATCCGGACACTGAACGCGCCCGGCGATCGCCTTCGCATATGGATCGATCAGGAGCTTGTTGGCGTTGAAGCGCAAGCCCTGTAGCGGAGCGTAGCCGCCATGAGCGCGGTAGCCGTACAATTGACCGGGCCGCACATCGGGCAAGTAGACATGCCAGACACGGTTCGTGCGCTCGACGAGCGGGATGCGGAGCGACTCCTTGGCGGCCTCCGGACTGTCGAATAGGCACAGATCGACGCCGGTGGCGGCGCCCGAAAACACCGCGAAATTAACGCCTTCGCCGTCCCACGTGGCGCCCAAAGGATGCGGAGAGCCTGGTCTTACACGCACCTGTCAAACCGGCCCTTTCAAGCGCATCACGTCCGCCTGCCGACGCGAAACACGTGCCCCACGCGCTCGACGGGATCGAGCCGCACGTAGTTGCGACTGCCGCGCCAAGTGTAGCGCGCACCGGTCAAGAGATCCGACATCTCGTACGGCTCGTTCGGATCCAGACCCATCTGTTCGAGTGGCAGCTCGATCATTCCTTCGTGCATGGCGTGCGGGTCGAGGTTGACGACGACCACGAGGTCGTTGCCGGGCGCCCACTTGCGATACGCCAAAATGCCTTCGAAGTCGCTCTTGAGAAACTGCAGATTCGCGAGCTCGTGGAGCGCTGGTTCTTCGCGGCGGACGCGGTTGAGCTTGCCGATGTCCTGCTTGATGTTGCCCGGAGCGTTCCAATCGCGCACGCGGATTTCGTACTTTTCCGAGTCGACGTATTCCTCGCTACCGTGCTTGACCGGGACGTTCTCGCACAACTCGAAGCCGCTGTAGATGCCATAAACGGGCGCGAGCGTCGCCGCCAGCAACAGCCGAATACGGAACGCGGGCCTGCCGCCGTTCTGCAAGAATTCGTGCAAAATGTCGGGAGTATTTACGAAGAAGTTAGGTCGATAGTAGTCGACCATCTCCGTTTGCGTAAGTTCGCTCAGATACTCCCTCAGTTCCCAAGGAGAGTTCTTCCACGTGAAGTACGTGTAGCTCTGAGTGAAGCCGAGCTTGGCCAAACTCTTCATGCGCTTCGGGCGAGTGAAGGACTCGGACAAGAAGATCGCGTCCGGATGTTTGGCTTGGACGTCGCGGATCAACCACTCCCAAAACGAGAGTGGCTTCGTGTGTGGATTGTCTACGCGAAAAATGCTCACGCCGCGCGCGATCCAATACAAGACGACGTCTCGACAGGCGTGCCAGAGGCCCTCGCGATCCGCGCACCAGAAGTTCAGCGGATAAATGTCTTCGTATTTCTTGGGCGGATTCTCGGCGTAGCGGATCGAGCCATCTGGACGAATGAAGAACCACTCGGGATGCTCCTTCACCCAAGGATGATCGGGCGAACACTGCAACGCAAAATCGAGTGCGACATCGATCCCGAAGTCGCGCGCAGCCTGCACGAGTCGCTCGAAATCGGCGACTGTGCCGAGCTCCGGGTGAATCGCCGTGTGGCCGCCCGCGCGTGAACCGATCGCCCACGGACTGCCCACGTCACCGGGCTCGCAGGTGGGCGCATTGTTGCGACCCTTGCGGTGCGTCTCGCCGATTGGATGGATCGGCGGCAAGTACAGGACATCGAAGCCGAGCGCCGCGATCTCCGGCAGCCGCCGCTCCGTGTCGGCAAACGTGCCATGCTTGCCAGGCACGGTGCCCTGCGACCGCGGGAATAGCTCGTACCAGGACGAAAAGGCCGCTTCCACGCGATCGACCACCAGCTCGAGCGGTTGTTCGAGGCGCGTGGCGTCTCCGTCGCTGAGCGGCATCGTCATCAGCGCGAGCAACTCGTCAGAAAAGGCCACTTTGAGGCGCTCCTCGAGCGCGAGCTTCGCGTCGGTCAAACGCGCTACGACGTCGACGAGCTGTCGCCCGGCCGCGCCTTGCAACTTCGCCGTCGCGCGCTTGACGATCGCTGCTCCCTCGAGCAGCTCGGGGCGCACGTCTTGGCCGGCGTTGAGTCGCTTGCCGAGTTCGAAGCGCCAGGTGCCAAAAAAATCCGGCCAGGCTTCGACCGTGTAGCGCCAGAGGCCGACTCGATCGACCTTGAACGATCCGTGCCAGCGATCCGGCTCGAAGCGGTAGCTGAGTGGCGCCACCCGCCAATCGTTGTCGCTCGCGTGACGATACAGGATCCGCGCCGCAATCAAATCGTGACCGTCTTTGAAGATGTCGGCGCTGACGTCGACTGAGCTGCCTACGACGCGCTTGATGGGATAGCGCCCGCCATCCAGGGTCGGCGTGACATGCTCGATGGCGAGCCTAGGCAGATCGAACGGTGCTGGAGCGCGAACGGACGGCATTGGCGGATTTCCTCGAAACGCTCGCTTCTATCACGGTCCACTGAGGGACGTGGAACGCGAAAAACGCCTCGCTCGCTTGCCAGCGTCGGCGCCCGGCCGCACGCTCACTGTCATGCAAAGTCGCGAACAGACAGCGCCCTTGCCACGCACGCTACTGCTCGGAAACTTCATCGGGGGGCAAGAACGACCAGAAGCGAGCGGCCATTTCGAACGCCGCAACCCGGCGAATCGCCGCGATTTGGTGAGCGTTGCGCCGCTCAGCTCGCGCGAGTCGGTGCGCGAGGCCTGTCTCGCCGCTCGCAAGGCGGCGAGCACGTGGGCGCGCACGCCCGCGCCGCAACGAGCCGAAGTACTCGGGCGCGTCGCGGCGCTCTTGCTCACGCACAAGGAACAGCTCGCTCGCTTCGTGGTCCGTGAAGTCGGCAAACCGCTACGTGAGGCGCGCGGCAGCGTGCAGGAGGCGATCGATACCGCCGTGTTCTTTCAGAGCGAAGGGCGGCGCTTGTACGGTCAAACCGTGCCGAGCGAGCTTCCGAACAAGGAACTCTACACCTACCGGCGCCCGCTCGGCACGGTCGGCATAATCACTGCGGGCAATTTTCCAATCGCGGTGCCGTCCTGGAAGATCATCCCCGCGCTCTTGTGCGGCAACACCGTCGTTTGGAAACCATCGGACGACGCGCCCGGCACGGCTGCCCTATTCTTGTCGCTATTTCGGCGCGCTGGCTTGCCTCCCGACGTGATCAATCTCGTTCACGGCAAGGGCGCGGGCAGCGCAGGCGAGTTTTTGATCGAGCAGGTCGACGCAGGACTCCTGGATAAGATCTCGTTCACCGGCTCCACCTCGGTCGGGCGGCGAATCGGCGAGGTCTGTGGCCGCAACTTACAACAACCTTCGCTCGAGCTCGGCGGCAAAAATCCCCTGGTGATCCTCGCGGATGCGGATCTCGATCTGGCTGTCGACGGCGCGCTGTGGGCCTCTTTCGGCACAGCTGGCCAGCGCTGCACCAGCGCCGGCAACTTGATCGTCGACCAGCGCGCTCTGCCCGCCGTGCGCGACAAGCTGGTGCGCCGCGCGCAGGCGCTCAAGATTGGCGACCCGATCGACGCCAGCGTCGACTATGGGCCACTTATCAACGAACGCTTCTTGGAGCGCTTCATCGAGCAGCGATCGACCGGGCTCGATGATGGAGCCGAGCTTTTGCTCGATGGGCGCCGGATTGTAGCGGGTGAGGAGCCCCCGGGTTTTGCCGGCGACGCCGAGCAGGGCCTGTTCGTCACGCCGCGCATCTTCGATCGCGTCAAAATGCACATGCGAATCGCGCAGGAGGAGTGTTTTGGACCGACCATCAACTTGGTCGAGGTCGACGGCCTCGACGGCGCAATCGAAGCCGCCAACGCCACACCCTACGGCCTTTCGAGCGCGATCTACACGCGCGACGCGCGCGCGATGCTGCGCTTCAAAGAAGAAATCCGCGCGGGCATGACCAGCATCAACAACTCGACCACCGGCGCCGAAGCGCACCTACCCTTTGGCGGCAACGGCTGGTCCGGAAACGGAACACGGGAAAGCGGCATCTGGGTCCTCGACGCGTACACGCGCTGGCAAGCCGTCAACGTGGACCTCTCAGGGAAGCTGCAAAAGGCGCAAATTGACGTCTCGGATAGCACGTCGAGCGAGGCGGAGGACTTCAGCGCCTTGATCGTCAGCTGAGCCTCGCGCGGGAGTCGACAGGTCCAGTCGCTACTTGTCGCGGTCGTCCACGCGCTTTGGATCCTCGTCGGGGATCGCCCAGGCAGGCTTCACCCAACCACCGTCCGGGAGCGGCACGCTGGGAACGCCCGCTGAGTGAGCGCCCGCGGCCTTCGTGTCTGGGATAGGAGCCGCGTTGCCGTGCGGCGCGCCGCCTGCGCCAGGGGATCGTTCAGACGCCGATGGCGTCGCGGAACCTGAAACCTCCGCGCGGGGGACATTGTGCTCCGGTGCGTGCGTCGCAACGAGCGGCGCGCTCACCGGGTGAGCGGGTGGAGCCGCGGCCGGCAACGGCCGCAACGCCGAGCCGTGCGACCTCATCATCAAGACGCTCAGGCCCGCAGCCAAGCCAATCGCAAGCGCTGTCGCCGCGACCACGAATACGAGACCAAAACCGGAGCGCGGCTCTGCCGGCGTCGCTTCGAGATCGACGCGTGTAGGGCCCTGGGCGACGTTCAGAGACGACTTCTCGAGCCGCTGTGCGCCGGAGAGCGGCACGACCGCGACCGTCACCGCGTGCTCGTCCGCAGGCGCGCTGTTCGCCGTCAGTCGCACGTGCGAGTTCGTGTCGGCAACCACCGTCTTGGCCTGTGACGCAGGCGCCTGCGTTTCACCCTCCGCCGGCAGCTCACCGCTCGATACGGCGACTTCCGGCGCCCAGGCGAGCTCACGCGATTCGACACCAAGCACCTCACGTAACGCGTCGCTCAGTTCGCGCGCGCTCTGGAAGCGCTGTTCGGGATCGCGCGCGACCGCCTTGGCGAACCAGGCGTCGAAACCGAGCGGTACCGAGGCTTGATCCGAAGGGATCGGAATGTCGCGAATGCAAATCTGAAGGACGAGATCACCCAAACCATCACTGTAAAAAGGCCTCTTGCCGGTGATGCATTCGAACGCAATCACACCGAGCGCCCACAAGTCCGAGCGATGATCGACGGTCTTGTTTCCCTGCGCTTGCTCCGGGCTCATGTAGTAAGGGGTGCCGAGAATGGAGCCGGTGCGTGTGCGCGTGCCCCCGCTTGCCAGCTGACCGCGGTCCACTTTGGCCACACCGAAGTCGAGTACCTTGGCCACTTCTTCGTCTTCGTTGCGGATCAAAAATACGTTCTCGGGCTTTAGATCGCGGTGAATGATGCCGGCATCGTGCGCGCGCTGAACGGCGCGACCCGTTTGGGTGATGACGCGCGCGGTCTCCGTGGGGCTCAAGCGACGCGCGCGACGCAGGCGCTGCGCGAGGTTTTCACCCTCGAGCAGCTCCATCACGATGAATGGCAACGTGTCGTCGATGCCATAGTCGATGATTTGAACGACGTGTGGGCTGCGCAAGGTCGCGGCGGCTTGTGCTTCGCGCATGAAACGCGCAATCGTCTCCTCGTCGGGCAGTGCCTCGCGATCGATGAGCTTTACGGCCACCGGGGCAGCGAGCACGAGGTGCTGAGCTCGCCAGATGGAACCCATGCCGCCCGCGCCGAGCCGCTCCTCGAGACGGTAGCGACCGGCGAGCACACGATCGCGAAGCGAAGCCTGGTCTGCCATTCAGGGAGCGACCGGACCATAGCGCCTGCCCGACAGGGGCGCACCACTTTCCACCGAAGGAGGAGTAGGCTTCCCCACATGACGGCACGTGTAGTCTGCGAGACAACGGAGCTCCCAACGGTTGCCGCGGCAAAGATCGCCGACGCGCTAGTGCGAGCGATCACGGAACGCGGGCATGCTGCAATAGCCCTCGCGGGGGGCACCACACCCCGCGCCGTGTACCAAGAGCTCGCAAAAAGCGTTGGGATTAACTGGGCCGCGTTGGACGTTTACTTTGGCGACGAGCGCGCCGTCCCAGCCAATCATCCGGACTCGAACTATCGCATGGCAGAAGAAGCCCTGCTCGGACGTGTGCCGTTCACGGCAGAACGCATCCACCGCATGCGGGCCGAATCACCGGACCGAGCAGAGGCTGCGCGCGAGTACGACGCGCTGCTACCCGATGCGCTCGACGTGATCGTGCTCGGCATCGGTGAAGACGGCCATACGGCGTCGCTGTTTCCAGGCAGTGCCGCGCTCAGTGAGCTGAAACGTCGAGTGGTGCCTGTGATCGGACCAAAGCCCCCACCCGAGCGACTCACGATCACGCCGCCCGTGATTCAGGCGGCCAGAGAGTGCCTGATGCTCGCGAGCGGCGCGGGCAAGGCCGGGCCGGTAGCGCGCGCTCTCTTGGGTCCGAGTGATCCGCTGAGCTGTCCGTCGGTGCTAGCTAGACAAGGAATTTGGATCCTCGACCACGCGGCGGCCGGCGAGCTCAATCGTCTGTGAAATCGAGAACGCCTCACTCAGGCGCTCGATAGCGTCGGGAGACGCTGCTCCGCTCATCAAGAGCTCCAGGCGGCGAACCGGTGCACCGAGCGCCGACAAGCGCTCGAGGCTCTGCTCCTGCACCTGCTCACGGAGTGCTCGGCGCACGCCGCACGCCAGCACCTGTTCCGCTGCGGTTTTGGGCTCGAAATCGCGCAGTTTGACGAGGCTCGCTCGCTCCTCCACCGCGAACAGTGGCTCTACCCAACCATTGACGACGATCTCCGCGATTGGCAGCGCTAACTCCTGAGTCAGCGCGGAGCACAGCTCGAGGGTTTCATTGGTTGGCATCTCTTCGGGCAAGGTCACCACCATCACACCGCTTTGCGCTGGATCACGAAACATCTCGAGCGCGCGTTCCGCGTCTGCCCGGAGCGCCCCAGGCGGCGAGAGGTCGACGATCACCTTGGGCACGCGCAACATGTCGAGGCCGTGGCCCGTCGCCGGAGCATCGAACAGCACAACGTCGAAGCGCGGCACGCCTGCAGCGTCGAGCTCCGTCGAATGATACCAAGCCTTGCCGAGCAGCGACCACTCCTTGAGCCCTGGTGTGCCACTCAGGAAACCACTCACATATTTGCTTTCGAAGATCGCGTCGACGATCGCGCGGTTCTTCAGCTTGAGCACGCCGTACTCGCGCAGCGCAACTTCCGAAACCAAGCGCACGCCCCACAGGTTGGGGGCCAAGGGCGTGATCGTCGTTTCCAAGCTCGCGGCGCCCAATAACTTCGATAGCCGCTCTTGCACGCCACAGGCCGTGACCAGCACGCGCTTGCCGCTGCGAGCCAGGGCGCGGGCGAGCGACGCGGTGACCGTCGTCTTGCCGACGCCGCCTTTGCCGGTGATGAACAGGAAGCGGCGCGCGTGCGGAGCGAACATCGAGGAGCCTCCGGACTCTTGCCTCGCTCGACGGGTACGTCAAATTCGACCACGGTCTCGGGCATATTCAGAGTGGTCAATTTGTTCTAAAACCAGCTTACTTCACGCCCGAGAGCTGTTCGATGCATTCAAATCATTCTTGTTTCAGGCGCGGCTCCGTACAGAGTCCGCCACCCAAGCGCGGAGCGACGTCGCTGCTGCTCGCAACCTGTTTGGCGGCTTCCTTGCTCGGTTGCCACCGAGATGCTCCCAAGACCGAGCCGAGCGCCACGCCCGCAACGGTGACTTCACGCACCCTGCCACTGACGAGCGCCAGCAAGACTCCGACCGAACCGATTGGCCCGACCTTTCCGATCCTGGCGGGCGTCGGGATTGGCCCGATCCGCTTCGGTGCAAACGTCGGAACGATCGAGCGGCTGATGAAGGCACCTTGCGACGTCAAAACGGACGCCCTGTGTCGCTACGTCAACCAGGCGGTGGAGTTTTATCTCAAGGACGGCGTGACGGAGCGGATCTGGATTCACTGCCACGAGCGCGGCACGGTGGATGGCCAGGGCACTCACCGACAGTACGGCTACTTTCACGGCTTGATCCCGCCGGATTTGGCGCTCGGGATGACTCCGAGCGCGATCGAAGAAAAGCTCGGCAAAGCAGGCAAAAGCGAGCAGGTCACGGAATCGAATGATTTTCACACCGCACGCCGAGACACCTACCCCGGCATGGTCGTCGAATATGATCGATATCCGAACGGGAATCTCATCCTGTGCGGCGTCGTGCTCAGCAAGAGCGACAAGAAGTAGCGAGCGCGAGCGTTCCGTCCAAGCACGTTAGAGCTGCCGCACGCGCCGTCGCTCCTGAATCATTCGTTGTGTGATCGCGCGCTGCGCGTCCACGGGCTCGACCAGCGTCCACACGTCGTGCTCGGGTCGACCACCGGCCGACTCGAGCAGAATGTCGGCCGCTCGTTCCGGAGAGATCGCGTTGAAATGACGACCCGGCAACTCGACGACGGCGCTGCGCGCACGCAGCCCTTCGAGTGTGCGCAGGATCGCGTCGAGCACCGTGCGAAACACGGCTTCTCCGAATTCGCTCGAGCGCCCGATGCCGAACAAGAGCAGCTTGTCGAACGGCAGCTTCGGCTTGCCGGGGATCAGCAGCACTTCACCAATCTCGCCGACCGCAAAACCCGCGCGTATCAGCTTGGAAACATGACCAGCCAAGCGAAAGTCGAGCAGCCCCGCCACGCCATGCGGCGGCCGCTCGTCACTAGCGAGTGACGCGACCAGCACCTCGGTCCCCGACAGATCGAGCTTGCGAAGTTCCGGCGGGGTAAACCGAAGATCCAATCGCTCAACCCTCAAGCGGACGCGTCGTAGCGTCGCCCTCCGTATCCGTTCGGCCCACGTTCTCCGCGACGCGATCCAACACCCCGTTGACGAATGCGCCGCTCTCCTCCGTCCCGAACCGCTTCGCGATCTCTACCGCTTCGTCCAGGATGACCGCGCGCGGTACGTCGCGCCGCCACAGAAGTTCCCAGGTCCCGATGCGCAACACGTTGCGATCCACGCGCGTCATGCGTTCGAGACGCCAATTTTGGCTGGCTTTCTTGATTTCTTCGTCCGTCTTTTCGAGCTCGCCGAGTACGCCCCGCACGAGCTCGTCGGCGTAGCTGCGACCATCCGCGTCCTCGGCCGGCAGCTCCGCCCAAAAGTCTGCGATCGCACGGCCCACGTCGAGGCCGCTCGCTTCGACCGCGTAGAGCATCTGGAGTGCCGCTTCGCGGGCTTGAGTACGGGCGCCCATCAACCGACCCGCCTAGAGCCCGGCTTGATCGAGCGCGCGGCAAAGCGAGACCATCTCGATCGCGGCCAGCGCGGCATCGAAGCCTTTGTTGCCCGCCTTGGTGCCTGCCCTCTCCACCGCTTGTTCGATCGTGTCGGTCGTGAGTACACCGAACACGACTGGCTTGCCGCTCTCGACACCTGCGCGTCCGACGCCACGCGAGACCTCGCTCGCCACCTGATCGAAATGCGGAGTCGCACCGCGGATCACCGCTCCCAGTGCGATGACCGCGTCGATCTTTTTGCTCTTGGCGAGCCGCGCGCACGCAAACGGAATTTCCCAGGCTCCCGGCACGCGAACGATGCGAATGTGATCCGCGGGTACCCCGTGGCGCAACAAGCCGTCGAGCGCTCCCGCGAGCAGCTGCTCGACGATGAACGAGTTGAAGCGTGATGCGACGATGGCGAAGCGCGTTCCGCTGTCGGCGACGAGTGTGCCACTGAGGGTCTCTGGAGCGTTTTCCGCTGGGGGCATGCGTTTCCTTGCGCGCAGATGCTAGCACGTGCGCCGGAGCGGCGAGTCAAACGCTGCTTTGCATCGACACGAGCGGCACGCTCTCGACGAGTTCGAGCCCGTAGCCCTGAATCCCAGCGATCTTGCGCGGATTGTTGGTCAAGAGGCGGATGCGATTCAGGCCAAGCTCGCGCAACACCTGAGCCCCCAGGCCGTACTCACGGAGCGTACCACCGTGTGGGCGACTCGGAAGCGACGGAGGAATGCTGGCTGGCGCGCTTTTGGCGTCACGGCGCTCAAGCAAGAGTTCGAGCTCGGCGCTCAGCTCGGTTTGCGGTGGCAGGTAGACGATCACTCCGCAACCCTCGCGCTCGATCGCGTCGATCGCCTCATCCAGGTGCTTGCCACCGTCGCGCGCGGTAGAGCTGAACACATCCGCGAGAGTCGAACCGGCGTGCATGCGACACAGCGTCGGCTCGTTGCGCTGGAGCTCGCCCTTTACCAACGCCAGTATTTGCCGCCGGCCGTGCTCCGCCTCGAAGACGATCGAGCGCCACGTGCTGCCCGTGCGATCCAACGCGATCTCACCCTCGAGCACGCGCGCGACGAGACGCTCCGTTTGCAAGCGATACGAGATCAGATCCGCGATCGTGAGGATGCGCAAGCCATGACGCGCAGCGAACGTTTCTAGATCGGGCATGCGCGCCATCGCGCCGTCGTCGCGAATGATCTCGCAGATAACGGCCGCCGGCGTGAGCCCCGCGAGCCGCGCCAGATCGACTGAACCTTCGGTCTGTCCCGCACGCACGAGCACGCCGCCAGGCCGCGACAACAGCGGGAAAATGTGGCCGGGCACTACGATCTCCGCAGGCGAAACTTGCGGATTGCTCGCGACGCGCACCGTGTGTGCGCGATCCTGTGCGCTGATGCCAGTCGTGACACCGTCGCGCGCTTCGATGCTCACGGTGAAAGCGGTACCGAGCCGCGAACCGCCACGACCCGGCGCGGACATCATCGGCAGATCGAGGCGCTTGATCTGCTCTTCGTTCAACGCGAGGCAGATTAAGCCGCGGCCATGGATCGCCATGAAATTGATCGCGTCGGGTGTGACGCGGTCGGCGGCCAAGCACAGATCCCCCTCATTTTCGCGATCCTCGTCATCGACGAGGATTACGAGCTTGCCCGCGCGAATGTCGTCGAGTGCGGCGCGTACGCTTTCCAAGTGCGCCGGAGCGATGTCGAGGACGCGTGGCGCTACGGGAGTCTCTGTCTTCCGCGAGCTCACGATGCCCCTCCGCCTGGCGCGACGAAGCCCGCACGCTCGAGCGCGTCGAGCAGACTTCCTTCCGAAGCGGGAGCCGCGCGACTCATTTGTTCCAAGAAGCGTGCTACGTAGCGCGCAACCAGATCGACCTCGAGGTTGAGCGCGTCGCCAATCCGCAACGCGCCGAGATTCGTGAGCGCCAACGTGTGTGGGATCACCATCACTTCGAGCCAGTCGTCCGCGACTGCATTGACGGTAAGCGACACGCCGTCGAGGGCCACCGAGCCCTTCACCGCCACCAGCCCCGCATATGTACGTGGAAAACCAAAGCGCATGCGCCGAGCGTCACCAAGAGCCTCCGCCTCGCGAAAGTGAGCCACACCGTCCACGTGCCCGCTCAACATGTGACCGCCGAGTCGATCACCAACCCGCAGTGAGCGCTCGAGGTTCACGGGGCTACCCAGCGCGAGCGCGCCGAGCGTAGTCCTCTCAGCGGTCTCGATTGACACGTCCGCGGCAAAGCCGGCAGTGTCGACCGCCACGACCGTCAGACACGCGCCGCTCACGCAGATCGATTCGCCCAGCTCTAGAGGGCCCAAGTGCCCTTCGACGAACACGCGATAGCCCGGACCACGGCGCTCGCGTCGACGCAAGACGCCCGTCAGCTCGACCAGACCCGTGAACATGCTCGAAGCTCACATAGCACGAGAAAAGGTGGGCATCTTCGGCGGCACACGTGGCTCGGGCTTGCGCGAGCTCTCACCTCGGGTTGAACTTCCCGAAGTGCAACGCCGAAATAGTCGCGCTTCCACCGAGCCGCCTGGTTGGCGGCGCCTCCGTTCGGCATTGGCGCTTGGCTGGCTTGCGGCCGCGGCGGCATGCGGGCCCAGCGTCCAATCGATCTACGAGGGCAACGTACACTTCGAGCACTGCTACCGTCTGGAACTCGATCTCGAGATTGCCGCGACGCACCGCCAAGCGTGTTGGCAGCAATGGCTGAGTTCGTACACCTACGGGCAGCCGCAAGATCGCATCGAGTACGCGCGGCGCAGACTACGCGCGTTCGCCAGCGGCGACATGTCCCGCCCTGCGTTCGACGTGACCAACATCAAGAGTGACGCGCGCCAGTTCTATCTAGTCGTGCCCGCTCCTACGAGCGTGCACGCATCGCCGCCCCCAATGGCGACGCTGGTCGCGCCCGACGCAGGCGTCGCGCCCCCGGCCGTCACCGCGTCGAGCGCCCCGGAGCGGCCAGGTGACGTCTGCACCGGAGGTTGCCGCGACACCTTGGACACGTGCCATTCAGCCTGCTCAGACGGCCATGGTGTCACCGCGCGTCCAAAGAATGACCCGTGCAAGAAGTGCGAACCGGATTACCGATCGTGCATGCGGCGTTGCTTCGAGTAGGCAGATTCGCGCGAGAATCTGTGTAAGCCTCCGAAACTAAACAAGCCCGAACTTCGGTGGAAGAATCCACCCGCCTCAAATCGGCGATTAAGTTGACGCCCGGGCGACCCTTCCGCTAACCCCTTGAGGTGACGATGACGTTACAGCACCCAGCGCTCGCCGCGTCCTCCTCCGCTCTCGCCACGCCGCTGCCCCGGGTGCTTCGACCGCAACGCGCGGTGCCGTCGGACGCAGTTCGACCCACTCGAGCCGAGGTCAATCTCGCGAATCTCCGCCACAATTTGCGCGTCGTGCAGCGGGTCGCCGGAGGCGCAGCGGTTTGGGCAGTGCTCAAGGCGGACGGCTACGGGCACGGCGCGAAAGCCGTCGCGCGCACGCTCGAGCGAGCCGGCGCCAATGGCATTTGCGTGGCCCTTCTCGAGGAAGGGATCGAGCTTCGCCAGGCGGGCATTCAGGTGCCGATTCTGATCACCGGCGGCTACTATGGCCGAGCGTGCGGTGAACTGTTGCGTCACGACCTCACGCCGGTGATTCACGACCCGGCGCAGCTGGAGGCGATCGCGGACGAGGTGCGCTTCTCGGGCTCTGAACCGATCAAAGTTCACCTGAAGATCGACACCGGCATGGCGCGGCTCGGCGTGTTGCCCAAAGACGTTCCAGCTCTGGCCAAAGCCCTCGGACGTTTTCCAGAGCTAAAGCTCGAAGGTTTGATGACGCACTTTGCCGGGGTCGAAGCAACCGATGCCGAATCGATTGAGCATCAGTTGGATTTGTTCGATGAAGCGACGCTTGCGCTGCGCGCGCACGGGTTCGCTCCGACGCTGCGCCACGCGGCGAACAGCGCCGCGCTGCTCAAGAGTCCCCGCTCGTGGCTCGACGTGGTGCGCCCAGGCATTGCGCTGTTCGGCGTCGAGCCCCACGCCGGAGCCTGCAAAGACCTCCGCCCCGTCATGCGCGTTCGCACTGAAATCGTAGCCTTGCGGGAGATTCCCGAGGGCTCGGAGGTGGGCTACGGGGGCACCTGGCGAGCGGCCCGCAGCAGTCGCATCGCCACAATCCCGATGGGCTACGCCGATGGCCTCAGCCGTGGGCTATCCAACAAGGGTGAGCTGTTGGTTCGCGGCAAGCGCGCGCCGCTGGTCGGAGCCATCAGCATGGACATGGCCATGCTCGACGTCACCGAGCTCGCTGACGTGCGGGTGGGTGACGAGTGCGTCGCGCTCGGCCTGCAGAAGGGCCCGCTCGGCCAAGATGCGCTCTCGGCCGAGGAAATAGCGACCACGCTCGGCACGATCCCCTGGGAAGTGTTGACAGACGTGTCTCGCCGCGTGCCCCGCTTCTACCGCGAACCGTAGCGGTCTCTGCCCTCGGAATCTTCGAGGTGGCAGCGCCGCTCGGCCCGCCACGCTATTCGGTAAATCCTTCGAGATTTGCCGCCATGGTTAGTTCTGATGCGCCCAGCAGCAGTCGCGTTTCATCGAGAGCATTGGCTACCGGCGCGAGCCGAGTGTCCGCGCGAATTTGAGTCAGCAACCCCCGGATGGCGTGCAGGTATTGCTCGCGCTCGATCTCGCCGCGGACGAGCTGCACGCGCAAGAACACCGCGGTGGTTTGCACCACGTCGCACAAGCAGTAGTTGCGCACTTCCTGAATGCGCCCCGCGAAGACCATCGGGCCGACGTCCTTGCCGTCGACGCCAACTTTTCCTGGCATTCCGCACAGCTTGGCGACGATGTCGAGCTTGGATGGTTTTGCCGCGCCGAAGTCGGCGACATAGTCCATCAAGTCGAGATGCCCTTCAGGCGAGAATCGATAGCGCACGTCGCGCGAGCGGTAGTAGTGCCGAAGCGGAATGCCGTGACGCAAACAGCGAGTCGCGATCACAGGCATGTCGAAGCCGCGGCCGTTGAATGTAACGAGGCAGGGGCGACGTTCCTCCAGCATGCGAGCGAAGTCGTCGAGCATGCCGGCCTCGTCCTTGCCCTCACTGATCACGCCGATCCGCTTGATCTCGTAGTTCACGTCGAGCAAAAGCGCTCCGATGACGACGATCTTGTGGTGCGGTGGAGCGGGCAAGCGCTCCGCGTCCACGGTTTGGATCGGCAGCTCCGGATCGAGCACCGTTTCGATGTCGAGAACCAAGAACGAGGAAGCCACGGGAACGCGAGTATCGGTTAGTGGACGCCGCGCGGCGAGCCCGGGCCGCACTGCTAGCCTCGGCCCGCCCGCGGCCGCACATCGGCAGCGACGCCTCGCTTCAATGCTGCCGGCCGCTGAACCGGCTAGAATTGCACAATTTTTTTGAATACTTGACGATTGCCCGCCCCCATGGTCCGCTTTTGTTGCCGCGCTGCGGCTCTGCCTGGGTGGTCGGGAAGCTCATAGCGAACGACACGGGCGGACGGCCCAGGTGGGCCGAGTTGAGGTGGAGTGTTTCCACCCGCCAACCAAACTTTTCTCTCTCTCGCCTAGCGCAAACTTCCGATGCCTTGCTTCGACGCAAGCTCCACCCAGATCCTACACATCCCCAGCATTGAGATTCTTCGCGGGGATACGGAACTCGCCGCAACGCGGCGGTGGACGATCGCGCTCGCGCAGGGCAGCGCCGGGTTTTGCGCGCTGGCACCTCGAAAAAAATGCCCCGAAATACACTCGTCATCAATTGTGACATCCGTGAGACTCGCGTTGCCCTGATCGAAGAAGGGATCATCGCCGAACTTCAAATCGAACGCGCTGCAGCCCGAGGCACCGTCGGAAATATCGTGCTCGGCAAAGTGACGCGTGTGCTGCCCGGTATGCAAGCCGCGTTCATCGATGTGGGCATGGATCGCGCCGCGTTCCTGCACGTCGAAGATCTGATTCGCCCCGATGACTTCGAAGCCTACCTCACCGGCGGCCGCCACGACGACGAGGCGGGCTCGGCCTGGAAAGGCGCCGGCGGGCAGCGCCACGGCGCGCCAGCTGCCGAAAAGAGCTCCGACGACGTGGACAAGGACGACGACGCCGGGGACGACGAGGACGACGCCGACTCGGA
>DASXKQ010000088.1:0-8318 GCA_036496745.1 Polyangiaceae bacterium
TGCGCTAACCCGTTTTTCGGGCTACGGAGAGCATTTGGCAGCCTCCACGGATAGTACGCGCATCGTGCCGCTCGGCGGGCTCGGTGAGATTGGCATGAACTGTTTTGCCGTCGAAGAACCCGACGGCATTTTGGTGGTCGATTGCGGCGTGGCCTTCGCCGACGACGACGTCGGCATCGACGTCTGGCACCCGGATTTTAGCTATTTGTTTCACAACCGCGAGCGCGTACGCGGCGTGTTCTTGACGCATGGTCACGAAGATCACGTGGGCGCCTTGCCGTATTTGCTGGATGAGCTCGAGCTGCCCGTGTGGGGTCCGCCGCACGCGCTCGGCATTGCACGCAAGCGCCTACTCGAGCACGACTTCACGGAAGACGAGCTCGATTTTCGCGTGGCCATAGCGGGTCAGAGCTACCAGGTCGGTCCGTACGCCGTCGAGCCGGTGCGCGTGGCGCACTCGATCGTGGAAGCGAGCGCGCTCGCCATTGTCACGCGCGCGGGCACGATCGTGCACACGGGTGATTTCAATTTCGATCCAGCGCCGCCGGACGGCGAGCCCACGGACGAAGCGCGCTTGCGCGCGATCGGCGACGGCGGCGTGGCGCTGCTCTTGAGCGACAGCACGAACATCGACGTGCCCGAGCGCGCGGGCTCCGAGCACGCCGTGGGCATCGCGCTCGAGCGACTGGTCGCGGAGGCACCCGAGCGCGCCGTGATCGCCATGTTTGCCAGCAATATTCAGCGTCTGATCCTGCTCGGTGAGATTGCGCGGCGCGTGGGCCGCAAGCTTTGTCTGCTCGGACGCAGCCTCGAGACACAAGCCCAAGTAGCTCGCCAAATCGGGCGCTTGCACTGGCCGAGCGATCTGTTGGTCGCCGCGGACGACATCGCGAACGTCCCGCGGGATCAGCTCTTGCTGCTCGCGGGCGGGACGCAAGCCGAGCCGAACTCGGCGCTGCGACGGCTCTCGCTCGGCTCGCACGGCCTGCTCAAGCTCGCCGAGGGAGACACCGTGGTCTTCTCGAGCCGGATCATCCCCGGCAACGAGCGCCCCGTGTTCGCGATGATCAACGATTTGCTGCGCGCCGGCGTGATCGTCAAGAGCCGCATCACCGATCCCGACGTGCACACGAGCGGTCACGCGGGCCGCAGCGAGCAGCGGCGAATGATCGAGCTCACGCGCCCACGCTGCTTCGTGCCCGTGCACGGCACCTTGCATCACCTCCTTCGCCACGCGGAGCTCGCGCGCAGCGCGGGCGTCGAGCAAACCCTGGTCGTCGAAAATGGCACGCCCGTGGGCTGCGACGGCCGGCGCGTTTGGCGCGAAGATCCCGTACAGCACGGCCGAATCGCGATCGCGCAGGGCGGCGAAGCCTTGCCCGGGGAAACACGCGCGCGCCGCGCCGAGCTCGGGCGCTCGGGTGTCGCGTTCGTCTCGCTGGTGGTCGAGCGCGACGCGCGGCTCGCGTTGCCTCCCTCGGTGCGCACGCGCGGCGTGCCCGGCGTGGATGGGGACGACGCGGCGCTACGCGCGGTCGCCAAAGACGTCGCGCGCGTGGTCGAGACGTATCGCGGTGGTCGCGGCCTCACGCTCGGAGAGTTCGTGCGTCGCGCCACGCGCCGGAAGCTCGAAGAGATGTCCGGCGCGCGCCCAATCGTCGAGGTGGACGTGAGCGAACTCGGGTAAGAGGCTCGAGCGAGCACCGCGCGTCTTTTCTAGGTCACGGCGCAGCTATTTCAGGCGCAACTCGTGCACGGGCCTCTCCGATTGGAGCCTGTGGTAAACTGCCATGGCCGTGAGCTCGAGATCCCAAACGTCTCATTCTTCGGAGCCGGGAGGCCGTTATTTGGTCGAGCCGAAGCCGATCCACTTTCTGGCGACCAAGAAAGTGCCTGAGACGCGCCGTCACATGGTGCAGCGTATGCTGCTGTTCATGATCCTGGAGGCGGCCTTCGGGGATCGCGCCTGTATCGGTTCGGACCAGTTTCTGTATTGGGATCCCGAGGATCCGCGGCTTTGTTGTGCTCCGGACGCCGTGCTGCGCTTCGGCACGCCGGATGAAAGATTCAGGTCGTGGAAGACGTGGGAGCAAGGCATCCCGGAGCTGGCAATCGAGGTGATCAGCGTTTCCGACGCGGGCGATCCGCCCTGGGCTAAGAAGCTCGAGCGCTACAGGCGCATCGCGCTGATGGAGCTCGTGCGCTTCGACGTGGACGAGGATGACGCGACGCTTCGCATTTGGGATCGCGCCCGCGGCCCGCTGTCGGAGCGTGACTCGGCGTCGCCCGGCTTTTCCAAGAGCGCGATACTTCCTGGTTACTGGGTCGTCGTGCAGGACGCGAAGGGTGATCCCTGGTTGCGGCTCGCGCGAGACCCAGCTGGTCAGGATCTGTACCTCACCAAGGCAGAGCAAGCGGAGGCCGCAAAGCAGCAAGCGGAGGCCGCAAAGCAGCAAGCCGAAGCGCGCGTCGCGGAGCTGGAAGCGGAGCTCGCTCGTCACCGCAAGGCCTAGCGCCTCGCAACGTGCGCTCACTCGTGATGCTGAACGTCCCTGGACCGCGTCCGTTTCCCGTCTTGGGCGCGAGCGGCAATTTGCTGCGCTTCATACGCGACCCGCTCGGCTACATCGGCAGACTGTTCGACGCATACGGGCCGATCGCGGTGCTCGTGCGCGGGCGACCGACGCGGATCGTGTCGACCGAAGCGAGCGCGCCGGGCACCGTGTTTTTCTATGGTGCAGAGCTGAACCGTGAGCTCTTGACGGCGCATGAGAAATTTCACAAATCCGCGCTCTCGGGGCCGCTCTATCCACAGGAGCCGGTCAATGCGCGCAAGCGTCCGCTCAAGCGCCTGCTCACCGGCCTATTCCACGTGAACGGCGACGAACACCGCCAACAACGACGGCTGATGATGCCGGCTTTTCACAAGAGTCGCATCGACAGCTACCGCGACGACATGGTCGCGCTCACCGAGTCGATGCTCGCCGGGTTTAGCGCGGGGGAAACTCGCGATCTGCGGCCGGACATGATGGAGCTGACCTTGCGCGTCGCGACCAAGACGCTGTTCGGCGGAGACATGGGCCAAGCCGGCTTGCAGGTGGCGCGCAAGCTCCAGCTTTGGCTCGAACTCTTTCGTCCGAGTGCCATGCTCCCGCTCGACGTGCCCGGTACGCCGTATCGACGTTGGCTCGATACCTCGCTGGCGATTGACGCCAAGATGAGTGAAGTGATCGCCGAAAAGCGGCGCGCCGCGAGCTCCGGCGCGGACATCTTGTCCATGCTGCTCGAGGCCAAAGACGAGCAGGGCGCGTCGCTGAGCGATGACGAACTGGTCGGTCACGTCGGCGTGATTTTCGCCGCCGGTTACGAGACCACCTCGAACGCGCTCAGCTGGACGCTCTTTTTGCTTTCCCAACACCCGCGCGTAGCAAACGACCTGCTGGACGAGCTCGACTCGGTGCTGCACGGCGACGCGCCACGCGTGGAGCAGCTCGCCGAGCTGCCGCTGCTCGAACGCGTGATCAAGGAGAGCATGCGCCTGCTGCCGCCCGTGCCGCTCAATCATCGAGTAGCGCCCGCCGAGACCGAGCTTGGCGGCTACACGTTGCCGGCTGGCACGGAAGTGATCAGCAGCATTTATCACACGCATCGCATCCCCGAGCTCTATTCGGAGCCAGCGCGCTTTCGGCCCGAGCGCTGGGAAAAATTCGACCCGGGTCCGTACGCATACAACCCGTTCAGCGCGGGGCCGCGCATGTGTATCGGCGCCGCCTTCGCCATGCTCGAGCTCAAGATCGTGCTCGCCGTCTTGCTGCAGCGCTTCCGCTTCGAGCTAGTCCCGGGCATCCGCGTCGATCGCTTCTTCAGCATCACGATGTCGCCCAAGCCCGGCCTCAAAATGCGCGTGCACACCCAAGACCACCGCTTCGATGACAGCGCACGCAATGTCCGCGGCAACATCCGCGAAATGGTCCACCTCGACTAGCTGCCGGCTCTTGACCGGCGATAGAGCTGCTTGTTTTCTCGTGTTAGGCCGCTGGTGGAGCGGTGGTTGCGATACTGGGGCGGGTGGCGAGGCGGGTTAGGTAGGCGTGTAAGCGCGGGGTGTGGGAGCTCGGTAGGACGTCGGGGAAGCGCAGGTTGAGATAGCCGACGGCGGAGACGAGCGCGGCGTCGGCGAGGCTGAACGTGGAGCCGTGCGCGAAGGATTCGGCGAGCCCGGCCTCCGCGAAGGCGAGGGCTGCGCGCACCTTACCGAGCTGGCGCTCGACCACGCTTGGATCGCGCAACTCGGCTGCGCGGCGGCTTTCGAGCATGGCCAGCACGGTGGCGTCCGCGATACCGTCTGCGAGTGCCTCCCAGCGACGGACCAACGCGCGCTCGTTTGGCTCGCTCGGGATCAGCTGCGGTTTGGACGCGACGCCCTCGATGTACTCCACGATCACGACGGAATCGAAGAGTGACGTGCCGTCATCGAGCACGAGCGCCGGGATCTTGCCGAGGGGATTGTGCGGCGATGCGGCCTCGTTGGCGACCTCGCACGGGACGGATTTTTCGAGGAGCGCGATGCGGACTTTGCGGCCATACGGGCTGGTCGGACTCGTGATGAGCTTCATCCTCGCTCACACTTCAATCGCGGAATTTTCGAGGTCGGCGTGGCAAGTGACGCACTTTCTCGGCACTTGATCCTTCAAATAGACCTGGCCGCACTGCGGGCAGAGCCGCGCGTCGCGCTCGAACGAAATCGGCTTGTCGCTCGCGGCGCAGTGGCGCCCGGCGATTTGCAGGCCGTCGATCACGACCAGCTCGCCGTCGTTCGGACCGATCTCGCGCAGGCCCTGTAGGGCGGAGCGTTTGACGTCCATCGCCTCCGGCACGCGTTTGGTGCCTTCACTGAGTAGCCAGGCGAGTCCGCTCGGTTGCGCCGCGATCGGAATGCGCAGGGTGGTCTCCTTGCCCTTGACTACGAGCTCCGTTTTTTCGACGAAGACGCGCTCCATGTCACACCAATACACGCGCAAAAACTCGCTGCCCTTTTCGAGCGCGACGCCTGCGTCTCCGATGCGCAACGGCAGCGCGGCAGAGTCGGCGAACCACATCGCACCCGCGACGACCAGCGCGCCGGCACCGAACAAGTAGGGCGCCACGCTGCGCGGATGATCGCTCACCCACTGGCCGTACACGCCGGCTCCGAGCGCGAATGAGCCGAGCATCCCGGCCGCGATCGACACACGCGATGCGTACGTTTGCTCCGGCACGAAGCGGCGCTCCTTGCGCTCGCGTTTGGTCGCTCGCTTTCGTTTCGATTTCTTACTGTCAGCCATCGGATTTCGCCGAGGAAGTTACTGCTGCGCCTTTAAAATCACAAGTCCGCGGGCGCCAGCGCGGCGTGGAATGCGGCGCGCCGAGTCGCCTTCCGCGGCGTGGCATACTGCGGCGTCACGGTATGACGCGCGCCCTGCTTTTGGCCCAGCCGGTGCTCACCGCATTGGTGGTCGCTTTCGCGATCCTGGTTGCGGGAGTGCCGCGGCCGTTCGCGTCGGCGCGCGTCTACGGCGGAGCCACGGACGGTGAGCGCGTGCTCGCGCTGCGCGTCGAGGGTTCGTCGAGTGACGGCACGAGCGCGTCACCACTCGACGGCAGAGCGATCACGGTCAGCGCGTCCTCGCGCGGTGGAGCGCCGGCGCACGCCGCGTGCACGCTCGATCAGGCCGGTGTGTGCGACGTTCGACTCGAGCTCGCTGTGGCGGCGCAAGGGCCGCTCGCGCTCACGGTGGACGACGGCTCGCGCTTTGGCCTCGCGCGTGGCGCGATCGAGCTTACGCGCGCCGACTGGCTCGCGAACGCGCGTCACCGCGGCGGCTGGATCGCGGGTCGCCCGGAAAATGGCCTGCGCGTCAAGGTAGCGCCCGCGCGTGGCGTGTTCGCGGTACCGTTCGCGGATACTCTATTGATCGCGGTGGAGCGCGGCGGTCAGGGCGTGGCCGGCGCGCGGCTCGCGCTCAGCGCGGAAGGCGGCCGCTTGTTCGCGAAAGCGGGCCTCGTCGCGGACGAAAAAGGGCGGGCGCGCGCACAGTTCGAAGCGAGCGACCACAATCCGAGCGTGCACGTCGAGGCGCGCGGCGACGACGGCGCACACGCGTCGCTCGACACGGCGCTACCCGTCGTGGCCGGCGCGCTGTTTGTCGCGCGCGACTTCGAGGGCCTTCGGGTCGCGTCTCCGATCGAGCGCGGCCGCGCCTACTTCAGCGTGCTCGCCCAAGACTCGCGCAAAGTAGGCGGCGCGCTCGCGCTCGAGCCGGACGGACGCGGCGGCTCGGTTGCGCGGCTCGTGCTCCCGGCGTTGCCCGAGCCCGCTTGGCTCATGCTCTCGAGTGAGGTCGACGAGCACAGCGCAGCCGCGGTTGGCTGGCCGCTGACCGTTTCGGACGAGCCTCAATCGACCTACGACTTGCCGGTCCGCGTGCTGCTCGACGGCGCGCCCGCGAGCTTTGCGCGTGAAGCAGCGCGGCTGTCCCGCGTGCGCTGGCTCACCGTGTGCTTTGCGTTGCTCTCGCTGCTGATGAGCATCGTACTCGTCCTCTTGCGCGTGCGCGCCGCCGATCGCGAGATCGAAGCGCACCTACAAACGGATCTCGACGCCGAAACCGCCCGCCGCGTCGCGCCGCGCGCGCCGCTGCGCTTGCTCGCGGCCCTGCTCGGCATCGGCCTGGGCTTCGTGGCGCTCGGGTTGTTCGTGCTGGCGAAGATTTGAGTCGCCAGGCGCGGATGCCCGGGCACGTGTCAGACCGCGAGCGGATCGCGATAAGCCTCTTCGACCGGAAGCGCGCAACCGATCCCCGAAATTTCCAGCGCTCCCGTCCGGGTTTCGCGCAGCGTCCAGCTACCGTCGGCGTTGCGGCTGAACACCTCGAGCCGGCGTTCCTTTTGCGAGATGAGTACGTAACTTTGTAGACTCGGGATGCCTCGATAGTGCGAGAACTTCTCCTCGCGGTCGTACTGCTCGGTGCTCGGCGAGAGGACCTCGACGATTACGACTGGATTCGTCGCGGTGTGCTTGTCTTCTGGATCGAGCTCGAGGCTGCTGCAAAAGACACTCACGTCTGGGTGCGTCGCGAGGCCGGTCGCCAGAACGCGCACGCGCAAGTCCGAGGTGAATCCTGACACGGTCTTGCTGCCAGCACGGTGCCGAGGATCTGGATGACGTTGGCGGCGAGTCGACTATGGTCCGGTGAGCCGCCCGCCATGGCATACACCATGCCGTTGAAAAACTCGTAGCGCTGCTCCGAGCTCGCCTCGAGCTCGAGGTACTCACAATACGTGAAACTTCGGGCCACCCCAGAGGTCATTTTTCAGCCCTGAGACTAGCACAATCATCGGGGTAACCATCCGATAGGCACGGAGTCCGCCTCCCTCAGATCTTTCGCGCAACCCGCGCGTATCCAGCCCATCCCCAGCCATTTTCGAGGTTCGCCGTGACACGCCCCCTTCGCTACATCTTGGCCACGCTCGCGGTCGGAGTCCTGTACCTGGTCGCGTGCGATCACGCGGACGCCCGCCCGCCTTTCTGGCGCAGACCGCCGGCGCCGCCCTATTCGGTCGCTTTGGAGGACGAAGATGGCGACGTCTTGCCGACCTTCCACCACGCGGGCAAAACGTATCTGCTCGGTGAACCCGGCCTCCGCTACAACGTCCGTGTTCGCAACCCGACCGCACAGCGCGTCGAAGCGGTGATCACCGTGGACGGTCGCGACGCCATCAGCGGCCGAGTCGGCGATTACGTAAACGGCCGCGGCTACGTGATCGCTCCCTACGGTTCGGTGCTCGTCGAGGGCTTTCGTCAGAGCCTCGACGCCGTCGCGGCGTTTCGCTTCACCAGCCCCGAGAACAGCTACTCCGCGCGGCGCGGCACGCCGGAAAACGTGGGCGTGATCGGCGTTGCGTTCTTTCCCGAGCGCGAGCGCCCGCGCCCACCCGAGCGCCGCGTCGCGGTGCCGCCTCCGCGCGCGCCCCATCGCCCGTACTACGAGTACGGCAGCGGAGGCCGCTCCGAGTCAGGTCCCTCCGCCGGCGCGCCCGAGCCGAAGAAAAGCCGCGACGCTGCCGCGGAGTCCTCGCGCGGCGCGCCCTCCCGCCTAGCGCCCGCAGAGCCTCGTTACGCGCCGCCCAGCGATCGCGATCGCGGCGACGACTCCGTCAACAACCTCGGCACTGAGTACGGCGAACGCCACGACAGCTCCGTCGTCGAAGTCCCCTTCGAACGCGCCTCACGCAGCATCCCCACGCTCGTCACCTCCCTCTACTACGACGACGCCGAC
>DASXKQ010000089.1:0-6161 GCA_036496745.1 Polyangiaceae bacterium
CAACAACATCAATTGCACGATTCACGCCGGCGAGGCGTACGGACCCGAATCGATCGCCCAAGCCATCCACGTCTGCGGAGCTCACCGCATCGGGCACGGCTGTCGGCTGCGTGAAGACGGCGATCTACTGCACTACCTCAACGATCACCGCGTACCGCTCGAGTGTTGCCCGTCGAGCAACGTCCAAACGGGCGCCGTGCGGGGACTCGCGTCGCATCCGCTAAAGCTCTATTTCGATCTCGGTCTGCGTGTGACGATCAACACCGACAACCGCTTGATTACGGACACGAGCGTGTCGAAGGAGCTCCACCTGGTGCACACCCAGATGGGCGTGCCCTTTGCCGACATCAAGAGCATGATCGTGGCCGGCTTCAAGTCGAGCTTCCAGCCCTTTCACGAGAAACAGGCCGCGCTACGCCGAGTCGGCGGTGAGCTCGATCGCTACGACGATCAGGGTAACCTGCGCAGCGCGAGTTCTGGAGCAAGCGGTGAGCGGCCCTCGCGACGTCCGCGCGGCAGCGCCGCAGAGCTTGCGCACGACGCCGAATAAGTCAGAATCGAACGTCCGCGCGAACATCACCGGTCATCGATTCGTCGAGTAAGTCGATCGCCTTTTCGATCGCCGGTGAGTCAGTTACGGGCAGCTTGATCTGGAAGCGCACGTACAGATCGCCTTGTTCGACCTTGCGTTTCACGCCGCGGCCTTTCAAACGGGCGACCTGGCCACTCTGAGCGTGCTTCGGAACGGTGAGTGTAACCGGGCCGTCCGGCGTTGGGACGCGCACTTTGGCGCCGCGGTACGCTTCGCCCACCGTGATCGGCAGATCCAGGTGCAAATCGAGCCCGATCCGTTCGAAGTGAGGGTGCTTGCCGACTCGAATCGTGAGCAGCAAATCACCAGGGGGGCCACCAAACGGGGCCGGCGCGCCCTGACCCGCAATGCGAACCTTGTCGCCGTCACCAGCTCCGGGTGGTACGCGCACGGTTACTTCTTCTCCGCCATCTTGCACGCGCAATTTCAGCTCGGCACCACGCAGCGCCGATTCGAAATCTACGACAACCTCGCTAGCGACGTCCGAACCTTTCATGTTGGCCGCCGCGCGACCGCCCCGCCCGCCAAACAGATCTCCAAACAGGTCGCCGATGCCTCCCTCGCGCATGTCCGGGCGTGAGAACAAATCTTCAACGTTGCGCGAGCCGCGGCCGCGCCCGCTCGCCGCACGTTGGTACGCGCGCGCCGCCTGAGCGTTGAAACCCTCCCGCAAGCCGTCCTCCCCAAACTCGTCATAGAGCCGGCGCTGATCGGGGTTCGACAGTGCTTGGTAGGCGCGGTTGACGGTTTTGAACCGCGTCTCGATCTTCTTGTCGCCGGGGTTCTTGTCCGGGTGAAGCTGCGCCGCGAGCTTTCTATACGCCTTCTTGATTGCGTCTTCGCTCGCGTCGCGCGCGACGCCGAGCTCCTTGTAGAAGTCCGCTGCCATTCCGAGAACAAGCTAAGCCCGCGGAACGCTTGCAGCAAGCGGTGACGCGCTCAGCGAGCGCGCCGGACTCGCGCGTCCTTGGCGCGCCTTGGGGCTCGACGGAGCCTCAGCGAGCTCGATGGTTTGGCGAGCGCCTTGCACGAAACGACCATCGAATCCACGTAGTGGTCAGGCGGTTGGTCCGTGAAGTCCGCCGTGAACTCGAGATTCGTGAAGCCGTTGTAGTGAAGCAGCGCTTCGATCTCGCATGGAAAGTACTGTCGGTGCGTGAGCGGCACCCGCCACGGTTTACCGCCCGATTCCGGCGCAAACTCCATCCAGATCAGGAGCAATTGGCGGACGCGGTCATACTCGAAGCGCTCCGCGTAGCGGACGAGCTCGCCCGTAGTCGGATGGCGGACACGCGGTGCGCCAAAGCTTCGCTCTGGATCTCGGCACAAGTCCTCGCCGTGCGGGACGGAGAAGTCGAAGACGAAGCGGCCGTTGGGCGCCAAATGCGCGCGCACGCGGGCGAGAAATGCCTCCATGTCGGTGCGCTGATAAAGGTGAAGCAAGCAATTGAACGGCGCATAGACAAGTGAAAATCGGCGACCAACCTCAGCCGTACGCATGTCGGCGCGCTGAAGGGTGACGCGGGCGCGCACGTGTTTCGGCTCGTTTTGCAGACGCGTTGCGAAATCTTGGAGCATGGGGCGCGACAGATCGACGCCGTGAACAGCCACGCCGGCGCGTGCGACCTGCAGCGCGATGCGCCCGTTGCCTACGCCGTACTCGAGCACCGGACCTTTGGCCTCCCTGGCCAGCCGCACGTAATAGTCGACGTCGTGCCGCCGGTCCTTGTACGTCTTGGTGTAATAGGCCGGGTCGTCGTAGTGAGCGAGCGCTCCGCCGTCGCCGGCTACACCGAAATCCTCGATGGCCTGTGCGGGCTCGGCGCTGCGCGCCTTCGCGCTCAAAGATTTACGCGGCCGAGCTCGTTGATGTACTCGGCAACCGCCTCGACGGAGGGACGGTGAAAGCGGACGCGGCCCGCCGCTATCTCGCGCAAGCTGATCACGGGCGCCTTGTTCTTCGCGTTCACGAGCGCCGGACCGCCCTTCATCAAGGTGCGCGTGCGCTGAGCCGCGAGGACCACCAGCGCGAAACGGTTCTCTTCTTGCTCCAAGCAATCTTCGACGGTGACGCGGGCCATGAGTTACGGGCTCCTCGGGGGAAAAGGGCGCAGAACGTAGTCTTCGAGACCCTTTCACGCAAGCAAGCCGCATGAGCGAGTCCGCTCATGGCCGGGCTAAGCAGCTGAGTATACGTTCAGCTATCGAACGAATGAGAGCCGTATTCGGCGGCGCCAGGCGATGAGCCTGCGAAGACGTATGGGCTATGACCGGTCTCGGTTCCGTACTCATCGGCCACGCGCTGGACGGCCGCGCGCGCACCCGCCCGCGCCAGAACGGCCACGGTACCCCCGCTGCCTCCGCCGGTAATCTTGGCCCCCAGGAGTCCCGTCTCCCGTGGCGCACGCTGCACGAGCTCGACCAACAAATCCGTGTGGTGGCAACCGAGGCCGCAGGCGGAATAGCTCGCGTGCGATTGGTACATCAACTCGGCGAGCTGCTCCAGGCGGCGCAAGTTCCGCGGCGTTGCGCTCAGCAGCTCGGCAAACGTGCGCACTCGAAAATGTTCGAAGATGGCGTGCTCCGTCGCGCTGGCAACGGGGTAGCTCCGATCGCTCTCGATCCGGGTCACGTCGTCGGTGCTACCTCCGTAACGGTCGAGGAAGGCGCGCCCGTCGAGCGCTGCGGGCAGGATATTTCGAAAGCGGCGCGCGTATTCGGACGGTGTGACGTTCGCCAGGTATCCTCCGTAGCGAGTGTCGTCGATGCGCACGCGGCCCGCTTCGAGAACAGTTGCGGGCAACCCGCACACATCGGCGAGCATCCGGTAGCCCATGAAGGCGGCAACCCGTACTTGCCCATAGTCCGCGCCGGTCACTTGGTGGCGTACGCCCGAGTCGATGCCGAAAAACTCGATGTCTTCGGGTACTGTCAGCTGCCCTTGGATCCGCGAGGGTTGGCACAGGAGTTCCAGCAGCTTGTCCTCACGCCCGCAACTTGCCGTCATCTGATCCATCAAGCCACAGGGCGCGCCCACCACCCGATTCTCGACCCTTTGACACAGCTCGGCGAGTTCGACCTCATCCAGCTGCAAACCGAACGTCGCGGCTACGGCTTGCATGGCGGCGACCTCGATCGCAGCCGACGAGCTGACTCCTTTGCCCTCCGGCACATCGGAAGCGAGCAAGATGCGGAGCCCGCGCGTCGGCCTCAGGCCACGCTCACGCATCAACACCAGCAACGTACCGGCGATGTACGCCGCCCAGCGCCGAGCCGGATCAGCACGAAAATAGGCGCACGCGGATTCGTATTCGGCGAGTACTCCCTCGGAAAACGCGGCAATCGGTGCCTCGAACGAACGCGCTTGCCGAGCGCCTTTGTCCACCGTTGCGATGCGCACGAGGGGTTCGGCGTGTGTGGCGACCGCCACCCACGCCGCTTCCCGAATTGGTAGCTCGAGGACCAGTGAGCCCGAATAGTCAGCGATGCCTCCCATCACGTCGAGGCGACCTGGAGCTCGCGCGATGCGGCCAAGCTCGGCTCCATCGAACAAGCCGCGCAGCGCGGGCAGTTCGCGTTCGGGCACGGCCAGCAAGCGACGAAAATCGGCGAGCTCGTCGGTGAGGGAAAGTGGGTCGCTCATGCGCCGCCGCGAAGCTTGTAGTGCACGGCCGATAGTGCTCGGAGCTCCGCGGCCTTTTCCTCCGGCGCCGTGTCGCTCAAGAAGCAGCCGCCCCCGACTTCCGGCCCCGCCAAGTATTTGAGCAGGTTGGGCTTGCGGAGCGGCGGGTGAAATTGGACGTGAAAGTGAAAGCCCGGATATTTTTGACCGTCCGTGGGCGCCTGGTGCAGCACCATCACGTACGGAAAAGACATTCGCCATAAATTGTCGAAGCGAACGAGCACTTCGCTCAATACTTCGGCAAAGCCAACTAGCTCGGTCTCGTCGAGCTCCGCCAGGCTCGCGTGCCGTGCTTTCGGCGCGACGTAGGTCTCGTAGGCGTAACGTGCGAAGTACGGAACGAAGGCGATCGCCGTCGCGTTCTCGCACAGAATTCGCCTTCCATCTTGCTGCTCTGCAGCGATCACGTCCTGGAACAGCACGCGACCGGTCTCCCGCAGATGCCGCTCCGCCGCCTGCGCCTCGACCTCGATCGTCTTGAAGACGAAGTTCGTAGCGTAGATCTGGCAATGCGGATGCGGATTCGAGACGCCCACGACCTCGCCCTTGTTCTCGAAGATCAAGACGTTCTCGACTTCCGGACGCGAACCCAGCTCCGTGTACTGGATTTGCCAAGCACGCAAGAGAGCGACGATCTCCGGAACGGCAAGCTCGGCCAGCGTGAGGTCGTGCCGCGGGGTATAACAAACCACGCGCGCCGCGCCCTGCGCCGGCCGTGATCGATAGATACCGAGCGGCGCCGCGAGCTCGCTCGGCGCGGCGTTCGACACACACGGATGATCGTTGTCGAAAACGAAGACCGCCGAGTAGTCGGGGTTGCGGCGGCCGGAGACTCGTGCGTTGCCCGGGCAAAGATAGCAATCCGAGGCGTACGGTGGAACCGCGCTCGCGTGACTGTCGACGACCTCACCGCTCCACGGCCGGTTCTGCCGGTGCGCAGCAATGATCACCCATTCTTCGCGCAACGGATGAAAGCGCTCTTCCCAGTACATTGGAACCGCAAGATAGGCCATGGCAAGGCCGCCCGCCAATCGTGGATCATTGCTGAAAGAGCAAATGCCGCCACACTTGCCTACGAAACCGCCATGATTTTGATCGGCCAGTACGACTCGCCCTTCGTGCGACGGGTTGCCGTCACACTTCGCTTGTATGGTCTTGCTTATGAGCATCGCCCCTGGTCGGTCTGGGGTGACGCCGAGAAGATCGCGGAGTTCAACCCGCTGCGTCGTGTGCCGGTGCTGCTTCTAGAGGACGGGACGGCGCTCACCGAGTGCTTTGCCATCCTCGATAACTTGGACGATCAGGTCGGCGCGGAGCGCGCGCTCTTGCCGCGCAGCGGTCCCGCGCGCCGCGAGGGGCTGCGGCTCGTTGCTTTATGCAGCGGCCTCGCGGACAAGGCCGTGAGCCTCTTGTACGAAGGCATCTTGCGCAAAGAGCCGCTCGGCACCTGGCAAAACCGTTGTACGCGCCAGATCCTCGACACGTTGGCGTTGCTGGAAAGGGACCGCACCAAGCGCGGGACGCGCAATTTTCTCGGCGCCGAGTTGAGTCATGCCGACGTGGCGTTCACCTGCGTCTTTCGCTTTGCGCGCGAGGCGCACCCTACGTTGATCGAGCTCGCGCGTTTTCCCGCACTTTCCGCGCACGCGGCGCGCTGCGAGGAGCAGGAAGCCTTTCGCGCCGTCTATCAGCCGATCACCAACAGCCTCTAAGTAGGCCTGAAAGCCTGCGAAATCTTGGGGTACGTATGCGAAAAGCCTTCGACTCCGAGGCAATTGGGTTGCACTGTGTTCGCTACCGGCGCGTAGCGCTCGTTTCACATGCTCGAATCAGAGATAATCGACAGCGCCCGCGTCAGCGACGATGAGTTCGTACTCGCGCGCCACG
>DASXKQ010000090.1:0-4824 GCA_036496745.1 Polyangiaceae bacterium
CGCGACCGTACGTGCCGCCGCTGCTGACGGGCTTGCCCGTGACGACGCCCATCACGCTCTGCTTGCTGACGACGCCCACGGTGTTCATGTACGTGTCGAGCGCCCAGGCCATGGTCTGCGCGTTGGTGCCCACGTCGGGTGCCGGGATATCGTAGTCCGGCCCGATGTTGGAGCCGAGCGAGTGGAAGAAACGACGCGTGATGCGGCCGAGCTCTCCGCGCGACACCGCGTGCGGGTTGAACTTGATGCCGCCCTTGGCGCCGCCGAAGGGTAGGTTCATCAGCGAGCATTTCCAGGTCATCATCGCGGCAAGCGCCTTGAAGTCGTCGAGCGAGGCGGCCTCGTGGTAGCGCATGCCGCCCTTGTACGGACCGATGATGTTGGAGTGCTGGATACGGTAGCCCTTGAATAGCCGGTATTCGCCGTTATCCATCAGCACCGGGAAGTGGCAGATGATTTCGTTCTTGGGCTGGGCGAGGATGTTCCGTACGAATTCCGGCATGGCCGTGAGCTTGGCCGCGTCGTCCAGATAGCCCTGGATGACCTTGAAGAATTCGTAACGGGGGCCGGGTGGGTTTTTGGAGTTGTCGCGAGCGAGCTGTGAGCTTGGAGGAGCCGACTGCATGCCGTCCATTCTCCCAGGAACGGCCGCGATCGGCAAAACTACACCCTCACGAACCAGAGCACGTACAGGTACACCACGGGCGACACCACGATTAGGGCGTCAATTCGATCGAGCATGCCACCGTGGCCAGGCACGATCGCGCCCGAGTCTTTGATGCCAGTGGAACGCTTGAGGAGCGATTCCACCAAATCCCCGAGCTGACCGAGCACGCCAGCCAGCAGGCCGAGCGGGACCGCGTGAGCGAGCGGAATGCTCGGTAAGTACCAGAAGTGCGCGACCAGGGCACCCACCTCGGCGCCGACCAGGGCACCCACGAACCCCGCCCGCGTCTTTTTGGGACTCACGGCTTCGTACAACTTGGTCTTGCCCAGGAAGCGACCGAAAAAGTAACCGCCGGTGTCCGCGAGCCACGCGAACGTGAGCGACATCAAGACGTACGCTGGGCCGTCACTTTGCGCGTCGCGGCGCAGGAGAGCGAGCGCCGTGAGTAGCCCGCCGATATAGAGCGGACCCGTGACGCCAGCGAACGTGCGCAACGCCACGCTCGAAAAATCGCCGAGACGCCAGAGCGGGAGCATCAGGCCGAGCATCGGCACGACGAAGAACAAACTCAAGAGCGCCCGTGGATCGCTCCCCCACTCGTAGAGTACGAGCGATACGCCCAGGGTGGTCACCACGCCGATGCCGCGCGCGACCGAGTCGTCCGGGTGCGTCATCCGAAACAGCTCATCGGCCGCGAGCACACAGGCGACCAGCACCAGCAGGAAGAAGCCCCAGGCTGGACCTTTGAACAGCAAGAAAAGCAGCGGCGGCACCACCACGGCGGCGGTAAGCAGGCGGATGCGCAGGTTGCTCACGGCGCCCATGCGTTATCAGCCGTACCGCTTGCTCACAAGTCCGAGGCGCTCACGCCCCGGGGAAAAGCCGCTGACTTGCGCCGCCTCGGAGCAGCCGGTACACCCGCGTGCGCTCGTAGAATGAGGTCCCTGAACGCCTTTTTCCGGCGGCGCCGCCTCGTGATCGCCCTGGTCGCCTTGAGCGCATTCTGCGTTCACGCCCGCGCGGCGCGTCCGCCGGAGCGCACGGTCGAAGGGCTCGCTGGCTTGCTCGGCACGGCGATCAGCGGCGACGTCAAGCCGGACGAAGTGATCTGGGAGGCGAGCGGAGGTTTGCTCGAGGAGACATTTTGGGGGCGTCGCATTTTGTTTCTGGGGCGCGAAAAGGGTGGGCTGCGCGATCTGTACCGCGCGCGAGTACGGCTGACGTCCGACGGCGAGCCGCTCGGAGTGCACGAGCTTCGCAACTTGACTGACACCCCGGTAGGCGACGACGTTGCGCTCGAAGCACGCGGCGAGCGCGCGTCGTTCGCAACGCTCGCGTTCGGTCGCATCCAAGGCGTCAGTGTGCTCGAGCTCGACGGCGTTCGCGCGAGTGATCGCCCGAGCTCGCTCCTCGACCGCGTGCTGATGGCGATCACCGCATACCAAGAGACGGGCAGCTTCGCCGGACTCGGCCGCACGAACGTCGTGCTCGACGTTCCGGCACAAGCGGCCAAGCTCAACTTGGGGAGCGATGTGCTCGACGTGGATTTCGACGACCCCGCGCGCGACCTGCGCTATCGAACCGACGAGCGCTCGCTGCGCGGCAAGGACGGCGGCCAACCGTACGCGGCGCGCGTCGTGCCGGAAATTCACGTGCACAAACCGTTCGTGCTGTGGCTCGTCGACACCGTGCGCGCCGAGGTCGGCCCGGAGCCGATCGCGTGGCTCGAAAACGAGGTATTTGGCGCGAAAGATCTGCTCAAGCGCACGAGCTACTCGCTGTTCGCGAAAAAGCAGGACTCGGCACTGGCCGCACAACCCGTGGAACAGGTCGTGGCGAAGGTGCTCGACGCCAGTGACTTCGAACACGCGGCGGATTCCTGGCCTCCGCCCACGATTCCGTCGATTTGGAAGGATCCGAAGCCGGGCGAGGGAGAGTGGAAGCCCGTCGTGCTGCCGTTCCTGAAGAAGCTGCGCAGCACGACGACGGACGCCAGCCCGCCCGCCTACTTCTATCGCACGGTGATCCGACCCGACGCGGACCGACCGTACTCGGAGCTCGTGCTGGTGGCGATGGACATGCGACAACTCGAGCTCGGCATGCAGGCGGGCTACGAGGATCCGAAGCCGACGACCGGCTCACCGGGCGAGGGGCATTTGCCCGCGGACCCAGAGGTGTACGGGCGCGTGGTCGGTACCTTCAACGGCGCGTTCAAGACCCAACACGGCGCGTACGGCATGATGGTCAATCGTCGCGTGCTCTTGCCGCCGGTGAAGGGCGGAGCGACCGTGATCGTCAACGACGCGCATGACGTGGGGCTCGGCAGCTGGCCGCCACGCGACGAAATTCCGGCAGATATCACGTCGTTTCGGCAAAATTTGGATCCCTTGGTCGAAGACGGCGTGGCCAACCCCACCAATCGTCAACTCTGGGGTTGGCAGATCGAAGGCACCAGTGTGCTCACGCAGCGCACCGCGCTGTGCGTCACGGCCGCCGGTCACCTCTACTACGCATGGGGTGAAGAGATCGACGGCCCCACGCTCGGCAAGGCGCTCCGCCAAGCGGGCTGCTCCTACGGTATGCACCTCGACATGAACCCTGCTCACAGCGGCTTCGTGTTCACGGACATCGTCAGCCCCAAGAAAGGCGACTCCCACTTGAAGCTGGCCGACGATCGCATGACGATTCCGCCGGACAAGTTCGTGCGTTGGTCGGCCAAGGATTTCTTCTACGTGATGTTGCGTGACACCACGCCGCACGACGCTTCGGGTGTCGAATGGGCCGCGGACGGCGGCACGCAGCCGCCGCCGGCTTGGATGCCCGGCGTGTACGCCGGCAAGCTCACGCTCGGCAGTCTCACGGTGGACCTCTTGAGCTTCGAGCAGGGGCACGTCGCGTTCGAGTTTCGCGCTGGAACGCGCGAGCCCGCGTCCACCAACGTACCAGGCGTCAAGACCACTCTGGAGGACGCGGAAGCCCATCGCGTGATCGCCGCGATTGGACTCGGGCACACGACCGACTCCACGCGCTACGGCTTTCAATTCGGCTCGGTGAACGGTCTACCCTTACGTCGCGGATACGCGACGCTGGTGCTCGGCAACGCGAACGCTCCGCGCATCACGCCGCCCGGCGAGGTTCCGACTCTCACGGACGACGAGGAGGCCGTGCAGCTTCCGCTCCTGGTCGAAGACGGCAAGCTCGAACCTCGCGCGCGCGAGCGCGGTGAGATGCGCCGCCGGGCCGCCCTCTGCGTCACGCCCACCAATCGCGTGATTGTGGCACAGGGAACGCACGATGCGAGCGACGGCATCGCGGCCGCCCTGATCAAGATCGGATGCAGTCGCGTCGTCGAGCTGGATCGCGGCTCGCACCACCCCGCGTTCACTCACCGCGCAGGCAGCGAGCTGCCGCCGGTCGCAAGCTACGAGACGAGCGTGCTCTTCGCGCTCGGTCGTCCGATGTTGCCCGGTGCATTTCGTTGGAAGCCGGACGGCGTGACTCAGTCGAAGACGCCCACGAGCTACGACTACCCGGCGCCTGATGCCAGGCCGCGCAAGCGCAAGCGCCACGATAGCGAGCACGCGGCTGAGCCATAGCGGCTGCGCAGAGCGACGTCAGACTCGCGCTTTGTCCGGCACCGTGTACGCAATACGCCGTTCGCGTCGGTCCCAGACGACGGAGCCCGACGGCGGCGAGGCTGCCGCGAGCGCCTGCGTGATGGTGTCCCCCTCGCCGAGCACGATCTGTCCCAAGCTCGGATCCCGGAGGACACTACCCTTGCGCGGATCCTTTGGGTCGTAGACGGCGTAGCGCACGCCGACATCGTACAACGCTCGCCACGTTCTGACATGCTAGACTCGTCAAAGCATGTGCCTGATCTGCATTGATTTCGAGCGCGGGGCGCTCAAGCCCCGCGAGGCGCGCCGCGCGCTCGGTGAGATGCGCGCTGGGCTCGACCCCGAGCACGTGAAAGAAGTCGAAAAGAAGCTCGAAGACGCCGAGCAAGCCGAGCCGGAAGGCACCGCCTAGGGTGCGCGATCTACAAGCGAGCGATTGCCACTCGATCGGTTCACGCGCGGCGCTCTGAGTGTTCGCACAATCAGACTTTGACGCGCTTGCGTTTCACTATCTGATCCGGCTCGATGCGCTCGATGGCG
>DASXKQ010000091.1:0-4916 GCA_036496745.1 Polyangiaceae bacterium
CCGCCACGACCGGCCGCGAGGCGATCGCGCTGCTGGAGTCGACACCGGATGTCGCCATTGCACTGATGGACATCATGATGCCGGAAATGGACGGCTATCAGACGATGGAGGTCATCCGCAAGAAAGCCGAGTTCAGGAGGCTGCCGATCATCGCGCTCACCGCCAAAGCCATGAAGGGCGATCGCGAAAAGTGCCTCGACGCCGGCGCGTCCGACTACCTCGCCAAGCCGGTCAATACCGAACAGCTTCTGGCCACGTTGCGCCTTTGGCTACATCGCTGACGATCTCGGAACGGCTGCTTGCCGCTCCGTCGCTACAGCAATTTCACAACTCCCGGCCGAGCTGGGGCGGAGCCCCGCAAGTCGACGCGGGTAGTCTTGGCACGATCCCTTCTTCAAGGACCACGAAGCGCGGCAGATCACGACCCACCGCGGAGACCAGGACCCACAAAAACCCGGCAAACTCGGCGCCGGCTGGCCCCCGGTCGCGAGCACTGCGGGGCGATGTGCGAAGGGACTCGGCAATAGCAAAACCCAAAAGCTAGAGTGCACGCCAGCTATGGCATGCACTCTAGCGCGGAGCGCTGTGTGCGCTGCGTAGCTTTAGTGAGTACCACGCGGTTACGCACATGAGCACGGTGCCGGCGCCGATCAGAAGGCCTCCGGCGATCTCGGCGCCGAGATGCCTGAAGATGGTCAAGCCGATCGCGTACAGGGCACCGAAGGTCGGCAACACGGCGGCGATCAGCGCCACGATGCCCCAGCCCAGCTGGCGATCATGCGCGTAAGGGAAGCCGGCGATGCCGACGGCCGCTGCAACGGTCAGGAGCACGCTGGCGATCTGCACACCGACTTCACCCCATAGGGCGAAGAAACCGGCGACGACGACAAGCCCGCTGCAGAGCGCGGAGACGGTGACCAAACGCTGATCGGAGTTGAGTCGCATGCGAGTAATGCTGCAATTTGCGCACCAGCTGTGTTCGCGATAACTGGCGGGATCTGCGGTCGCGGAGCAGGGAGCAATGCATCACTGTCGCAGATCGCCCGGACTGTGGGGGCGACTCGAACGTATCAGCGAGTTCAGGGGTCAAGCTCGGCAAGCATCGCGCATGCCAATGAGATTCGCACGGAGTAGTTGCACCGTGCGAATCGAGTCCTACGCTGCTGAGTGTAACTGGAGACCCATGATCATGTCCCAAAAGAAGCCTGCAAAACGGCGCGATCCGACCGGGCATTTGGAGCTCAACTACGAGCGCAAGCTGCGCGGGCCGTCGCGCGATCGACGCGAAACCGAGGATTCTGACGCGAACGCGTTCGTTCCGATCCCCCACAGCGAGGAAGAACACGCCGAACGACGCGGAGAAGCATTCGTCCAAGCAGCGACCTCCGGTGAGGGCGCCGAGAACGAGACACGCGATCAATTCGACGAGGGCGAAGTCGGCGGCCCCTTCACGCTCTCGAGCGGCTCCGAGGAATTCGCCGAGGGGACCGACGAATCGAATATCCCGGAAGCGACGCGCGAGCCGCTACCAAAGACGTCGAAAGCGGATCCGTAGCGGTAGTGCGGCGCGGCGCCCACCGCGTCTCGCGCATCAACTGCTCGAGATGAGTGTGCTCAAGAGCTCACGCAGATTCACCAGAGCAAAGGAGCTCGCGTAGTCGCTCATGGCGTAAGGGATGACTAGATCCTCGCCGTGGATCTGGCCGCCGCAGCTGTACACCACGTTCGGCACGTACCCTTCGCGTTCGCTCACCTCCGGTGTGAGCAGCGGTTCGTGCAAGCGGCCGATCACTTTGGACGGATCGTTCAGGTCGAGCAAGAAGGCTCCGATCGAGTACTTTCGCATGGGGCCGACCCCGTGACTCAGTACCAGCCAGCCCGCGTCCGTCTCGATCGGTGACCCACAATTGCCGAGCTGCACGAACTCCCAACCGTAGGTCGGCTTGACCAACACGTCTCGAGAGAGCCAAAAGTGGAGCTCGTCCGAGTACATCAGGAAAATGTTTTCGCCGTCCTGGCGTGAGAGCATCGCGTAGTGTCCGTTGACCTTGCGGGGAAAGAGCGCCATGCCCTTGTTTTGGACTTGGGGGCCGTTCAGCGTACTGATCTTGAAACGCAGGAAATCCAGCGTTTCGAGCATCTGCGGCAGAGTCACGCGCCCGTCGTAGGCGGTGTAGGTGGCGATATATTTGACGGTCCCGTCGTCGTCCGTGAAGCGCACGAAACGGGCATCTTCGAGCCCGTTGCTCTCGTTAGGTGAGTTCGGAAAAATGATGCGCTCCGAGATGTGGTGTTCGCCCTCATAGCAGAGCTCGTAGTTGGCCTCCGCCACGGCCAAAATGGCGCGTTGGTTGCTGAGCAGCACGACTTTGGATTGCGCTCGATATTCGAGCTCCGTCGCGCGCACGGAGGCGCGCAAATCCTTCATCGTGAAGGAATCACCGAGGCGGGTGAGCACGCGCTCGGCGAATGCGTCGACGATGCCGAGCTCGAAGAGCGTGCGCTGAAACAAGTACTTGTCGTAAAACGGGTCGGGGAACGTTTGCGGCATGGTCACGAAGGGCGCGACCTGGTCGAGGCTGATCGTGCCTTCATTGTCGATCACGCCCGAGCGAAAGGTGATCGACGAGATGTGGCCCTCGCCCGTAGCGCGTAGGCTGATGATGAAGCGACGCGAGCCGTCGGGCAGTCCGCTCTGATCCGGGTGCCAAACCATGGACGGATTGAAGAGCGCCGCCGATTCGACCGAGTACTCTTGGGTGAAGTAAGAGCCCGCCAGCATCTGGCGTTCCTCCGACAGCGCATGATCGGTCATCATGAACTTTTTCATCTGCGTGAAGCGGTGCAAAAAGTACTGCTGCAAATGATGGTGCCGCCCCCGAAATTCAGTGAGCACGTGCTCGAGCAGCCCGCTCACTTCGCCGTCGTTCAGCGCCATCACGCGCGCCATGATTTTCGTACAGCGCGTATCGTCTTGCGGCGCGAAGGGCCGAAATAGCACGCGGGCTGGGTTCGGCCGGATGACGATGTTCGTGCGACGGACTCTCATCCCAGCAGGCTATCTACTGCTGCGCGTGTCCGCCAGTCCGCTGCCGGCGCTAGCTCTGACCAGGCCGTCCTGGGCGTCGTCGATTCGTGTCGCAAGTTGCCGCTCGAGCCTTTTCATTTCTACTAGTGAGAGCAAGAAGGCAAGCGTCGACTCCGCGCCTTGGTTCAAATTGACGCGGTCGACGTGTAGACCGTCGTGACAACCGCCTGAATTGACGTCGAACACCGGCACACCGAGATCGTTCCGGCCCATGAACCATTCGAACGCGCGGCGCGCTTCTGCGTACCAAAAGAGCTCGCGCGTCACGCGAAAAGCGCTCACGCACGCGGCAACTGTTGCCTGCGCCTCGACCGGCTGTTGGTCGAAAAGCGCTCGCGGGCCGCCGCGCGAAAAAAAACCGTTGCAGCCAATCGGCCGGAAATGACCGCGCTCCGCGGTTTGTTGAGCGACGAGCCAGCGCAGTGACTCGAGCCCGGCGTCGAGCATCGCGCGATTGCCGATCGCGTGCCCGCTGACGATCAAGGCTTGCGGCAGCCGCGCGTTTTCGTACGCGAGCACGCTCTCCAGCCAGAGCCAGCCGGGCTCGCGTACGCGCTGATACAAGTCGAGTAGGCGCGCGGCGAGTGCCGCGCGCAGCCGTGCGGCACGTCGATCGCCCGGTAGGCGCGTGAGGTAGCAGTCGATGCCGAGCAGCGAGAAGGCCCACGCGCGGGGTGAATCGGTCTCGCTAGCGCCGAGCGCGCGTAGAAAGAGCGCGGAAGACCAGCCGCGCAGCTCCGGTCGCGAGCTGCGCTGGCTGCAGGTGCCGAGCGCCCACAGCGCGCGCCCGTGGCTATCGTCCGAGCCGCGCTCTTCCAGCCAGCGTCGCTCGAACGACATGAAGTTGCGAAAACGGCCGCTGTCGTCGTTGAAGGCGTGATCGATGAAGCTCGCGTAGATGGTCTCGAGTCGCGCTAGTTCGTTGGCGCGACTAGCGAGGTCGCACGTTACGGTGAACAAAAGCGCGCGCGCGTTGTCGTCGAGGCAATAGCCTTCAGCGTAGTTGGGGAGGGTGAAATGCGCGTGCTGGAACAATCCGACGCTGTCGGTCAGGCGCTGCAAATGATCGAGGCGCAGCTCCGGCAAATGCGTGATGGTGGTGTCGTTCGCGCGCGGAACCGCCTTGAGCGGACGCTCGACACGGCTGCGGCGAGCGCGTTCGAACGTCTTCAGATATTGCTCCGCGACCCTGCTCCAGATCATTTCGCGACCGGCCAGGTAGGCGCGCTCGCGCATGGCCTCGCGTCGCGCGTCGTCGGCGAGAAGCGCGCGGATCTCACCTGAAATCGCCTTGGGATCCGCGAAAGGTACCAGCACGCCGCGTCCGTCGGCCAAGAGCTCCTCGGCGTGCCAGTAGGGCGTGGACACCACGGGTTTGCCGCAGCCGAAAGCGTAGGAGAGCGTACCCGAAGTGATCTGGGCCGGGTTCAAGTACGGCGTGACGTAGATGTCGGCGCTCAGCAAGAACTGCTTCAGTTCGTCGATGCTGACGAATTGATTGAAGAAGCGCACGTTCTCGGCGACGCCCAAGCTCTCCGCTAGCCGCTGCAGGCTCTCGCGATACGCCTCGCCCTGCTCGCGCAGCAGATTCGGATGAGTTGCGCCGAGCACGACGTACGCGACGTCGGGAAACTCCGCGACGATCTCCGGTAGAGCTTCGATGACGTGCTCGATGCCCTTGTTGGGCGAAAGTAGGCCGAAAGTGAGGAGCACTTGCTTGCCCTGGAGCTGGAACTGGTCCTTGTACAGGTTCGAGTCGACGAACGGCACATCCGGAATTCCGTGCAAAATCAGATCGATCTTGCGGTCCGGCACGCCGTAAACGGCG
>DASXKQ010000092.1:0-14141 GCA_036496745.1 Polyangiaceae bacterium
GGTTTGCAGCCGTGCACTACCTCGACCGTCCTAATACCGGGCAACGATCCGCCCGCAGGCTACCAGTGCGGTTCGAGCGCCAAGGGAGCCAGTCAAATCACCGCGACCGGCCTGACCAATGGCGAGGCCTATAACGTCGCGGTCTCGGCAGTCGATACGTATTTCAATACAGGCGCGCTTTCCGCGTCGACCTGCGAGCGACCGCAACCCGTCACGAGCTTCTACCAAGCGTATCGCGACGCGGGCGGCAAGGACGGCGGAGGCTTCTGCAGTTTCTCGCCCCGCAACGCGGGGCGCGCGACTCTCAGCTTGTTCGGACTGATTGGTCTCGGAGCCTTGCTTCGGAGGCGCGCTCGGTGAAGAGGTTCTCCTGCGGGCTCGTGCTCGCTGTTCTCGGGTTGCCGGCGATTGCCCAAGCTCAGACCGTCGATGAGTTCGGTGCCTATCGGCCTCCGTCCACGATCCGGCGTGAGTCCAAGCAAAGCGCCGCCGTCGAATTGCGCTTCGGGCCCTACAATCCACGCGTGGATAGCGCCTTCTCGCACGCCACGCCTTTTCGAGACACGTTCGGCACGGACAATCGCTACTTGTTCGGCGTCGAAGCGGATTGGCAAATCCTCCGCCTTCCGCACATTGGCTCGCTCGGTCCCGGTTTTGGTTGGGGCTACACCCGAGCGACCGCCAAAGCCCGCCTCACGTTGAACCCGAGTCAATTCTCCGCAGAAGACACGTCGCTTTCGGTAATGCCTCTGTACGCCGTAGCCGTCTTTCGCGCGGACGGCCCCATGCGCGACAGCGGGATACCGCTCGTTCCGTACGCCAAGCTCGGCCTCGGCGCCGCTCTCTGGTGGGCGAGCACCGGCGACAATACCTCGCGCGAGAACGGCGTGCTCGGGCGTGGCACGTCGTACGGCCTGCAGTATGCGCTCGGCCTCATGCTGCTGCTCGACCCGCTCGATCGCCAGACGGCCAAGGACGCCGACAACTCCCTCGGCTTGAACCACAGCTACATATTCGGCGAGTGGTACATGAGCGATCTCAACGGCTTTAGCGGCAGTAATCGGATGAACGTCGGCGCTCACACTTGGGTGCTCGGCCTCGCCATGGAATTCTGAGACGCCGCCCACCACATTCGCCGACAGCGATGATGGCACGCGATTGCCGATGATTAGCGCGAGCGCAACAGGCGATCGATGTGCTTCTGTTCCCAGACGAGCGCGCGCTCACGATGACGGAACTCGCGCTCGCGTTGTTCGAATTCGGGCGGATGCAACAGGGTCCGCTTACCGACGCGCACTTCGGGCAACACGTGGTGAAGCAACTCGTGGAACACGATGAACGACACGAAGTAACCGGGAACCCACTCCGCGTCCAAGACGGGGTGGATGCGAATCAAGCGTTCCGTGGCGCTGTAGCTGCCAAGCTTGATCGAGCGGCGTTGCGTGAGCGACGGCTGCGTATGGCGACCCCACGTGATCAGGACGTTGCCGATGCTGCCCCCAAAGTACGTCCGATTCAGACGTTGAAGGATCTCGGCCAGGTCGTGCGACGAGCCATGTGTCGTAAGCTTGCTCGGTGCGCGGCGTGAGGCCCGAATGCGGTGGGTGTTCGCCGCGATGAAGTCCCCGATGATCTGCGAGGCCTCTCGCGTCCCGTGCACGACGTAATCCACGAGCGCATCGAGAATGCGGGGGTCAGCCCCCAAAAACATCATGTTCACGCGCACCCGAAGCCGACCGCGGGCGCGTGTGTGCGTCACCATACGGCGGCGATTGTCCGTCACCGCAAGCTGCACGGGACCGCCAAATGACGCTTCAAGTCGCCGCTCGAGCCGCTGGCGAGCGCCCTCATGAATAAAGATCGGCCCTGACGGCAGCAGATAAAGGGGGACCTGCACGTGCCCCTCTGGGACACGCATTGCGGCGGCGGCTGCCATGCGAGGCATGGGAGCGCGCTTGCTGCGCCGCTTGCGCGCTGAACTGGGCGCGGCGGTCGCGGTCATTGAAAGCCAGGGAAAACGCATTTGGGGGGTCATGGAACTCGGAAGCGTTGCTTGCAAACTTGGGAACTAGGGGACGGGATCCCTAGCGTCAAGGAATGACATTTATTCCAATGATTTTAGCAGGTTAAACGCTGAAGCTGACCCGCACCTGACGCGACCTCTAACCCCGCGATCCATCAGGGCTTCCACCCCCACCTGGTCCCTTTTGAGCCGAGAAATGGGGCTTACGGCTCCCGGCAGTCCATGCCCTAAATATCCCAACGATCCAAACAACTTATCCCCACAAGAACCCCATGGTTCACGCCTCGCCTCGAGGCAAGTGAGGCGAGGCGTGAATGCTCGAATGCAATCAGCTGGGTCGTGCAGCAGGGCGACGTTGATTCGCTGCGACCGTGGCAGCCGCCGCCGCTCCGTTAGTCGGTGACTTGGCTCCCTCATGAGCCCCGGTCGCTTCCCCTTTTCCCACGGGCTTGCCGTCAGTCCCCTTCGACGGGGTCGCGTTTGCCCCAGCTTGGGGAGGACCACCACGCGAGATGCCGTGGTGCAGTAGCAGCTTCTGCTCGAGCCGCTCGAGCAGCTCTGGATGTTGTTCGAGGTACGTCCGCGCGTTGTCTCGACCCTGACCAATGCGTTCGCCGTCCACCGAAAACCAAGCGCCACTCTTCTGAATGATATTCAAGTCAGAGGCCAGATCCACGATCTCACCTGAACGGCTCACACCGTGCCCGTACAAGATGTCGAACTCGACCTCGCGAAATGGCGCGGCAAGTTTGTTCTTGACCACCTTGACCCGGGTGCGATTGCCGACTGCGACCGGATCTTTACCCGCCGTCAGCGTCTCCTTGATGGCGCCGATACGGCGAACGTCGAGACGCATCGAGGCGTAGAATTTCAGTGCATTTCCGCCGGTCGTCGTTTCGGGGCTACCGAACATCACGCCGATCTTCATGCGGATCTGGTTGGTGAACATGATGATGCAGTGAGAACGCGCCACCGAGCCCGTTACTTTGCGGAGCGCCTGACTCATCAGACGAGCCTGAAGACCGACGTGGGAATCTCCCATGTCGCCTTCGATTTCCGCCTTGGGCACCAGGGCTGCTACGGAATCGACCACGACCATGTCGACCGCGCCGGAGCGCACCAGCATGTCCGCGATTTCGAGCGCCTGCTCACCGTAGTCAGGCTGGCTGATCAGAAGCTCGTCCGTTTTTACGCCGAGCTTTTTGGCGTAGGTGATGTCCAAAGCGTGTTCGGCGTCGATGAACGCGGCGACTCCGCCCTGGCGCTGTACATTCGCAATCGCATGCAAAGTGAGTGTGGTCTTGCCGCTCGACTCCGGGCCGTACACCTCGATGATTCGGCCGCGCGGATAGCCGCCGATGCCCACCGCGATATCGAGCCCAATCGAGCCCGTGGGGACGACCTGGACTTCTCCGCCGATCTTTTCCCCGTCCTTCAGGCGCATGATGGCGCCTTCGCCAAACTCTTTTTGAACACTGGCAATCGCCAGCTCGAGCGCTTTGGTTTTCGGCTTCTCTTCCATGGCTGACCTCTTGGGCTCCGCTTTTCGCACGGGCTTTCCGTGCGGTGGGATGACTTTTACTGTTCTCTTGTTCAGGTGTCAACTGAACAGCAACGTGAGCCCGGACATTGTCTGGCTCGCACGTTCTATTGGCCTTGGTCTAGCGAGCCTCAGTCATCGGGCAACATGCGATCGGGCGGGATGATACCCGCAGCCCAGTCATAGACCATGGGGCAGTTCTCGCCGCCCAGGTTCGTAGCCCCTTGCGCGAGCCAGCTCATGAGCGTGCTCTTCTCGTCGAACGTCAACGGCCGCACGATCGGCACGATCACGCCGCCGTCGGGAGCCGAACCCATGTACGGCATCTCGTTGTCCGCGACGACGCTCTTCATGATCTCCCACACTTTGAAGTGCGTACCGAGCGGTGCTTGCGTATCCGCGTAACTCAGCAAGGTGATGGGAGCACCGTTGATGGGCGGATCATGATGGCACTGCTGACAGACCGTATTCAGCACCTGATACACATCGCACCACAGAACCGGCGTACCCCTCAACGTGTAGTCGGTCGCCTCCGGAGGATCCTGCGGCAACGGGCCGCCCTGACGCTCTTCAGTCAGAGCGTGATCGGCGCAAGCGTTTGCTCCCGAGACAATCGCCAAGCAGACGCTGAACGCTGAAATAATTCCTTTGCCCAGTCGTCGCACGCGCATGCTTCGTTAGCTGCTCCAGACGACAACGACACCGAGCTATCCCGGTGTCGTCGTCGTTCGATCCTCTGCAAATTTACGGGCAGATGCCGTCGCCGACCGTGTGCGGGCAATGCGTCGTGTTGTTGCCTGCGCCCGCCTTCGCCGCATTGTGCACGTGCTCGTCGCGGCAGCACATTTGCGTGGGCGAGAAGTCTGCACAAGCCGCCAGACACGCGTCCTTGTCCGCAAATTTGTTGGCGTCCTCGGCCGGGATTCCTGCGAGCCCCTGACAGGTCGCGATCCAGGTCGTACAGTAGTCATCGCAGGTTGGAGTGGGTGTCGGATACGCCATGGGAGTCAGCGCGTCGCATACCGCCGCAGTGGTGCTACCCGTCGTGGTGCCCGCACCCGCTTCACCGCCGGTCCCGCCTGCCGACGTTCCGCCTGCCGACGTTCCGCCTGCTGACGTGCCACCGCTCGACGTGCCACCGCTCGACGTGCCGCCGCTCGACGTGCCACCCGCTGACGTGCCCGCACTCGACGTGCCCGCAGTCGTACCGGCGCTGCCCGCGGTCGGCGCCGCTGAGTCGTCGGAGGCATCGCTGCCGCAACCTTGGAGGACGAGGCATGAAAGGGCGGTCAGAGCCGCGCTTGCGTAAACGAGTTTAAGTCCTTTGTTCATTTGGGCTGTTTCCTTTTCCTGGGAATTGAGGCCGAAGAATCGGCTCGTGCGCCAGGGCTGTCAAGCTCCAGAGCGGCTTCAAATCCCGCGCTACACGGGGAAGATAACCGCTAGTACGGTCCAACTAATCATTCGTTTCGTTTGAAAGCGCAATCCGGCGCACCTCGACCCGCTCGGCGCGCCGTGCGCTCGCCCGTGACACGGAAAACGAATACCCCTGGAACGTCGCCGTATCCCCCACTCGCGGGACGCGACCCACCAGCTCCGCCAAAAATCCAGCGATCGTGACCGCCTCGACCGGCTCTTCGATGCCCAGGATATCGAAGAGCTTGCGCGTTTCGGCTGAGCCGCGACACACGTACACGCCGTCTGCGCGGCGAAAGATCCGCTGATCGACGCGATCGGTCTCGTCCTCGATTTCACCCACGATCTCCTCGAGCACGTCTTCGAGCGTGAGGATGCCTTGAGTTCCACCGTATTCGTCCACGACAATCGCCAGGTGCCGACGTTCGTCCTGGAAAGTGCGCAACACCTTTTCGAGCCGAGCCGCCGCCGGCACCACCACCAAGGGACCTTGGAGGGCCTCGAGATCGATCCCGGCGACACCGCTCGGCCCCATGCTGAACAGGATGTCCTTGACCAGCACGACTCCTTTCGCGTGATCGAGATCGCCGTCCGGCGAGTACGGGAAGCGACTGTGCTGTGAACGACGGATCAGCTCGAAGTTCTCCTCCAGGCTGCGTTCACCCGATAGAAATGCCACTTGCGCGCGCGGTACCATGACCTCGTAGGCGCTGAGCTCGCGCAGTGTCGTGGCACCCTCGATCAAATCCGCGTCGCGCCCGTGCAGCGCTCCCTCGCTGCGTCCAAGCGAAGCGAGCAGTCGAATCTCTTCCAGAGAAGTGACCGGATTCTCCCGCGCGCCACGTAACACGCGGGCGACGACACCCGTCACCCAGAGCAACGGCTTGAGCGCGACGATCAAGCCACGCACCGCGTAGGCAACCGGAGTGGCGAGATTCGACGCGTACGTGACGCCGATCGTTTTTGGCACGATTTCAGAGAAGATCAGCACTGAAATCGTGAAGCACGCCGAAAACACCCAGAGCGTCGATTCGCCCATCGCGCGCACGTACAGCGCGCCGGCCACCGCGGCGCCCGTGGTGTGCGCCACAGTCTGAAACGACACGATCGCCGCGATCGGTCGATCGATCTCGCGCTTGAATCCGCGCAAAATCTCGGCTGCGCGCGACTTGCCCAGCGCCTCGATCTGCGCGTGCCCGACGCTGAACACGACCGCCTCGGAGATCGAACACACGAACGTGACGACGAGCGACCAAAGAACGGTGAGCGCGAGAACGGCCATACGAGGAGCGCGAGCACACGAGCTCCGCGAGCTCCGAGCGTAGCCCATGCCTCCCGATTGCGGAACGCACGGCGAGAAAGGCTGAATTCGGCCGCAACGAGTCTACGCGGCAGGCCCGCTAGCGCTCAGCCTGGGCGGGCAGCGGATAGCTTCTGCTGTTGCTGCTGGAGATACTGCGCGACCGCGCGTGAGCGCTCGATCGCAAATTGCTTGACCTCACGATTGGACGAGCCTGCCAGCGCGTTGAGCAACTTGGTGACGCGATCGATCTGCCGCTTCTGGAAGAGCGCTTCGAAGTAGTTGTTGGCGAGACGAACGTCGTTGATCATTTTGGCCTCGTGCTTCTGCAGCACGTTGATCACGGAGTCCAGATCGCCGTTCTGACCATGCAAGGCCGACAGACAGATCAATGCGAGCGGATCGCTGTCGTTACGGTCGACGGCCTTTTGCGCCCAGCTGAGCGCCTTGTCGCGCGTCGCCTCGTCGCCCGCGAATAGTCCCTGCACGGCGATGAACGGCGCAGCCGTCTTTTTGTTGGGCTCCGCGTCGGCCAGCTTGGTCACCGCCGCTACTGCGGCGTCTTCGCTCTCGCTCTCCTTCACCTGCGAGAACAAGTAGGCCCAAGCATCGACCGAATTCGGATCGAGGGCGATCGCCCGCTCAATCTGAGCGCGCTCTTCCTTGCGATCTCCCTTACCCTGCGCGACTTTCGCCAAGTGCAGTACCGGGAAGGGATTCTGCGGCAACAGGTTCTGTGCGCCTTTGAGCGTGCCTTCGGCCTTGTCCCACTTCTTTTGTTGGAGCTGGGCGATGCCGAGGCCGAGCCAATCTTCACCGCCACCGCCGAGCGCGACGATCTTGCTCAGCACCTTCTCGGCAGTTTCGAAGCGGCCGTACTTCATCAGCTCTTGCGCAAACAAGCGGCCACGATTGAGATCGCTCTGATCCTCGGTCCAATGCTTTTCGAGTCCGGACAGCAAGTCGTCGAGACCGATTGCGATCGGCCGGCCATCGGCGTCTTGCACCTGCACTGCTGGCCCGTTGAAGCCGAGCATTTTCCACATCTGCTCGATCTCGAGCGCGAACGGCCCCTTCTTGATGGCCTCCACGAGTTCGTCGCTGGGCTTGCTCAGCGGCAGGACCACGAGTGCGTTGCCCGGCACGCCGCCGGGAAATGCGCTGACTGGTGCCACAATCGCGGCGCCGCCTTGCAGGCTCAAATTGTTGGTAGGTCCACCGTCGACTCCCGGGGCATTCGGCTGGCTCATCGCGCAGGTTCCTAGCAGTGCGCCGAGAACCCGGCAATGACCCGCCGCGGGCCTAGAAATCAGCCGCGCTTTCCATGTCGCGCGGCCCTGTCCGATAGTCGTACTAAGGTCGCGCCATGCGCCCCGGTCCGCTCGGTTTGCTCGCGCTCTCGAGCGCGCTGTCGGTCGCCTCGCTCGTCGGCCGCGCGCGCGCCGACACACTCACGATTCGCAACGAGGGCGACCATCCGCGCTATTCCTTCGAGGCAGAGCCACACTTGCTGCTCGGTTTCCTCGATCCGCCCGGCGCTGCACACGGCACTGGGGTTGGGCTCGGTTTTCGGGGCACCGTGAGCCTGCTGAAGAACGGCTTCATTCCGTCGCTCAACAACTCCATCGGGATCGGCTTCGGCGTCGATTGGGTTCACTACGCGCACGGCCAGAACCGATGCGTGGTGGACCCCGGCTTCGCCGGCGGCTGCATCGGCTATGACGACTCGCAGAGTCTGAGCAACCTCTGGCTCCCGGTCGTCATGCAATGGAACTTCTGGCTCAGCCGGCAGTGGTCCGTGTTTGGCGAGCCGGGGCTCGGTCTGCGCTACCAGGCCGAGGCGCGTGGTCACCAATGGCATCTCGATTTTCCCGAGTTCTACCTGGGCGGGCGCTTCCACTTGGCGGATACGGTAACCATCACCCTCCGCGGGGGCTTCCCGACTTTTTCGGCGGGTGTGTCGTTTCTGCTGTAGCCGTTTGTGCTGTAACCAGGCCCCGCCGAGCCAAAGACCACCCCACCCGGATGGCGACGGCGCGCGACTGACGCTATACAAGAAATAGTCGCATGAACGGCTTGCTCGTCGTTGGAATCCTGGGCCTCGCGGTGCTCATGATCGTGCACGAGACCGGGCACTTGCTGGCCGCGCGCGCCTTCGGCATGCGCGTGGTGCGTTTCAGCATCGGCTTTGGTCCGGCGATCTTCCGCTACCAAGCGCGTGGCAGCGACACCGTCTACCAAATCGCGCTGATCCCATTCCTCGCGTACGTGCAGATCGAGGGCATGAACCCGTTCGAGGAGGTCGACCCGGACGACAAAGGCAGTTACGCGAACGCCTCGCTGTTCGGCCGCATCTCCGCGATCGTTGCGGGCCCGCTCGCCAACTACCTGTTCGCCTCGGTGTTATTTTTCGCGGCGTTGATGGTGGGCGGCAAGCACATCCCCACCACGCAAGTGATCGTGATGGACGGCCCCGCCAAGACCGCGCAAATGCAACGCGGTGACCAGGTGGAGTCCATCGACGGCACGTCGATCACCGATTGGGAGCAAATGAGGAAGATCATCCTCGCGAGCCCCAACAAACCGCTGTCGATCGCGGTATTGCGCGACAAGCAGCGGCTCACGCTCACCGTCACTCCTCAGCTCAAAGAGGGCGGTGGTCGCATCGGCGTTTCGCCGATCGAAAAACAAGTGCCCGTCGGCTTCAAGGAAGCGACCGTGGCGTCGCTCGTGATGCCGGTCAACGTGGTCGAGAACCTGGTGATCGACCTCGTCCGCGTGATCACCCGCCAGGAAAAGCCTGATTTCAAGGGCCCTGGCGGGATCGTGAAGGAGATCGCCAAAGCGGCTGAGCGCAGCACCTCCGATTTGCTGTGGTTCCTGGGCGCCTTGAGCGCCTACTTGGGCGGCTTCAATCTCCTGCCGTTTCCGGCCTTGGACGGTGGACGCCTCGCCTTTCTGACCTACGAAGCCGTCACACGACGCAAACCGAACGCCCGCGTGGAGGCCAATATCCACGCCCTCGGTTTGATGCTGCTGATCGCTCTGATCGCGGTCGTCAGCGTCCACGACTTCAGCGGCAAGTAGTCTGGTGTAGGATCGCCGGAGTGTCCCGCTCGAACCTCGGCTGCGCGTTGTTACTGTTGCTGACGAGTGCGTGCCGGGCTCCCGCGGTGGGGCTGGGTGAAGGCCCGCGCGAGTACGTCGCGTCCGACTACGACAGCGTGCTCAAGATGTGGACGCGCAGCGAGCAGCTCACCAACGTCAACGTGATGGACAACGTGCTGACGGTGACGTCGACTTACGAGTCATGGGACTTCCGCTGGGCGTACGTGGTGCGCTACGCGGAGGACTATCGCTTGACGATCGACCAACGGCATTCGCTGCTCGAGCGCTCGCTCGCCGAAACGCACGACGCGCACGAATTTTACGTCGCCCTCTACGCCGAAAAGTACAAGTGGAACGATCTGACGACCAGCGAACCAGCCTGGATCGTGCGCTTGCTCGACGATGAAGGCACTGAAACTGCGCCGTCCGAGATTCAAACCATCCGCAGACCTGGCGCGATCGAGCTCACGTACTTTCCGTACACGACGCCCTGGCGCAGCGCGTTTCGCATTCGCTTTCCCAAGGTACGCGCGGATGGTCGCCCCACGATCTCCCCCGCCGCACGTTGGTTCGGTCTTCGTTTTGCCGGCGCCCAGGGCAATCAGGAACTCGTCTGGGAGATCACCGAAAAACAAACGCGCAGTTTGTAGGCCTTTGGGCTTCCGTCTAACTGGCAAAGATCTCGAGCAGCGGCGGCACGCTCACGAGCAGCTCGTGTGCCGTCGGTCGATCCGCGAAAAGCACGAGCGCGCCGCCTGCACCCGCACGCGCCGTAGCCGGTGAACCGCCGCCGGCCAGAATCTGAGCGGCAAACAGAAAGTCACCGGGGCTCAGCTCCTCACTCACGCCGCCGTTCGCGTCGAGTATTTCGATCTGGCCGCCGCCGAGGATGTACATGCCGCCCACAGGCTTGCCTTTGGCCACCAGCTCGTCGCCGGCGAGAAACAGCTTCACCTGGCAGCGATCGGTAACCATCGCACGCAGCATGTCATCCAGGTGGTCACCCATCTTGCCCATCGAGACACCCGAGAGCGCTTGGAAACGATCGGCCAACACCTTCAACTCATCGACGACCCATGGGCAGTCGCTCATCGCGTCTTGCAGAGCGCTCTCGTCCCAAGTGGCGACGCGCGTGTCGTCTGCGTTCGCCACCAAACGGAGCGCGATCGCGTCTTTCAGGCTGCCCTGTGCGGGAGCGATTTCGCCTGGGCCGAGACGCGCACAAGCCAGGTCGACGATCGTCGGCATCACGCTGACCGAGCCGCTCACGATCAGCGCGAGTGCGAATAACCCCACTTCCTCCTCCTGCCTGAGCGCGTGCACGACGGCGCGACGGGCGAGTAACAGATGCCCCTCGGGCGGCAAGTCCTCCAAGCCGCGCACTTCAGCCAGCACAAGGTCGCCAATGATCGGCTCGCCGGGCGGCTCGGGCTCGGGCTCGGGCTCGGGTTCGGGCTCGGGTTCGGGCTCGGGCTCGGGTTCGGGCTCGGGCTCGGGCTCGGGTTCGGGCTCGGGCTCGGGCTCGGGCTCGGGCTCGGGCTCGGGCTCGGGGCGCGAGGAAGCGAAATTTGGCGCCGGTAAAGACGTCGGCGTCAGTTCCTCATCCTCGTCCTCGCCTTGCGGCTCGTCGACGACCTCGTCGATCTCTTCCTCGATCTCGGCGTCGACTTCCTCCGCTTGCTCCTCATGAACCGGGGCCGGCGGCGGATCCGACATTGGCAGATCGTACGCGGGCAGCGGCGCATCTGCGGACACCTCGTCGTCGAGTCCGTACGAAGGTAGCGGAGCGTTCTCGTCTTCCGCCAATGCCTCCGCCACCTCTTCTGGCTCGAGCTCCTCCGTGACGATGTCATCGACATCGACCTCGACACTTTCCGTAGGTTCCTCGCGAATCATCCGCGGCGGGGGCACATAGTGCTCGCGCAAGCTCGGCTCGACCTCGTCGAGTCCGTCGTCGTCGACGGCATCCAAGAGTTCGTCCACCGCGGAGGAGCTGGGCGTCGGAGGGAAAGCAGGTTGAGAGCGCGGAGGCGGAGGCGCAGGCGGCGCAACGGAGCGATTGAGCGACGCCGCGAGCTCGTCCGTCATGCGCCGGAGATCCGCGGCGCGCCAAACGTTGCCGTTCGAGTCCGCCGCATCCGCCGCGCGACGAAGCCAAACGATCGCGTCAGGTCGCGCGCCTCGTTTCCACTGGACTTGTGCGGTTTGCAATGCCCAGGTCACGTCGTCGTCGTCATCGTCGAGCGCTTGCGGAAATGTCGACGAAGGGGGCCCGGTCATGCCGCGTGATTTCGTATCATAGATCCATCATTACCAGGGGTTGTAACGGGCCCGGAGCCAGGGTCCGCCGCCTAGTGAGCATGGACTAGGATTTCGCGATCCTTGGCTCCGTTCGGTGGCCCGACCATCCCACGCTTTTCCATCAGTTCCACAATCTTCGCCGCACGATTGTAGCCGATCGTCATCTTGCGCTGCAGCCAGGAGGTCGAGCAACGCTGTGTTTCAGCGACGATCCGCACCGCTTCGTCGAAACGCGCGTCCACGAGGTCTTCCGCGTCTTGCTCCGAAGCGTCCTCGTCACTCCGCTGAAGGATGGCCTCGTGGTATTCGGGCGCGCCCTGCGCGCGCAGGTGGTCGGTCAGGCTGCTGACCTCCTCTTCGCTCACGAAAGGGCACTGAACGCGCTGGGTGTCCGTGGCTCCGTTGAGCTTGACCAGCATGTCGCCACGACCGAGCAAGAGCTCGGCGCCCTGCTCGTCCAGGATCGTCCGACTGTCGACCTTCTGCGCGACCCGAAAGCCGATGCGAGACGGGAAGTTTGCTTTGATCATGCCGGTTATCACGTCCACGCTCGGGCGCTGCGTGGCGAGCACGACGTGCATGCCCGCGGCGCGCGCCTTCTGCGCCAACCGCGCCACGGAAGCCTCGACCTCCTTGCCCTGCTGCATCATCAGATCCGCGAATTCGTCGACCACGATCACGATGTAGGGGAGCTTGCCCGGCAGGATACTGCCGTCGGACCCCTCTTTGGCGGCGGGCACCGTGACGACCATGCCGTCGGCACCGAGCGCGTCGACCTCGCTGACCTTCGGTGCCGGCGTTTCTCCGGATATCACGCGGTTCACCCAGGCGTTGTAGGTCGTGATGTTCTTGGTGCCCGCGTCGGCGAACAGCTGATACCGGCGCTCCATCTCGTCCACGGCCCAGCGCAGGGCCGTCGCCGCTTGCTTCATGTCCGTCACGACCGGCAAGAGCATGTGAGGAATGCCGTCGAACGGCGCAAGCTCGACCACTTTCGGGTCGATCATCAATAGCCGCAGCTCTTCGGGCGAGCGCTTGAACAGCAGGCTCGAAAGCATCACGTTCAGACCCACGCTCTTGCCAGCGCCCGTGGCGCCGGCCACGATCACGTGCGGCATCGAGGCCAAATCGGCGTAGAATGGCGCGCCCACGATGTCTCGGCCGAGCACGACGGGCAGCGGCGCCTTGTCGGCGAGCTTCTCGAAGCGCTGATCCTCGATCAGCTCGCGGAGATTCACCGCTACCCGCTCATCGTTCGGCAGCTCGAAGCCAATCCGGCTCTTGCCCGGAATCGGCGCGATGATCCGCACTTTGCGTGAAAGCCCCATGGCCAAGTCGTCAACCAGTCCCGCAACACGGCTGACCTTCGTTCCCGCTTCGCACACGACTTCGTAGGTGGTGACCGTCGGACCAGGGTGGATTTCTTCGACCTTTGCCGCGACACCATAGTCTGCCAGCGTCTTTTCGAGACGCGTCGCGTGTTCCAAGATCTTGTCGCGGTCAAGCTCCGTGGTCGACGCCACCGCAACGCTCAGCATGTCCGTCGACGGGAGCTGAAAGGTCCCGCGCCGCCGAGGGCTCGCTTGAGCCGCACGCGGACGCTCGACCTCGCGCGCGGGCTTAGTGTCGACGATCACTGGTTCCAGGCGCGCCGTGCTGACTGGGGCGGCCGGCTCGGCTAGCGCGAGGTCGCTCTCCTCCGCGCTCGCGGCCTCGCCCTCGTGCGCCGCATCGTTCTCCGCCTCATCGTCGACCGGGTCCAAATCCATGGACACTGCGCCGCGATGCTCGAGATCCGCGGGCGAGAGCGCGTCATTGTCCTCCGGCAATTCGATGCTGAACTTCGGGGTTGAAGCGTCGCGTGTCGAGTCGCGCGTGAGCGCGTGCGAGAGCGCGATGGGTGGTGCTCCCGTCTGATCGAGCGGAATCCAATCAGCATCGTCCTCCGGCGCGAACAGGACCGTGGCCTCGTCCCCGTGAGTCTCGATGCGCGGTTCGCTCGCTGCGCGCTCCGCTCGCCTGCGCTCGGCTCGAAGTGTGCGGGCTTCACCCCACGCGCCCGCCACGCGTGACCACGCAGCTGACGCGCGCAAACTGAGCGCACGCAAGAGTTCAAGTGTGCGCTGGCACCAGGCAATGAACGAGAACCCGCTACGACCGATCACGATCAAGCCGGCCGTGGTCATGCCAACCAAAAAAGACCCCAGCGTCGAAAACGCTTGGCGCATGAGCTCGCCGAACAGGAGCCCCACGTTGCCGGCACCGGGTGCGCCTCCAAACGCGACGGATTCAGGCGCCGCGACTTGTACGAGCGACGACAGCACGATCGCGAGCACGAGATCACCCGCTAGCCGAAGCCCGAGCGGACCGACCGGCTTGCCCCGAAAAAGGGGAGCCGCGCAAATCGTGATCTCGACCGGCAGTAGCCAGGCAACCACTCCGAACCCCTGGAC
>DASXKQ010000093.1:0-57715 GCA_036496745.1 Polyangiaceae bacterium
GTTCCATCTTCCGCGGGACGAGCGAAAGTCGCCTTCGCGTAGAGTCCGTTGCTGGGCGCGTCGCAATGGCCCGACACCTTCACTTGGGTGGGTGTGACTCTGCCTCCGCCTCCGCAAGAAGGTCTGGCGTCCCCACGCGTCCGCAAGGTAACGGTCGCCGGTTTCGCCGGCTCTTTTTGGGAGTTCAGCCTTCCGTGGCGGATCGTGATCTGGCCTTCCAAGACCGCTCAACTCGGGTTTAAAGTGACCGCTTCCCATGGCGGACAACGGCGAGAGCGTACGGCGACAGTGGCTCTTACCGATTGCAGGGCTCTCACTGGCGTCGCTGGTCGTCTTTTGGGGCGTCTATTCGTTCGACCACTTCGTGACGGGCGGCGCGAATCTGCCGACGCCGCACAGCCCCGTCGATCGCTACGTGCATTTCGACCCGGCGAGCATCACGGACGCCGTGAGCTCGCTGTCCGGCATGATCGCGGCGGTGTTCGGCATCGTAATCACGGTCGTGTCCATCATCGTGCAGTTGTCCGCCGACCGCTACACCGGCGTCGCGCGCATGTTCTTGCGCGATCGCATCAACTTGGCCGTGATGGCCTACTACGTGATCGCCTGTGTGTGCGGCGTCTGGTTCAGCGTGTCCTTGCACCACGACTACGTGCCGCGCGCCATGTTGCTCGCCATGCTTGGCGCGACCACCTTCGGTTTGGTGCTGATGGCGCCCTATTTCCGGTACGTGTTCTGGTTCCTCGAGCCGATGAACATCGTCTCGCGCATTCGCAGCGAGGCCGTGACCGTCGCCGAGCGCGGTGCTGACGAGCGTGATCACCAGCGCTCCGCGGCCGCGCAGGCCGCCACGCTGGCCGCGATGGAAGAGCTCACCGACATCACCAGCAACTCTATTTCCGGCAAGGACAAGATCATCGCCAGCGGCGCGGTCGACGCGCTCAAGGATTTCGCGCTGGGCTACTCCAAGCGCAAGGACAAGGCCGCCAATTTTTGGTTCGAGATCGGGCCCGGCATTCGCCAAAACCCGGATTTTGTCGCGATGGATCCGGAATCTCTACAAGATCTCGAGCAGCGCCGGACCTGGGTCGAGTGGAAGGTGATGCGGCAATACCTCGGCATCTACAACGAAGCCCTGTCGGTGATGCGCGACATCAATTACCTGATTGCGATCGACACGCGTTACATCGGGGAGGCCGCGGCGGTCTCCAAAGACAGTGAGCTGATCGAGCTCGTGTTCCGCTTCATGAATTCCTACTTGCGCTCGACGCTCAACGCGCGAGACGTGCGCACGGCCTACAACGTGCTGAACCAGTACCGCCTGCTGGTCGAGGCGATGATCCGCCAAAAGAACGGGCGCGCCACGCTCGAGGGCGTGAAACACCTGAGCTACTACGGGCACGTCAGCTTCGACATGAAGCTCACCTTCGTGACGGAAACGGTCGCCTACGATCTGTCGACGCTCTGCCAGTACGCCAACGAACAGGGCGCCCCGGAAGAAGAAGCCATGCTCGGGCTGTTTCTCGAGTTGGATCGCCCGCTGCGCGTGAGCATCCAGGAGAGCGCCTTGCTCGGCGTGCGCAAGGCGCAGGTCAAGCTCGCCGCGTACTACTTGATGCGCGGCGATCGAGAGAAGGCGCGCCGCATCTCGGAAGACATGGCGAGCGAGCCCGCCGAGCGTTTGCTGTCCATTCGCCGCGCGCTGGAGAGCGTGGAGAGCAAGGATTTCTGGGAAATCATCGATCGCGGTCGCAACTTCGAATACATGCCGCCCGCGCAGCGCAAATGCCTGGAAGAGTTCTTCAGCTGGCTCAACGTCGCGGGCGGGGCGGCTGCGTCGCCCGCGGCGCAGTAGAGCGCTAGAGCGTGTTTGATAACCAGCTTCGCTGGTCATGAGGCGGGCTTCGCCCGCTGCGCTGCTTCGCAGCGCTGCTCTAGCTCTGTCCTCGGGGGCGTCCGGCCCCCAGAAAAATGGCTGCGCCATTTTTCTCCTCCTCACGCGCTTCGCGCGTGCCTAGCGCTCCTCACTTGCTCGTGAGGTTGTGAGATACGCTCTAGCGAAATCGGTAGCGCGCGAGGGCCTTGTCCCCTGTTCGCGCGAGGGCTTTGCCGTCGACCGCGCTCTTGAGGTCGCGGCTGGCTGTCGCCGACGACAAGAGCGGAAAGTGCGCCAGATAGTCCTTGCGCGAGAACTGCTGATCTCGAAACGCCCTGCGCGCGATTTCGAGGCGGGCCGCGGCGGTCACGGGTCCCGGCCTCAGTGCGCTCATGAACTCGTCCAGGGACTCGTGGATGGTCGCTAGCGAGAACTCGACGAAGAGCGTGGAATTCCCGGCTTTGTCGCAGGCGCCGAGCACCCGGTAGTACTCCGCCTGCTTGGCGAAGATGACTGACTCGGTCGGCAGGTACTCGAAGAGCGGATGATCGTGAACTAGCAGCACGTGCTGCCAGAGCCGCCCAACGCGCCCGTTGCCGTCGGAAAAGGGGTGGATGAATTCGATTTCGTAGTGAGCTACGGCGGCCTGAATCAACGGTAAGAGCGTCGGGTCGGGCTTGAGAAACGCAAGTAGGCGAGCTACTAACTCGGGCACGCGCTTGGCGGGTGGCGCGACGTGCGCCACGCGCGAGCCTTGCAGGACTCCTACGGCCGTCGAGCGATAGTGACCCGCATCCGCGAGCAGGCCTCGCATCATACTGCCGTGCGCGGTGAGCAGATCGGCGCTCCTAAACGGGTTGAGGCTCGCCGCGCGGGCGTAGGTCTTGATCGCGTTCTGAACCTCCAGCACGTCACGCCGAGGTCCGACCACTCGCTTGCCCTCGAGGATGGCGGTGACCTGATCGAGCGAGAGCGCATTGCCCTCGATGGCCACGCTGCCCAAGACGGTCCGGATTTGATTGTGGCGTCGTAGTTTGGGCTGCGGTTTGGGGCTGGAAAGGCCCTCATAGCGCCCGAGGAGCCGTGCGATCTCGGTCGCCAAGCGCAGCGCTTTGGGCGAAATATCGAAGGGCGGGCGGTAGCGAGCGGACGCCATGATAGTATCGTTTAATACTATCATGCTGTATTGACGTGTCGATGAGTGTATCGTTCCCGCGCCATGGAATCCGTACGCACCTTGATCATCGGCGCCGGCGTGACCGGCCTGGCGAGCGCCGCCGCGCTCGGCGCACGCGGGGACGACGACTATCTGGTGCTGGAAGCCGATCGCGAGATCGGGGGCTATTGTAAGACCGTGCAGCGGGAAGGGTTCGTGTGGGACTATTCGGGTCATTTTTTTCATTTCCGGCACCCAGAGCTCGAAGCCTGGTTGCGTGAGCGGATGGTGGGACAACGGGTGTTGAAGGTCAGCAAGCGTTCGTTCATCGCGTACGCGGGCAAGCTGATCGATTTTCCCTTTCAGAAAAATATTCACCAGCTGCCGCAGCCCGAGTTCGTCGACTGTCTGTACGACCTATATTTTGCGCGAGCGCCCAGCGAGTTGCTGGCCGCTGACGCGCGCGGAGCCGCGCCGGAGGACAACTTCAAGGCCATGCTCTACGCGCGCTTCGGCCGCGCGATCGCCGAAAAATTCTTGATACCGTACAACGAGAAGCTGTACGCCTGTGATCTGTCGACGCTCGACAAGGACGCGATGGGGCGCTTCTTTCCGCACGCCGATCTGACCGACGTCATACGCAGCATGAAAAAAGATCCGTCGGCGAGCGACGGCTACAACGCGACCTTCAGCTACCCCGAGGGCGGCGCGATCCAATACATTCACGCGCTGGCGAGCGCCGTGCGCAGCGACGGCATCGCGCTGGACGAGCCGCTGCTCGAGCTGGATTTGGCGCACAAGGTCGCGCGCACATCGCGGCGCACGCTGCGCTTCGAGCGGCTGATCTCGTCGGCGCCGTTCAACCGTCTGGCGCGGCTCGCCCGGCTCGCGCACGACGAATCACTGTTTACCTGGAACAAGGTGCTGGTGTTCAACTTGGGCTTCGATCGCAAGGGGCCGAGGGACGTTCATTGGATCTACTATCCGGCTCGCGCGACGAGCTTTTACCGCGTGGGCTTTTACGACAACATTTTCGACTCTGATCGGCTGAGCATTTACGTCGAGCTCGGCTACGGCAAGGATCAGCCGGTCGACGTGGCGGCGGCGCGGGCTCGAGTCCTACTGGATTTGCAGCGCGAGGGCGTGATCGGCAGCGAGCACAAACTCGTCGCGGACCACTCGGTGACCATGGATCCCGCCTATGTCCACATCACGCGCGCGTCGATGGCGGAGCACGCGCGCCTCACGCAGGAGTTGCGCTCGCACGACGTGCACTCAATCGGTCGCTACGGCGGCTGGACCTACTGCTCTATCGAGGACAACATCGTCGAGGCGCGCGCGCTGGTGGCCGGACTCGCGCCCTAACTGCAAAGCTCAGCGGGCGCTGATCTTGGCCGGTTCGGCGCTTTCGACCTCGAGAAAGTCGCGGCCTGCCGGATCGCCGAATTCGTCGCTGACCTCGACGCGCACAATCCATGGCCCCGCGCCTTTGCCGGCCGGGATCGTGGCGTGCAGGGTGTTGCCGGCCCGCGTCCAGCTGGGAGAAACCTGATCGCGATCGACGAAGACCTCCGTCTTCGGTTGCGCGGAGTCGGGTGCAGCTTGGCCGCGAGCGTCGTAGAGCTCTACCGTCACGTCGACTTTGTCGAGCGGCCAGCGCGCGAGACGCGGGTTGATGTGCACGTTTGCGTGCAGCGTGCGTGGTGCCATCAGCACGCGTACTTCGTCGGTAGAACCTGCCTCGCGCAGGCGCACTACGGTTTCTTGGCCGCGCGTGAGGCCGAAGGAGCTCGGCGCTTCGATGAAGTAGTTCGAGGCACCGTAGGTAGCCTGCAAGCCCTCCGACCCGACGAGCTTCAGTCGCGCGGTTTGCCCGAGCAGGATCACGCCGTTCTCGTAGCGCGAGCCGGGTGGCAGTTCGGCGCCAATCACTCGCAGCGCGCGGCGCGCGCTGTCCGGTCCAAAGATGCCCGAGTCGTCCAGCGCGCGCGCGGAGACTTCGTACGAGCCCGGCGCGAGCCCGCTGAGCTCGCCGCTCGCGCCGTTGACCGTGATGCGCTGCTGCGGTTCGGCGCTCTCGCCCTTGCGCCATAGGCTGATTTGGTAGTGCGGAGAGCCGCCGCCGGCCGCGTTGACGCCCGTGCGTCCTTGTCCGCCTTCGAGCGCGAGGATGACCGGTTTTTCAACCGCGACCGTCGGCGCGCCCGGGACGGCGTGCTCCTGCGGCGTCGGATCGCTGCCCACGAACGCGCGCACGAGCCCGCTCGGCAACGGCTTCCAGTCGTTACCCGCGGCGGCCAACATGTCGCCCTCGACCGCCGCGAACGTGACGCGATCGGCATCGGCGATCGCGGTGCTGTGCCCGCCCTTGGCGACGGCAGAGACTTTGTGCGGCGCTTGAATCAAAAGGGCGGTGCGCGGCGTCTTCGAGAGCGGCAAGTCGACGTCGAGCCGTCCGCTCACCAGCTTGACGACCTGCGTGACGGTTTGGGCGGAGCCCGGCGAACCGAGCTGGAGCTTCATGGAACGTCCCATCTCGATCCGAGCACCTGGACCGAGGTGAAGTACGGCGCCGCCGGGTAGTTGCTTGACCGTGGGTTGACTGTCGGCAGCGGGTCTGTCGGTTTCGGCGAGCGCGCTGGCCGGAGCGAGCAGCGCGGGCAACAGGCACACGTAGCGTAGTCCTCTGAGCATGGACTGAATATACGGCGAGTGCGCCAGCGTCTTCAGCACCTTTTGCCAAATTGTTGACGGGTGTCCGAAGACACATGACCCGCCGTGTGCGGTCACCTGCGCGTTCGGCTTACACGGTGGCAGCTGCGATCACGCGCGCGCCATGCGCGCCGCCCGAACGCTCAGCGACCACGCTTGGGCGCTGGGGGCAGCGCGAGCTCGGCCAAGACGCCGTCGATCAAGGTCTCGTCGCGACGGAGCACCGCGATGTGCAGCAAACGCGCGCGCGTGTCGTGGGGATCGAGCTTCGCCAGCATGCTCGTGGCGGCCAGCATCTTCTTCTCCAAACGCTGATCGAGCGTGAGCTCCGGATCCGAGCGCCGCGCGGCCTTGCGCGCGCTGGTGTCGGCCGGTGCTTCGCCGTCACGACTGCGAATCGCCGAGCGCTCATCCTCCGCCGGAGCAATCAGGGGGGAGCTAGGAGTTTTGCGGGCGCCGTTCGTCATGACCAATTCCTTCGCAACGTAGACACTGCACGTTCCATTCCGTTCCGAGAGCGAGTGATTCCGAGCAGGTTGGACACGAGAGATCCCGCGCGGCATGGCGTTATTTTTAGGGTTTTTCGCGAAACCTCGCGGGCCGGAGCCGCCAGACGGGTCGCACTGCTCAGCAACAGTTGCAGAGTGGAGGGCTCAAAAAGCGACACCAGCGCGATCCATTTGCCTCGGTTGGAGGGCGCTCCAATGGAGCTGTAGCGCACAGTGTAGTTAACTTGGTGCATGGTCGATTTCCTCAGTCGAGAGGAGAACGCGCGCCGTTCGTACCGGTTACATCACATCGCGCTCGGTACCGCGAACGTTTCGCGTCTGGCTCATTTCTATGGCGAGGTGCTCGAGTTGCCCGAACTGAAGCGTCACTACACGGAGCAGGGTAGGCTTCGCTCGATCTGGCTTGAGCTCGGAGACGCGCTCTTGATGATCGAGCACAGTGACGCCGCTCCCGTGCGAGTTGAAGGGGTCGGAGCAGGTTGGTTCTTGGCCGCACTCGCCGTAAGCAGCGGTGAGCGTGAGCGAGTCGAGCAACGCCTAGAGAGCTTTGGCGTCGCCATCGAATCGCGCACCGAGTGGACGAGCTACGCGCGCGATCCGGACGGTAACCGCATTGCGCTTAGCTCGTATCCGAGCGACACGTTGCTCAAGCGGAGCTAGCGCATTTCGCTTTGAGCGGGCGCATGCGCTAGCCTCCGATTGTCTTGAAATCACCGGCCTCGGCACAACTCGCGACACAATGGCAGATCGAGAAGATCGTGCCGGGGGGCGACGGTTTTGCGCGGCTGGCCGACGGGCGAACGGGTTTCGCGCGTGGCGCGCTCAGCGGTGAACGGATTGAAGTGAGCGCTTGGGAGGAGCGCAAGAGCTATCGCGTGGCCCGGCAGTTTCGCGTGCTCGCTGCGAGCGCCGAGCGTGTGACGCCGGTGTGCGCGGTACAGGCGCGCTGTGGCGGCTGCAATTGGATGATGCTGCGCTACGACGCGCAGCTGCGCGAGAAAGCGAATCTGCTCCGTGAAGCGCTCACGCGCATGGGGGGCCTACGCGAGTTGCCCGAGATCGCGTTCGTCGCTTCGCCCGAGCCGCTCGGCTACCGCTCACGCGTACGGCTGCAGGTTTCGCCTGAGGGGCAGCTCGGTTTCTTCGCCGCGGGCTCGCACGAGCTGATCGAGATTCCGCACTGCCCGGTTGCTCGGACCGAACTCAATCGCGCGCTCGAGCGACTGCGCGCACTGCCTCGCTCGCTGCGCGCGGAGCTCGGATGCTTTCGGGAGCTCGAACTGCGCGTCGCGCCAAGCGAAGGCGCGCTCGGATTGCGTTTGATTCCCCAGGAGGAGGGAAACGGCGCGCGCGCCGCGAGTCCGGCTCTGCTTGCCGCCCTGGGAGATTTTCTAGTTACCGTGGCAGAGCAGCCACTCGATCCGGAAACCGATCAGCGTTGGCCTTTGTTGGAAGGGGTCGAGCTTCGGGTGCCGGCCGCGGCCTTCGTGCAGGTCAATTGGGGCGTGAACGTCGAGCTCGTACGCGCGTTGTGCGCAGGCGCGCAGGCGCGGGGAGCACGCCGCTTTTGCGACCTGTACGCGGGCGCGGGCAACTTCAGTCTGCCGCTCGCGCGGCTCGGCCTAGCCGGCGTTGCGATCGAAGCGAGCCGCGAGGCGATCGGCGCGGCGCGGCGCGCGGCCCGCGAGCAACGACTGAATGCCGTCCGCTTCGTGGCCGACGACGTGGCGCACGCGCTCGAGCAATTGCCGCCCGCGGAGGTGTTCGACTTGATTGTTCTCGACCCACCGCGCAGCGGCGCGCGCGCCGCGCTCGCCCGCATCCTCGATCTGCGCGCGCGTCATGTCGCGTATTGTGCGTGCGATCCCGTCACGCTCGCGCGCGATCTGCGCGTGCTGAGCGATGGCGGCTATCGCCTGACGGAGCTCACCGGTTTCGACATGTTCCCCCAGACGCACCACTTCGAAACGCTCGCCTGGCTCGAACTCGCGGGCAACCAGCGAACTCTCGGCTGAATCCGCTTGGTAAGCAGAGCTACCCTTCGGTTGACGACCTGGTTCGGTCTACACTGGGCGGAGAGGTACTTCGATGGCTTGGCTGCGTTGCGCACGGATCGGCTTTTTGCTCGGCGGCGTGAGTGTCTTTGCTTGTGGCTCCGGGAGCAGTAAGGGGCCGCTCGGATCGGCTAACCCAAGTGCCGGCGCGAGCGGCAGCATGGGCGGCGCTGGTGCGGGAGCTGGCGGCGGCGTGGCCGGTAGTGCCGCAGGCACGGCTGGCGTTTCTGGCGGCGGTGCGGCGGGACAAGCCGCGGGCGGCGTTGCGGGCTCGGCTGCCGGGAGCGCCGGAGCGAGCGGCGGGGATGCGGGTGCCGGCGGCAGTGGCGCTGCCGGCGTGGCCGGTAGTGCGGGCGTGACTGGCAATGCGGGTATGGCCGGAAGCAGCGCTGGCGCCGGCGGTAGCGGTGGCGCGCCGCCGACGCTCACCATCACGCCCCCGGCAACTGCTTGCGGCGGCGTTTACAAGATGGACTTCGGCGCGACGCACGTCGAAGTCGATCCGACCCAAGGGGCGCGCGTCAGCGCCCTCGCGGTCGGCGGCAGCGCGCTCTTGGCAACGTCGGATGTGACGGGAACCACAATCAACTGGGGCTCCACGTTCTGGCCGAGCCCGCAGAGCTGGAGCTGGCCGCCGAGCAGTAGCATCCCCGCCATCGATCCGAACGCGTATGCCTGCCCCAGCAGCGACTCCATGCAGCTCACCATGACGAGCGCGGCCAACACGGGTTCCGGCCCCAAAATGCAGGTGACCAAGAAATTCTACGCGGACCTCGCCAAGCAAGCGGTGGTCATCGACTACACGCTCAAGAACACGGGAACGAGTGCGGCCATGGTCGCGCCTTGGGAAATCTCGCGCATCCCACCCGGTTGTTTGACCTTCTACCCCGGCACGGCGCCGAGCACTCGAGCGGGCGCCGTGGGTCCGCTGCCTGCGTTCACACAAGACGCGTCCGACGTCGTTTGGTACCAGCAGAGCATGACCGACACGGTTCAATACAAGCTGTTCGATGACGGGAAGAACGGCTGGCTCGCGACAGTGACGGGCAACGACGTGTTCGTGAAACAGTTCATCGATGTACCATCCGCGCAGCAATTCTCGAACGAAGCCGAGATCGAAATCTATTCGAGCGGGGTCACCGGCGGCAAAGGCTACGTCGAGATGGAAGAGCAAGGCCCGCTACAAAACCTGGCCGCCGGCATGTCGTACACCTGGACGGTGAAGTGGTACGTTCGTGCGCTGCCGAGCACCGTCACCGTCGGCGTCAGCAGCGCGAGCCTCGTGAGTTACGTGCAGAGCCTGCTACAGTGACGCCCGCGAGTTAGTCGTCCCCAGCGCCGTTCTCCTCACGGAATTTGCGCATCGCGTTCTTTAGTCTCTGTTCGAGCTGTTTGACGGCGCGGGCGAGCTTGGCTTGCTGTTTCGGGGTGAGTTGTTTGCTGAGCTCGTCGATCTCTTGTTCGCGCACGGCGGCGAGCTTTTGAGTGTCGTCGCGTTCGGCGTTGAGCGCTTTTTGGTAGGCGCCCTGATCGTTGCTGTCGAGGTCGAGCAGCGCGCGCAGTGTTTTTTGCTGCTGGTGCATGTCGCCCTCCAGCCTTTCTCGCTGGGGGCGGAACTTGTCGAGGGTGCGCTCGACGTCGGTCGCCTTTTTCTCGTCGAGCCCGACGTCTTTGCGCAACGCTTGCGCCAGCGCTCCGCGCAAATGCGCCGCGATTTCTGCGCGCTTTTGCGCCGCATTCTCGGCGTGCGCCGGCGCCGCGGCTGCCAGCACGATCGCTACACTCAGAGATCCAAAAACCCGATGCCACCACATGGTCTGCTCCTCATCGCCCCCGATGACTGCTAACTCCCCTCCGCCAGTGCTTTGCTTGCCGCGAGCCAAGCGTCGAGATCCTGATCGGATTCGGGCCCCGACACGTTGAAGCTCGAGCCTTCGCTCGTGTCGTCCAAACCGAGGCCGAGATCGCCCTCACTATCGGCGACGTCGGCGTTGAGCAGCGCGCTGCCGTTCGGCGTTGCGTGGCCGTTGGCGAGCGCAGCAGGCGGCGACAGCACGGGCGGTGCCGGGACGGAGACGGACGCGGTCAGCACGGAGGCAGCGGTGCGCGCGGGCGGCGCGCTCTCCGGCACAGCCAGCACGAGCGCGAGCGCCGCAGCCACGGCCAGCGCGACGCCGGCCACCGCAGGGCTAAACGCCCAGCTCGGCAAAAAACGAGGCGCGCGCCCGGCGCGGGCCGGCGCGTCGATCGCGCGGGCGGCGAGCTTGGTCAGCGTTGGCCCGGACGGGCGATCCGCCGTCTCGTCGAACAGCCTCTTGAGCTCGTCGTGTTCGGAATCCTCGGACATCACTCACGTTCCTTACGGCTGGCGTTGCCGAGCAGTTCGCCTAAACGGGTTTTCAGGTCGCTCAGCGCGAGGTGCGCGAGTACGCGCGCCGAGCCTTCGGTCGAGCCGATCGCCGCGGCGATCTCGGCGTAGGTCAAATCCGCGTCCAGGCGGAGCAGAACGACTTCGCGGCGCTTGTCCGGCATGGCCGCGAGCGCGGCGCGAATGGCGCGCGCGCTGCGCTCGGTTTCGACCAGCTCGGCGGGTTCCGGGACGCGCTCGCCGACCGTGGAGCGTTCCTCATAGCCGCGCCTACGGCGCTCTCCGCGCAGCAGGGTGCGCGCGCGGCGCGCCGCGATGGCCGCCAAGAACGCCTTGAGCGACGTGCCTGGACGGTATTGGTGCAGGCGCGTGAAGGCGAGGGTGAGCGCCTCCTGCACGGCGTCCTCGGAGAGCGCGCGGTCGCCGCAGGCGCGCGCCGCGATGCGGTAGAGCATGGGCAGGTGGGGCTCGACCAGTGAACGGAACGCGCGGCCGTCACCCTCGAGGGCGCGGCTCCAGAGCTCGTGTTCGACCGTCACGCCGGCCACGTTCGCACGAGAACTCGCGGGCTCCGAAAGGCTGAGCGAAAACGGGCTCATCAGGCTGTGCTCGTTAGATGCCGGAGCCCCCGCCGATGTTAAATGATGGATTGTTAAGCGTCTGATCTTTCTGGGTTTTTCTGCAGGGTCCGGCGCTTTCCGATATTGCGGCGCCGAGCGCGTCGCTTGGCGAGGTTCCCGCGATTTTTGGCCGTGCGCAGGCCCGCGCAGGACAATTCCCTCCATGCAGCTCATGACCTCTTCGGTAAAGGCCTTTCGCTCGCCTCAAAGCTGGTTCGTGCAAAACGCGGGCGTCATCGTCGGGCCGGTTCCGATGGACCTCTTGCTCCGCGGCGTGCTGGCCGAGCGCATCCCCCGCAGCTCCCGCGTGCGCGAGCTGTCTTGGACGAACTTTCGAGCCCTGGAGCAAATACGTGAAGTTCGCGCGCTGCAAACGCAGCTCTCGACACCGAGCTATGAGAGGCCGCCGAGCTTGTGGGACGTCGCGGTAGAGCTCGCCGACACCGAGCCGAGCGACGTGTGGACGGTGTCGCTACAGCTCGCGGTGCAAGCGACGCATGCCTGCGTTGGCCTCGTTCATCGACTCCGCGCGCCGCTTTTTCTGCCAACGACCTCGACCAGCCTAGGCGTGGACGTGGCGCATCTCGGTGCAGTCGTGCCCTTCGCGGACGCCGCCTTCGAGGCCGCGCGTCGTGACATGATCATCATCGGATCAGCCGATGGCGGCCTCGCGGAGCGCGCGATCGCCGGGCGACTCGGACCCGTGAAGGGCGTCGCGATGATCCCGGTCACGGTGCAATCGCGCCTGATCGCGATGCTCGAGCTCGGCCGCACGGATCACGAATTTCGCGCGAGCGACGCGGAGGGTCTGAGCTTGCTGGCGCGCGCGGTCGGCGAACGCGCGAGCGCGCCGAAGAACGCGTGCGGCGTGCTCGTGTCTTAGCGTCAGCCCGTCCGATTCAGGTACTTTCGCAGATGAGCGTCGGTGGCAAACTGGGTAGCCAGTTCGAAGCCGCTTGATTCATAGAGGCGGCGCGCGACGGCATTCCAATCGAAGACCCGCAACCAGAGCTGCTCGGTGCCACGCGTGACCGCGTACTGCTCGATCGCACGCAAGATCGCGCGCCCAAAACCGAGACGCCGATGCGGCTCGTCGACGGTGAGCTGCGAGATCCAAAGTGTACGCTCGTGACCCGGCCCCAGGAAGGCCGGCGCGGGCGAGAGCCACACCCATCCGACGTGCGTGGCGCGGTCGGCCGCCCGTGCCGCGAAAAACGTGTGACCCGCCGTCCGCACGCGGTCGGTCAAGAGATCGTTCAATCTCTCACGCGCGACGGCGGTGCTCTCGAGCTCGGAGCTCTCGCCGGCGAGCGTGAGCTGCCGCGCGTACTCGATGACCTGCGTGCGCGTAAACTCCGCATATTCGAGCTCCGTCATCGGAGTCAGCTGGACTAGGCGCTCGGCGTGCATGAGCGGAGCGGAGCACGAACGACGCCCAAAACAGAAAATCGGCGGGCGACGGACGATGGAAAAGACAACGGCCCGGTGCGAGGGGAGCACACCAGGCCGCTGGATAGATTGTGGGTTGAAGGGAGGCGGCGACCGAGGTGGAGGGGGGGGCACCAAGGGCGCCGCCTTCAGTAGCCCATAGTGCAGGGAGCGTGCCAGGCAAACGCGCAACACATTCAGCAGGTTACGCTGCTTGTCGCTCGCCGTTTGTTTCAACTGTGAAACCCTTCATGCGCTCTCGCAAGTAAAAGAGCGGTCTGCCGGCGCCCCTCGCATTCAAGCCGTCCGAGTCTTATGTTGCCCGCGATGAAGTGGTCGTTCCGGATCGGACGCGTTTTCGGCATCGACGTGCGCGTGCACGCGACCTTTGCGTTGATCGTGGCCTACGCGGCCATGAGCTTCGGGCAGCTGGGCGGTCCACGCGGCGCGGCATTTGGCGTCTTGCTGATTCTCGGCTTGTTTGCCTGCGTTACGCTGCACGAGCTCGGCCACAGCTTGGTGGCGCAGCGGTTTGGCGTGCAGGTCCGCGAAATCATCTTGCTTCCGATCGGCGGCGTGGCCCGGCTCGACAGCGAACCCCGCAAGCCTGCGCACGAGCTCTTGATCGCGATCGCAGGACCGCTCGTAAACGTCGCGATCGCGTTGGGCCTCGCGCTGGCTCTCCACCCCGGCGGCGCCGAGTTGAAGAGCGGCTGGTATCTGGACCCCGAGCACCTCACCTTTTCGGTGCGTACCTTGCTGCTCGCGCTGCTCGGGTCCAACGCGCTGCTGGCCGTGTTCAACATGATCCCCGCATTGCCCATGGATGGTGGGCGCGTGCTGCGCGCCTGCCTCAGCTTTTTCGTCGGCAAGGTGCGCGCGACCTCTTGGGCCGCGACGGTTGGACAGGTGATTGCGGTCGGTATGGTCGTGAGCGCCTTCCAGTCGCCGCAACAGCCCATGCTGGCCTTGATCGGCATGCTCGTCTTCATCGGTGCGGCGCAAGAGCGCTCGGTGACGCGCGCCGCGGAGGCGCTCTCTGATTTGCGGGCCGGCGAGGTCTGCGACCCGAATGCGTTGACGCTGGCTCCGAGCGATCCGGTTGGCACCGTGATCGACAATCTGGTCCGCAGTGCGCAGGCCCACTACCCGGTGTTCTACGGCAAGGAGCTGGTGGGCATCGTGTCGCGCGAGCAAATCTTGATGCTCGTACCGCGCGTCGGGTTGCAGGCGCCGCTATCGACGCTCATGCGGCGCGAGTTTTTCGCCGTCGACGCCGGCATGCCGCTCGACGAGCTGCGCCGGCACCTGATCGAGCTCGGAGGTCGGCCGGTGGTGGTGCGGTCGCTCACGGGCTACCTGGGCGTGCTCGGGCTCGAGGACATTCAGCGCATCGGTTTGGTCGCGGAGCGGCTGGTGCGGGCCGGCATTCGGCGTCCGCAGCCGGTGCCGGATCCGGCGCTGCACTAGGTTTGGGTTTTGTTCTCGCGGAGTTCCTTCGCCGACTGCCTCGCAGCACTCGCGATGGAGAGGAGCCAGCGCCGGGTTTGCCGGATTTTTCTGGGGGTCTTGGCCTCCGTGGCGGATCGGGATCTTACCGTGCCAAGACTGCAAAAGGCGACGTGCGGGGCTCTGCCCCGGCGCCCCGAGGTTGTGAATGCCGAGTTGGCGTCGGATCGGGCTACTGTCGCCTGAGTGTCCGAGGCCGACTCACGAGCGGATGCCCAAGGGGCCGAGCGACAACCTGCGGCTCTGCGCTATCTGTTTTTCGCGGAGGCTTGGGAGCGTTTCAGCTTTTACGGCATGAAGGCGCTGCTGGTATTTTACATGACCAAGCGCTTCGCGTTCGGGGATGAGCAGGCGTACGCCGTGTACGGCAGTTACACGGCGCTCGTCTACGCGACGCCCGTGCTCGGCGGCATGCTGGCCGATCGCGTGCTCGGCTTTCGCAAGGCGGTCGTGCTCGGCGCGGTGCTGATGGCGCTCGGTCACTTTGCGATGACCGTGGAGCGCGTGGACGTCTTTTACTTGGCGCTCGGGCTCTTGATCTGCGGTAACGGCTTTTTCAAGCCCAACATCTCGAGCATCGTCGGGCGCTTGTATCGTCCCGACGATCCGCGACGCGACGCCGGCTTTTCGATCTTCTACATGGGTATCAATCTCGGCGCGGGGCTCGCCGGGATCGTGTGCGGCAATTTGGGCGAGCGCTTTGGTTGGCACTGGGGCTTCGGCGTCGCGGGTCTCGGCATGTTGGTCGGCCTCGGTGTGTTCCTGCGGGCGCAGCCGCTGCTTGCCGGTCTTGCGGAGCCACCGGACCGCGACAAGCTCGCGGCGCGGCGTTTCGGGTTGTCGCGTGAAGCGTGGATCTATGTCGGTGTTTTCGCGGCCGTGCTGCTTGCTTGGCGGCTCGTCGAGCAGACAAAGCTCGTCGGCGTGCTCTTATCCGTGTTCGGGGGCGTGGTGCTGCTCGGGCTCGTGATCATGCTCGCCCGAATGGAGTCGAAGCTCGAGCGAGAGCGGCTGTACGCAGCGCTCTTTCTCACCTTGGTCTCGGTCGTATTTTGGGCATTTTTCGAGCAAGCGGGCACGAGCATGAATCTCTTCACCGACCGCAACGTGAACCGCTCCGTATTCGGTGTCTCTATTCCGGCCTCCGTGTTTCAGTCGGTCAATCCGGCGTTCATTTTGCTCTTGGCGCCGCCGCTCACCACGCTCTGGCTGCTGCTCGGTCGCCGCGGACGCGAGCCGAGCTCGACGCTCAAGTTCGCGCTCGGTATTTTGCAGCTCGGGCTCGGCTTTGGAGCGCTCTACTTCGGCGCTCTGACCTCGCAAAAGACGGGCATCGTGCCGCTGCCCTGGCTGCTGCTCGGCTACCTGCTCCACACCATGGGCGAGCTTTGTTTGTCTCCCGTGGGGCTCTCCTTGATGACCAAGCTTTCACCCGTCAAGACGACCGGACTGATGATGGGCGTCTGGTTCCTGTCCACCGCCTTCGCGCAATATGCGGCCAGCATGATCGCCGCGTTCACCGGCGTGAGCGGCGAAGGCAAAGCGCTTCACGCGCTGCCCGCGGCGCGCGACACGGTGATGGTGTATGGCACCGTGTTCGGCAATATCGCCGTGGTGGCGCTGGTCGTAGGCGTGCTCGTGGCGCTCAGTGCGCCGTTCGTGCGGCGCTGGATGCACGGGGTACGCTAGGGACAACCCTGCTCAGGCTAGCGCCCCGTTTGAAGGCCGAGTTCGAGGCGAGCTTCTCCGGGAGCTTTCAGACCGAAAATGTCGCGGATGAAGAAGTTGCGGAAGGCGTAGCCAAGGACGAGCCCCGGCCTGATGTGGCCTTCCGTCCTAGTGGACGAGGATATTTCGTTGGTTGCGGTTGCTGCCGATGTTTCCACCGTATCGACGTCTGCCGCAATCGTAGGACCCAGGAATAGGTCCCCGTAGTTTCCAAGATCAAGTTCGGGGCCACCCTGCAGTTCGAATCGGAATCGATCGAGTGCCTCCGTTGTCCCTGCAGATAGACGACGGTGATCCGAGCGAAATATTCCTTCCGTCAAGCCGAGAAAGAGCCAACTGACGCGAAGGCCGACGTCCAGGCCAGCACCCAAGAATGCTCGGGATTCGGTCGTTGTGCCAAACGCCTCGTCGTACAGGGGTGTGACGAACAGCCCCCCATAGAAACGGATGCGCGTCTCGGGCGAGAATGTGCCCTGCTTCTCGCGCGTATGCAAGAGTGCTTTGGCACGATCAATGGGCGTTGCAATGGCGCGTCGCTCCTTCGCACTTTGCGCTGATAGCATCGCGATGAGCTTGCCCGTCTGATCGACGAGCGGCGCGCCATCCTCGCCGGGCAATGCCCACGAAGCGAGATCCATGTCGAGTTCCTTCGTGGAAACGCGTCCGACGCGACAGAAGCGCGGAATCGGCACGTTCCACTCGAGTTTGTCGAAGGAACCTTCTGAATCGCGAGGCTGATAAAGAAGGATCGCGGCCAAGCCCGAGTATGCGGGCTCTGTCGCGGCTACGAGAGGGAGCGCGGGCGCGTCGCGCTCGAGGTCCAGCACGGCCAGATCGTCGGCTTTGGACCAAGCCACGACTTTCGCCGCGATGCTCGCCGGTCCCGCAACGACGACACGAAGTTCCCCCGAGACGTTCACCAGCTCATAGGAAGTGAGAACCGTGTGCGCGTTCTCGAACACGACGCCCGTTCCCCAACGCGCGCCGACGTGTATGCGCACGATCGCGGGAGCAACCTGGGCGAGGGTTCTTCCAACATCCGGAGGGTTCGCAATGCCAGTTGTTCCATTGTCCGCGCTGTGCGCGATACTACATAGGGACCACATCCCCAGCGCGACGCGGATGCAGCGGGAAAGGCGCCCCCGAGAGAATCGCGCGTCCCCGGAATCTCCCGATGGTTCTTGGCTCATCCCGAGCGACCAGACTACGGACTTCGCATCTGCTTGGCAAACCGTGTGACGCGCTCGTGCGTCCGTTTGGCTCTAGCTCTCGGCCGCAAGTCGTGAGACACGGCCGAGCCACTCATGGCTGCTGTCCCTCCGCTCTTTGCTTGCTTGCCCGAACCCGGGGCGGACGCGGATGCCGTTTTGGCGGGCTTTCTGCGCTATGCGGCGCAGGCGGGGCTCACGCTCTATCCGCATCAAGAGGAAGCGATTTTGGCGGTGCTGAGCGGCAGCAACGTGATCGTGCATACGCCGACGGGCTCGGGGAAGTCCTTGGTCGCCGCGGCCGTGCATTTCAAGGCGATCGCCGAGGGGCGGCGTTCGTTTTACACGTGTCCGATCAAGGCGCTCGTGAGCGAGAAGTTCTTCGCGCTCTGTCGTGAGCTCGGTCCGGAGCGCGTGGGCATGATGACCGGCGATGCGACGCTGAACCGCGACGCGCCCGTGATCTGCTGCACGGCCGAGATTCTGGCCAACATCGCGCTCGCCGAGGGCGAGCGGGCAAACGTGGACTACGTGGTGATGGACGAGTTCCACTACTTCGCCGACAAGGAGCGCGGCGTTGCCTGGCAGGTCCCGCTCTTGACGCTGCCTCAGAGTCGGTTCGTGCTGATGAGCGCGACGCTCGGTGACGTCGGCGTCTTCGAAGAGTTGATCGCGCGCCGCACGGGCGTCGAGGTGGTCACGGTGCGCTCCGGCGAACGCCCGGTGCCGCTCAGCTTCGACTACGACGAAGCCCCCTTGCAGGAAGCCGTGCACGGACTCTTGACGCGCGGGCGGGCGCCCGTATACGTCGTGAATTTCACGCAGCGTGCGTGCGCAGAGGCCGCGCAGAGCCTGCTCAGTTTGGATTTCTGCAGCAAGGATGAGAAAAAGCTGATCGCCGAAGCGCTGCGCGGCGAGAGCTTCCGGAGTCCGCACGGCAAGGACATGCAAAAGCTGTTGCGCCACGGCATCGGCTTGCACCACGCGGGCCTCTTGCCGCGTTACCGGCTCTTGGTCGAAAAGCTCGCGCAGCGCGGTATGCTCAAGGTGATCTGCGGGACGGACACGCTCGGAGTCGGGGTGAACGTGCCGATTCGCGCGGTGCTGTTCAGCAAGCTCTGCAAATACGACGGCGAGAAAGTGCGCGTGCTCAGTGTCCGTGATTTTCAGCAGATCGCCGGGCGCGCGGGCCGCAAAGGCTTTGACGAGCAAGGTTACGTGGTCGCGCTCGCGCCGGAGCACGTGGTGGAAAATCTGCGCTTGGAGGCCAAGGCGAACGCCGCCAAGAAAAAGAAGTTCGTGCGCAAGAAACCGCCCGACTGGGGCTACGCACACTGGGACAAGGCGATCTTCGAGCGGCTGGTGAGCTCCGAGCCGGAAGCCCTGACGTCTCGCTTTCAGGTCACGCACGCGATGTTGTTGCAAGTCTTGGGTCGTCCCCAAGGCGGCTGCCGGGCGATGAAAGACCTGGTCAAGAGCAGCCTCGAGACGCCGACGCGCAAGAGGCAGCACAAGCGGCGCGCGCTCGAGCTCCTGCGTTCGCTGTGGCAAGCGGGAGTCATCGAGTTTCGCTCGGCCGCCGAGGGCGGCGGCGTGCGGCTCAACGCCGAGCTGCAGCAGGATTTCTCGCTCTTTCAGGCCCTCGGCTTGTACATCGTGGACGCGGTCGAGCGCTTGTCAGCCGACAGCCCGAGCTACGCGCACGACGTGCTGAGTCTGGTCGAGGCCATCGTGGAGGATCCAGAGCAAATTTTGCGCGCGCAAGTCGACAAACTGAAGACGCAAAAGATGGCCGAGCTCAAGGCGGCCGGCGTCGAGTACGACGAACGCATCTTAGAGCTCGACAAAGTGGAGCACCCGAAGCCGAACTCCGAATTCATGTACGCCGCGTACGCCGCCTTCGCCAAGGATCATCCTTGGGTCGCGCGCGAGGAGCTGCGCCCCAAATCGATCGCGCGCGAAATGCTGGAGAATTTGCACTCCTTCAGCGGCTACATCAAAGAATACGGTCTCGCACGCTCGGAGGGCCTGCTCTTGCGCTACCTGTCCGAGGTGTACAAGACGCTCTCGCAGACGATCCCCGAGCTGACACGCACGAGCGACCTCGACGACGTGATCGCGTATCTTGGCACGCTCGTGCGCGGCGTAGACTCGAGCTTGCTCGACGAGTGGGAGCGGCTGCGCGATCCGACGCGTGTCACTCTGACGACGCCCGCGGAAGCCGAGCCGGACGAACACGACATCACGCGCAACGCGCGGCAATTCACGGCGCTGATCCGCAATCTTTTGTTCTCACTCTTGCGCGCGCTTCAAGCGCGCGACTACGAGAGCGTGCTCGACTTGGCCGAGCCGGGCGAGCCCGCGCTGACGGCGACGGAACTCGAGCGCAAGATCCGACCGCTGTTCGACGGCGGCCAAGCGATTCAGCTCGACGCGCAGGGCCGCAGCCCACAAAACACGGTGATCCAAGCAGAGAGCGGCTATTGGCGCGTGACGCAGTCCATCGTCGTAGCCGATGAGATCAGCGAATACTTCGTGCAGGGCCGCGTCGATCTGACGCGCTCGAGGCTGGAGCGGCGCGTGGTGTTTCTGATCGATCACTTGGGTTCGAGCTGAGCATGCTTCCAGGGTGCTCTGGGCACTCGGCTCAAGTCGAAGCGCGCGATGAGCTCACGTGCCGTCACGAGTCCTTCCACGGGCATCCCGGCGCTCTTCGCCGCCCAGGCCACGATTTGTCTCGGATCCGTGCCGGCGGCACGGAGCTCGTCCAAGCTCAGAGCGGCTTCGCGCTTGGCGAGCCGGCGTCCGTTTTCGTCCACGACCAGCGGCACGTGAAACCAGCGCGGGTGCGGTAAACCGAGCGCGCGCTGCACGTGCCATTGGCGCGCGGTGCTCGGCAACAGATCGTCTCCGCGCAGGACCGTGTCGACGCCGCTCGCGTCGTCGTCGACGGTGACCGCGAGCTGATAGGCGGGCGCTTTGTCGCGGCGAGCGATCAGAAAATCTCCGACGTCGCGCGCGACGTCCCACTCGTGCTTACCCGCAAAGCCGTCGTCGATTTGGATCGAGCCCTCGGGAACCAACAGGCGTAGGCCGGCTTCGCGCCCCGTCAGCCGCTCCGCTTCCTCGAGCGTCGCGAAGCGTCCGCGACAGGTGCCGGGATAGCGCGGCTCGCTTTCGCCCGCGTGGGGCGCGCTCTGCGCGCGCAGTACGTCGCCGCGCGAGCACACGCAGGGGTACGCTTGACCGTTCGCGAGCAGCTCGTGTACGGCCGCGTTCAAGCGGGTTAGGCCGTGCGACTGCACGAGTGCGGGACCGTCCCAGTCGAGGCCGAGCCACTCCAGATCGCGGAGCGCCGCGTCCGCGTAGCGCGGCTCGCAGCGCGGGCCGTCCAGATCTTCGAGCCGCATGACGATGGTGCCGCTCTGTGAGCGGATCTGCCACCAGGCGAGTAGGAACGTGCGCGCGTGTCCGAGGTGCAAAAGGCCCGTCGGACTCGGTGCCAGGCGACCGATCGGAGCGCTCATGACGTGGTTTCTAGCTTGGGCAGGAACAGCTCGACACGCGGCGCTCGGCGTCCGAGCGTACCTGCTTGGCGTGCGCGCAATGCGCCCCGCTGTCGCCGTCGATGCGGCAGACGGCATTCGCCGCGCGCAGGAGCGAAGAATAGGCGCGGCACACGTTGTCGCACGCCGAGCCACCCGAGGCGCCTTCACCGCTCGGTGCGCCGAGGTCGGCGCCGGCCGCGGCGGGTGCTGCGCTGCGCGCGGCGGCTTTCTTGTCAGCCCCGTGCGCGGCTTCCCCGCGACCCGTGGCGGGGCGTGGACCGAGTACGGCCACGCGCTCGAGCTCGGATTGCGCCTGCGCGAGGGCCTTTTCCGCGTCCTCGACGGTGGTGAAGTCGTCCTGGGCGGCGCGCCCCGGTTCGGCTGGCGCGAGCTCAGGGGCTGGCTGCGCGCCCTGCGCAGCTGGAGCCGGCGCGGCGGACACAGCGGGCGGCGGCGCAGGCATCGTCTCCGCCGGCGCGCCAGCGGGGGGAACCTCGCTACTCTTGCTGCAGTTCACGGCCAAACACAGGAGTGGCCAGTACGCCCAGGCCCGAACTCGAATTGACGACACGCGCATCGGATACTCCTGTCTCTACGAGGTCCCGCTCGTTCGACGGCCCAGATCGGGAAAAGAGCTCAGCAATCGAACAAAAAGCAGTCGATGCTAGGGAATCGCGACCAGATAGGCGAGCCAGCCCGGCTGGTTTTCGGTGCGCGAGAGCGGTCGGTAGTCCTCGGTTTCGTCGTCCTCGCTCTTGTCCCAGTAAATGCGCACGTCCGAGTAGCCCGCCTCCAACAGCAGCTCGCGCAGCTCGGGCAGCGTCCAAAAGCGCCAGTCGTAGGTAAACGCCTTGTCGAGCCGGGTGCCGTCCGGAAACTCGAAGTGAATGTGATTTTGCACGGCGTGCGAGATGGGATCGAACGTGTCTTGATCCCACACGTACGTGAAACCGCCGGCTATTTTGCGAGGCTCCAGCATGGGCTCGTGTGATTCCCAGCCGCCGTAGGCGTCCAGCATGAAAAGTCCGTCCTTGGCGAGGCCGCGCCGCACGCTCGCGAAATAGTTGCGGAGCTCGTCGCGCGTCTTGAACACCCAGTAGCTGAAGTTGAAGGCGCACACGATGTCGAAGCGGCCGGGCGAACGCGCGCGCACGTCTTGTTGTAGGAGCTTGACGCGTGCCGCGTCCTGACCGAGCGGTAAGAGGTTGTGGTCGGTGCCCCACGACAGCACGCTCGGCTCGAGATCGATGCCCGTGGCGTGATGTTCGCGCGAGCGCTTGACCCAGGTCGCGCACAAGAGCGCGGTGCCGCAGAAGTCCTCGCGCAGCGTGAGCGGAGCTCGCTTCCTGAGCGCCTTGAACACGCGCTGCATGAAGTAAATCTCGGCGACCGGATCTTGCACCGAGCGCTGGTAGAGATCGTGCCGATCGGCGCTGCGGGCGCTGAGCTTCTGCGCGTGCTTGCCGTTCTTACCGTTCTTACTCGGCGTTCGGTTGGCGCGTTTGGGTCGTGCGGGTGTGCTGGTTTTTTTTTCTGGCATGGAGTTCAGCGCTTGCAGCGCAGGGTCGTCGCGAAAGTCAGGCGGTCGGCAACATAGGCCAAAACCGCGCCGTTTTCTGCCTTGGCGAGTGACACATTGGCGAAACCGCTGGCACGCCCGACGACGTTGCCCGCCCCGAGTCCGTCCTTGCCGATTTCCGCGATTTCGAGCAGCTCCGTGGCCCCCGGCTCGGCATTGACCGGGCGGGCATAGGCAACGAAGACGCCGCCGCAGAAGGCGGCGCTCGCGACGGGCGCGAGGTCGATGCCGTTCGGATAGGTGCGCCAGTCGAGCTTGGGGTCCATGTGCGGCTCGGCGCCCACTGCGAGCAGGGCCAGTCCGAAGTGGTTCACGTCGCGCTCGATGGGTAAGAGCGCCAGGGCGCCCTGCGGCGTGCTGGCGGCGAACACCTCGGTCAGCGTTTGCGCCGACGAGCCGACCCACATCACGACGTCCGCGCCGAGCTCGGCTTTGCCGGCGGTGAAATGGACGCGCCGGCCGTGCAGCGGCGTCATGCCGCTACGCGCGTCGATCGAGAGCGTCATCAGATCTCCGCCCCCTTCGGCCGCCGCCACGCTGTTGGCCGCCGAGCCTTCCGGCGAAAGCGACAGGGTCGCGCCGCCCTCCACCCACAAGCGCGCGCGCGGTGTGTCGTCGAGCTTCGGCCCGGATACGTACACGGCGCACGCCGGCGCATTTTCGAGATCGACACCGGCGACCCGCGTGCCTGGTCGCGCGTCGTCGCTGAGCACCTCGAGCGGCGCATCGCTGTCGAGCGCGCGGCGCATCAGGCGATTGCCGCTCACCCAATAGGCTTTGCCGCGCAGGATGAGCGGGCTCTTGCCGACTGGAAAAAAGTCGCTCGCGGGTGCACGGACCAGCGCAAAATCCGCGAGTTTTCGGTGTGCGTCATGGCTAGGCGCGCCGCGCCGCGGCGAGAGCACGATCTCGTCGGTCTTCTTGATCATCACCACTCCGCGCGAGTCGGCTGCGGCGGGCCCCGCAGGTGCGAGCTCGATCGGTTCGTCCAGCACGAGCTTGCTCGACGCGGACGGACCGTGAATTTCGTCGCTCGGCTCGTCGGTGACCGCGCTACCCGAGGGGGCTGCCGTTGGCCGCGCGGATGCCGCCGTGGATCCGGTCGCGGCTGGGGTCGGCAGTGGCGGCACCGTTGAGCCGAAGCTCGGAGTAGGCGCCGCCGCGCGCGGGCGCGCACGGGCGCCCAGATCGCTTTCGCTCGTATCGCCCGAGCCGCGGCAGGCGCTCAGGGCGGCAAGTACGAGCAAAGCAACTCCCCGCGCGGGGCGCTTGAGTCGAGGCCACCCTGAACGCATTGTCCGTGCTTGCCACATTCGCTCGGGGACTGAAAGTGAACACCTGCGCTCTTCTCCGCGTTCGACGAAGGCGCTATCGATGATGGTCGTGGAAAAGACGACATCTCTCGCGTGCGCGTTGTTCCTGCTGGCCGCGTGCGCTCCCGCGCATCCCGCTTTTGCTCCTGGATCCACGCCGAGCGCCGGCTCGCCGGCGGCGACGGGCTCGCCCGTGGGCGCGGCGGTCGCGACGGCAGCGAGTTCTGCTCTTCCGGGCGTCGCGCCACCCGCGGTCGCGCGCTTGCCCGAGATCACGCTCGACCCAAAGGCGCCCGTGCACGCGCTGCCGGAGCTCAAGGTCGAGAACGTCGGCTTGCATATCGGCGGTGGTCCCAACGACGCCGATACCAAAGAGCCGTTTCTGCGCGCCGTCGCCGCGCGCTTTCCCGAATTCCTCGACTGCTATCGACAGAGCGAAGATCCCGGCAAAGGCGGTACCTTTGGCATCGACCTGCACGTGCCGCGCGCGGGCGGCAAAGCCGAGGTGAGCCAGCCGCGCACGGGCATGCGCGGCGCGGAGTTTCGTGCCTGCGTCGTCAACGTGTTCGAGTCCGTCGCCTTCGACAAGCCGAAGCGCGGGCCGACGGTGTTGAGCTACTCGCTCAAATACTCGCTCGATTCGGTGTGAGCCTCATGGCCAACAATCGAAAATTGCTCCACAAATCCTGCGGGTTATCGCGCCGACGCAAGCGCCGTATGGAGACTCGATGGCTCAGGTTCCCGTGTCTCGGCCAGGCGCTCCTGCGCCGAGCGAAGCGATGGAGCGAGAACAGCCGCCAGTAGTGACGGTTTCGGTGCGGGGTACGGACGCGCTTCGCGAGTACGTGCCGAAGGATGGGATCCTCACCGTCAGCCATCCAGAGCCCGTGTTGCTCGCCACGCGTGCGCAGATCACAGGGTATTTCGAGGAGGTGACTCACTTCTGGCGAGAGTACTGCGGCGGCCGGAAGGTCTACGTACTCGTCGACTACGACAATCTCTCGACCAATTCCGATGAGCTCGAATGGTACGGCGCGGCGGTCAAACGGTTTGCGGACGAGTGCGCCCTCGATATCGTTCGCTACAACGGCAACATGGTGCAGCGCATGAACGGTCGCCTGATCGCGATCCAGATTCACGCTCCCTCCAATCTGTACTCGTCACGCGATGAGGCGCTGGCGGTCGTGGCCGGCCTTCGGCGCGGGACGATCAAGTCCGTTCCGCCTTGAGTTCGACTCCACGCGCGGCGACTGCAGCGCTCGAATCACTCGCAGAATATCAGCTCGGAGTTCGGAAAATCGAACGCGGTGTGTTCGAGATAGAGGTAGCTGCTGCCGACGCCGTCGAACACGGGGAATTTCACGGGCACATTTGCTTGGCAATGGCCGGCCACGCAGTACTGCATGACGGCGGACGTGTGCGCGACACCCGTCTGGCACCCGTCGACGGTGCACAAATCCGCAAGCTGACTCTGCGCCGTGATGTACGGGTCGAGTAGATCGAGCGAGGGCTGACTCAACACGCTGAACGTGGAGCCGCTGTCGATGACGGTGGCTGGAAAATCATGCCCGTCCACGCTGACGTCGATCAGCGGGACCGAGTCTTGGTTGTAGCTGAGAGGGCTCTGTTCACCCGCGCAAGCCGGCGCGCCCTGCGCGAGCCGCACGCTGCTGTCGTGGTCGAATTCGAGCACGAAATGGCGCAGAGTGGCCATGCCGATGAAGCCGTTCGTATCCCCGGCAGCGGGCTGGCTGAATTCGGTATCGTGGGCGTAGATCTGCTCTCCGTACAGGCAGAGGTCGAGCACGCAGATCTCGTGCGCGCGTATCCATTGTGCGTCGGCAACGCCGAGCCAGGTCGAAGACATCACGGTCGCTTCGGCGCCGGTGTCGACCAAGACGCGCGCCTCGCGTCCGTCGATCTGCGCCGTGATCTCGGGGCTCGGGCTGCCTGCCAAGACGGGAACCTGGACGCTGGTTGGTCCGCACAGGTGCAGGCCGCCGTCCAGGTCCCGACAATTGTCGTCGGCCTTGCCGCCGCCGCACGCGCTGCAGAGCCAAGCGATGCCGCAGGCAACTCGGGCTCGGGTCCGGCTCGTCAACGCTTAGCCTCCGGAGCACCGAAGAAGCGCTCGAACGGCATTTGAATCGGACGATCCTCGAGCGCCACTTCCATCAAATGCTCGAGCAGGGGCAGCTCGCCGCGCGCAAGCTCGGCCCGCTGCTCGTAGTGCGTGCAGGCACGACGGAGCACACTCAAGATTTCGAGGCATTCGAGCGTCGCGCCCTGCATGCGCAGAGTGGCTTCTTTCAAGCCGAGGCCAAGGCCGAGCCAGCGCCCGAAGCGCCCCGTGCGCCCGCCGTTGCAGGTGACGTTGAGATCGCCCGCGCCCGCCAGACCGGCGGCGGTTTCCGGCTCTCCTCCGAGCAAGGCAATCACGCGCTTCATTTCGTGAATCGATTGGGCGTACAGGGCCGCCTCGTAGTTGTGCATGGCGATGCTGCCCGCGATCTGGCCGCGCGCCTCGTGCAGGCCGGCGGCAAAACCAATGCCCATTGCGAACGCGTTCTTCAGCGCGGCGCACACCTCGCCGCCGATCGGATCGTCGCTTGGGAACACGTGGTAGTAGGGGCCGCGCGCGAGTGCGGCCCAGGCGGCCGTCGCGCTTGAAGAGCGAGACGTGAACAGCACGCACGTCTGTTCCCGACGCGCGAGCTCACCTGCGATGCATGGACCCGCAACGGCGACCGGATGAATCTCGAGCTCGCGCGGCCAATGCGCCTGCAGTAGGTCGGGCAGGATCGTCAACTTTTCACCGTGCCAAGCGAGCCCCTTCGACACCATCAGGATCGGGAGCCGCGGGCGCAAGAATGGCAGCAAGATTTGCGATGCCCACTCCACCCCGGCAGAGCTCACGCCGAGCGCGAGCGCGTCCACGGACTCGAGCGCTTGCTCGAGCTCGTCCCGAAAATAGGCCTGAATTTGCGGAGGAAGGGGCAGCTTCAGGGTCGGGTGCTCGCCGCCGGCCTTGAGGGTCGCGATGATCTCGGTGTCGAGGTGCGTGCCGATCACGCGCAAGGAGTGACCGCGATCCACGAGCGGCGTGGCGAGCGCCGAGCCCATCATGCCTGCGCCCAGAATGGCGATCGTCGCCATCAACCACCGCCGCTCGTCGGTTTGCCGGCGGGTTTGTTGGGCGAGTTTGCCGCGGGCGGCGGGTTCGGCGGCAACCCGAAGCCGGGCAGGGAAGGCAAGCCAGTCGGGAGCGCCGTGGGCAGCGTCGGAAAGCCGCTCGGCAGCGTGGGCAGACCCGAAGGAAGAGACCCCGGCGGGAGCTGTGGCAAACCTTGCTGCAGGGCGGGCAAGCTACTCACGAGGTCGCCCAGATCGGAAGGCAGCGGCACCAGACGCGCGAGCTCGCCGATTGAGAGCGGTCGTAGACCGCAGCCCACACCGATCTGGCGGTCGATCTGTGCGGCCGCCAAGTTCTTGCTGTCGGCGTGCAATTTCAGACCGACGGCCACGCTACCCGAGACCAGATGCCTCGCTAAGTCACCCGCGCGTGCACCGAACTCGCTGCCCAGGATTTTCGAGAGGCGCGATTGCGCCGCTGCGTCGGCAAGCGCGTCACACGGCAAACTGCCTCGCAAATCGAGCGTCATTTCCGTGTGATCGGGCGCGCGCGTCAACAGGCCGCCGCCGCGCAGGACGAAGCTGCCCGCTTGGATCGCGCTGTTGGTCAAGACGACGCGATCGCGGATCTTGGGCAACGCGAAGTCCGTATCGAAAGCCGTTCTATTCCCGAAAATGAAGCCGTCGAGCTCGAGCGGATGCGGCGGCACATAGCCGTCGAGCGTGACGTGAGTCTTGCCCGTGACGCTGCCTTCGTCCGCGCCGGTCGGGAAGCTGAGGTCCACCGTGGCGCTCGCTTGCACGCCCGCGACCGCGAAATTCAGGCCGAGCGGCTTTTCGAGGTCCTGCGCGGGGGTCGGCGCGAGCGTGACGCGGGCCGTCGGTGGCTTCGCCGTCGGCGAGACGTCGATGCGGATCCGCGCGTGAGCGGGATCCGTTTCACCGAAGCCGAGCGTCAGGGCAGAGTTCGTGCGCGTGAAACCGGCGCCGACTTTGCCGAGCGCGACGCCGAGCAACGTCGCGCTCGCGGCGCTGAACGAGCCCCCGCTCGCGCTCGGCGTGAGCGTGCCGCCCTGCACGTCGAGCCACGGTTTGTCGCCCGCGTTTTCCAGGAAACGCGCGCGCACGTTCTTGGCCGTGGTCGGCAGCGCGAAGGCGTCGGCGTGGCCCTTGGCCCAGTCGCTGAGCTCGAGGCCGACGTTGGTGAGCGAGCCCGTGGCGACCAGGTCGACGCCGCTGAGCTCGATGCTGTCCGGCGACAAACCGGACAGCGATATATCGATGCGTTCGACGTCGAAAGTGAGCGCGCGCACGCCGTCGAGAGTAAACTTCGGGTGATCGAGCTGTACCCAGCCGAGACCAAAGCCGAGTTCGCCGGGGTCCAAGAGCAAGCCGTGCTCTTTGGCCGTACTGATCACGACCGCGCGCACGATGCTGGGCAAGATCAAAAATAGCCCCAAGCACAGGACTAGTCCGAACGCGGCGGAAAGTCCGAGCAAGAGCCAGAGCACGCGCTTCGAACTCGAAGTCTTTGCTGCGGCCGGCTGACTGTGCATATTTTGCAAGGGACCAATGCCGAGCCTAGGCTCCCGCGGAGTTTGAGCCAAGATGCCGACCTACTTCACCAAAGAAGGCGCCAAGAAGCTGGCCGAAGAGCTCTCGGCGCTCGCGTCGGTGGAGCGCCCGCGGGTCGTGCAGGAAGTCGCCGACGCCGCCGCGCAGGGCGACCGCTCGGAAAACGCCGAGTACATCTACGGCAAGAAGCGGTTGCGCGAGATCGATCGCCGCATTCGCTTTTTGACCAAGCGGCTCGACAGCGCCGTCGTCGTCCAGCAAGACGAGGGTGAGCACAGCGACGTAAGATTCGGCGCGACCGTCGACGTCGTGGACGAGAACGACAAGCGGAGCTCCTACTCGATCGTCGGGCCCGACGAGGCCGATCCGAGCGCCGGTCGCATCAGCTTTCAGTCACCGCTCGGTCGCGCGCTCATGAAAAGGCGCGTCGGCGACGTGGTCACCGTGCTGCGTCCTGCGGGCGAGATCGAGATCGAGATTTTGGCCATCCGCTATTGAACGGCCCGTTAATCGCAGGTCGAATCGGCGTTGCACAGCACGTTCACCGCGCAGTGCGGGTTGTCGAGCAGCGCGAGGCCCAGATCGCAATCGGCGTAGCAGAAGCCGCTCGCCGTGTTGCAGGTGTAGTTCCCGCACGAGGCGTCGCTCTTGCAGGGGATGAGCGCTTCGCAGGTGGACGAAGCGGTGTCGCAGCGCATGTTGGCGCCGCAGTCGGAGGTCGAGTTGCACTTTGCCTTGAAGTCGACGAGCGCGAGGCAGCCCGTGGTGCCCGCGAGCAGCAGCAAGAGCAGGGACGCGCGCCTGCGGAGCGAGCGCGGCGTTCTCACAGATCCCCTCCCACCACGAGCGAGCCCAGCCCGATGCCCGCGTACAGCTTGCGGCGCGGCGCGGCGCTCTGCGCCGGAGCTCCGTCTGAAATGAGATACGAACCGAGGTAGCTGCCGAGGCCGATGCCGAAGGCCGCCCAGCTCACGGTGTTGAAAGTGCGGTAGGTTTTGAACGTGCTCTCGGTCATGCCTGGGGAGGCGTTGCCGAGCTCGTACATGGACCAAGTCGTTACGACGCCGACCAGGCCGAGCGTGCCGGCGAGCACGCCGATTGAGCGCATGCTGCGGGCGGTCGAGGAGTTGCCGTGGCTGACTTGCACGTCTTCCGGATAAGGCGGATCGTCGTCGTCGACGATGGCCTGCTCGTTCGCCGCCGTTGGCTCGACGACCGGCTTGGACAGCGCAGGCAGATCCGTATTCGACCCGCTCTGGAGCCCGAGCGCCGCGAGCGCGGCCGGCGTGGTGACGGCGAACGCCAGGCCTTGCGTGGCTTGCCCGACCAATTTGAAATCGACGACGGCGATCAGTCGACCCTCGTGGTCCACCAGAGGTCCGCCGCTGTTGCCGGGATTTACGCTGGCGTCCGTCTGAATCAGCGGCACGTCGTCGATCGTGCGAAAGCCGCTGACGATGCCGCGCGTCAGCGAGAAGCTCAATTTTTTGCCGAGCGGAGAGCCGATCGCAAAGACGTCCTCGCCGACTTCGACGGCGTCGGCGCGCAACGGCAAACAGACGGTCGTGAACGGATTGCCCGAGGTGGGCACGGCGAGCAGCAGCGCGACGTCGTCGTGCTTGCTCAGGCGGATGACCTTGGCGTCGAACGTCTGCCCCGACGAGAGCTGGACGCGCAGGGGCGCCGCCGGATTGATCACGTGCGCCGCCGTCAGGATGTAACCGTCGGGAGAGATCACCGTGCCGCTGCCGAGATAATCACCCGATTCGATCAGCACGGTGGCCGATAAGATGGCTTGCGCAGCCTTGGGCATGGCCACCGGCGCCCGCGCGCACTCGCGAAAGCGCGCGGCTTCGCTGGCACGCGCGGTCGGCGGGGTGCTCTGCGCGCCCTTGACCAGCGCTCGCGCGAACTTCGCGCGGTGCGTCAGCGAGCGAATGGCATCCGTCAACAGTTGGTCGGCAAGAGCGTTGCCATCGGAGCCGACGCCGCGCGCGCGCGTGACCACGCGGTACACGACCTTGTCGGAGCGGCGGTCGCTGAGCTCCCAACGAACGGCGACCGTGCAGGTGAGGTTCGACTCCGCGCGACACGACACCTGGGTGACCGCGCCACCCAGCGCGAAGTGCGCGTCGCCGCCCGTGCTCGCGGATTCGTCGAACGCGGCGTAGCCGTCTTTCTTCAGCTGTTCGGTGAGCAGCGGCAAATGGGTGTCGCGGCCCAGACCAATCGAGTCGCTCTGCTTCGCCTCGGTGACGATGCCACCGAGTGCGAGCGGCTCGCGCTCAGCCGGAGCGGCCGCGACGGCGCTGGTGGCGAACGTGAAGCCGGCGAGCAGTACGCCGAGCGCGCCCGACTCGCGTCTGCGCCATTGTCCGAAAGAACGCCGCTTGTTCGCTGCGGGCACGACGTCTGCGCCCGACACTACTGTCCGGCGGGCTTCGTGTCCGGGGGGGCGGTTTCCTGCGCTGTCTCTGCGGTGATCCCGACGTACGGAATGTTCTTGTAGACGACCTTCTTGTTGCAGCCGGTCACGCCGTACACGTCCTGCGCGAGAATCGTCACTTCCAGCTGGCCTGCGCCGCACGACATTTCGAACGCGGCGCGCTCGCGGAGCGAGGACCAACCGCCCTTGCCGCCGTCGTACGAGACGACGTCTTTTTTGCCGCAGCCAGACGCGATCTGCGACATGCCGTAGCCGTCTTCCATGGTGACCTGATCTTCACCGCACGCGAGTGAGGCCGCAGCCTTCGGCTTGGCCGATGGGATGCACGACGCGACCGACAGCGCGAGCACCGACGCACACACCCCAGACAACGAACTCCGAGCGGACCAACCGAGTTGTGACATGGAAATAACCCTTCCCGAAAGGAAGCCCCGGACATTAGCCAGTTTCGGCTTCGGGGGTCAAGCGTCACTCAGGCGCGCCCGTCACACGAACAGGTCGGTCAAGAGCTCGCTGTCCGGCGCGCTCGCATAGCGACTGAAATCGGTAGTCCCGTTCGCGCGCAGGATCTCCTCGTCGATGCAGAAGTTGCCGGAAAATTCGCGGCTCGAGCGAGTGAGGATCGCGTGCGCGGCATCGGCGACGATCTCGGGGCTGCGCGCGCGCGCCATGGTCGCGTCACCGCCGAGCAAGTTTTGCACGGCGGCGGTCGCGATCACCGTGCGCGGCCAAAGCGCGTTCACCGCGATGCCTCGCGGGCGCAATTCCTCGGCCAACCCGAGCACGCAGAGGCTCATGCCGTATTTGGCGATCGTGTAAGCCAGGTGAGGAGCGAACCACTCGGGCTTCAAGGTGGGTGGCGGTGAGAGCATCAAGATGTGCGGGTTCGCGCGGCCGGTGAGCGCGGGGATGCACAACTTCGAGGCGAGGAACGTGCCGCGCGTGTTGATCTGGTGCATCAGATCGAAGCGCTTCATGTCCATGCCGAGCGTGGGGCTCAGGTTGATGGCGCTGGCGTTGTTGACGAGCACGTCGATGCCGCCGAACGCCTCGACCGTGCGCAGCACGGCGTTCTGCAATTGGTCCTCGAAGCGAACGTCGCACACGCAGGCAATCGCGCGACCACCCGCCGCTTCGATGGCTTTGACGCTGTCGTGAACGGTGCCGCTCAGCTTGTCGCTCGCGGTGTCAGTCTTGCCAATCACGGCCACGTTCGCGCCGTCGCGCGCGGCGCGCAGCGCGATCGCTCGCCCGATGCCGCGGCTGGCTCCGGTGATGAACAGGGTTTTGTCCGCGAGCGTCGCGCTCATGGCGAATCGCGCACGATCAGTAGCCGAAGTCCGTGCCGGCGCTCGCCTTGGCGCCGCTCTTTTTGGGCGCGGCGGCGGCTGGCTTGCCGGCGGCGGGGTGGCCGGCGGCCGGTTTGGACGCGGGAGAGCTGCTCAGCTGCGCCGGGTGCGGCACGTTGGCGACTGCGGTCGCGCTCGCTGCGGCGCTCGCGGGTTCGGCCGGCGCAGGAGCGACAGCGGCGGCTGTCGGCTCGGGTGGCGCGGGGATCGCCGCGGCGGCCGCCACTGTGTTCAGCGCGGGTGCCTTGTCCGCGGCGGGCGCGCCGCTGGCCACGGCTGGTTCGCTCCCGTGCCGAAGCTTCATGGCGGCGAACGCGCCGCCGCCGATCATGAGCAGGCCGACCACAGCGAGCACCGCGAACAGACCCGCGTTGCTCTGCTTCGGGATCTGGCCGTCGGTCTTGGACCAGGACGAGCCGCTCCCCTTGTCGAGCTGCGCGCCACTGTTCGAGAAGGGGACCGGGTGACCCGGCGTCTGACGAAAGGCCGGCGCGTGTCCGGCGAGGTAACCGCTCAGCGCCTGGGAAAACTCCTCGCAGGACTGGAAGCGCGCCGTGACGTCGCGCGCCATCGCTTTCAACACGATCGCCTCGAACACGGGGTCCATTTCCGGTACGAGCCGCCGTGGCGGCGGCGGCTCCGAGAGCACGATCTTGAACAAGAGCTCGTTGAAGGTCTTGCCGTCGAACGGCACGGCGCCCGTCACAGCTTCGTACAAAATCACGCCCATGGCATAAAGATCGCTGCGGTTGTCGGCCTCGGCGCTGCCGTTCGCCTGCTCGGGCGACATGTAATAGGGCGTGCCCATGACGGAGCCCGTGCGCGTCATCTTCATGCCCTCGGACGTGAGCGTGTTGAACTTGGAGATCCCAAAATCGATAATCTTCACGTAGTCCGGGACGCCCGCCTTTTGCTTGAGCACGAACAAGTTCTCGGGCTTCAGATCGCGATGAATGATGCCGGCGGCGTGAGCCGCTGAGAGTCCGGCGAGCGCCTGCGTGATGATCGGAATGATCTGCTGCGGCGTCATACGCCGGAGGCGCTCGATGCGGCCGTTCAAGGGCTCGCCGTCCAGGTACTCCATGACCATGAAGCGGTCGCCCGTCGGCAACGTGCCGAGGTCGAGCACTTCCAGGATGTGATCGTTGCCGATCCGACCCGCGGCCTGCGCTTCACGCTCGAAGCGCTGCACTGTGTCCGCGCTGGTGGCGGCGTAGCTCAGCAGGACCTTGATCGCGACCCGGCGCGCGATCGAGATGTTTTCACCCTCGTACACTTCGCCCATGCCACCCTGTCCGATCAGGCGCACGATGCGGTATTTGTCCTGAATGATCTGGCCCGGCTCGAGCATGGATGCGGTCCGAGTAGTGTAACGCGGCCCCGGGCCCGTGCGCCCAAATTCGGCCCAGCGTCCCGGCGCGCGCGCGTTTTTGCTGGTTTTTGGGGGGCGGAGTACGCTTGGCCCATGAGTGAACGCGGCGCCCCCACGGGCCCTTCGGGCCTCGTGCTCGCAGCTCTGTTCGGCTCGCTCGTGCTCGCGGGCTACGCCATCTACTGGCTACTCAAGTCGATGCGTCTGTGAGGTCGTGATGGTTCGGGTCTGCTTCGTGTGTCTCGGCAACATATGTCGCTCGCCCATCGGTGAGGGCGTGCTGCGGCACCTGGTTGCGGAAGCGGGGCTGGCCGAGCAGATCGAAATCGACAGCGCGGGCACGGCCGGCTACCACGAAGGAGATCCGCCGGATGCTCGGGCGCGCGCCGCCGGCAAGCGCCGCGGCATCGCGATCGGCGGTCGCGCGCGGCAGTTCCGGTCGGCGGACTTCGAGCGGTTCGACTACGTGCTGGCGATGGATCAAGCGAACCTGCGTGACCTATTGGACTTGCAGCGTGCGCGCAAGAACGGTCAAGCGCCGCTCTTGCTCCGCTCGTTCGACGCGGAATCACCGCCGGGTGCCTCGGTCCCCGACCCGTACTACGGCGGCCACGAGGGCTTCGATGAAGTGCTCGAGCTCTGTCTGCGCGCGTGCGCGCCGCTGCTCGCTCAGATCCGCAGAGAGCACGGCTTGTGATCGATTCCGAGCTCCGGAGCGCACTCGAAGCAGAACTGGGCCAACGCATCGAACAGATTGAGCGCGTGTCGGGGGGCGACATCAACGACGCGTTCGCGCTGCGCCTCGGGGACGGTACGCGCTCGTTCTTGAAGACCAACGCACACGCGCCGGCCGCAATGTTCGCCGCCGAAGCGCGTGGCTTGGGTCTGCTCGCCGAGCCCGCCGTAGTGCGCGTGCCGCGCGTGATCGCGAGCTCTCCGCCCGGCACCGCGCGCGGCTTCCTGCTGCTCGAATGGGTCGAGGCGGCGCGCCCAGGCCAGCGCTTCGACGAAGAGCTCGGGCGCGCGCTCGCCGCGCTGCACCGCGCGCACTTGCCGAGCTTCGGGCTCGATCACGACAACTTCATCGGTCGTTTGCCACAGAGCAATCGCGCGCACGACGATTGGGTCGACTTTTTCCGAAGTGAACGGCTGGGCGCGCAGCTCGAGCTCGCGGTCGAGAGCGGCCGAGCGAGCGGCGCGCTCCGCCGCGGCTTCGAGCGCTTGTTCGAAAAACTGCCGGAGCTAGTCGGACCGCGCGAGCCACCCGCGCGACTGCACGGCGATCTGTGGGGCGGCAATCTGCTGGTCGGCGAGCGCGCTGAGCCTTGCTTGATCGATCCGGCGGTCTACGGCGGTCACCGTGAAATCGATCTCGCGATGATGCGCTTGTTCGGCGGCTTTGGGCCGCGCGTGTTCGACGCCTATCACGAGGCGTACCCGCTCGCGCCCGGGCACGCCGAGCGCGTCGCGCTGTATCAACTGTATCCATTGCTGGTGCACGTGAACCTATTCGGCGGCGGCTACGCGCGTTCCGTGGAGCGCGCGCTCGGCGCGTACGTGTAGGCTGAGCACTCCCTGGGGCGCCAAGAAATTTACCAGACCCCTAGTCTGCCAACGGGATCGCGAACGCGTCCGCGTCGCAGCCGTAGCGGGGACGCGCGGGCAGCGCGTCGATGCCGCTCACGAGCGTGATGCCGAAGCGGCCGGCGATGGTGCCCATGACCGGCGACAGGATTTGGCCTGGTGCGAGCCCGCAATAAAAGGTGCGCGTGCCGCAGATGTGTCCGCGCAGCCCAAATTGGGAGACGATCGTCACGCCCGTGTTGAGCGGGTTCGCGGCTTGCGCGAGCGGTTCGGCGGGAAGATCTGCCGTGAGCGTGCCGTCGGCCCCGAGCGGAAACGGGCCCTCGTCCAACTGGTCGCCGACCAAGGTCTTGCGATCCGCGGCGTCGAGCGCGCGATACATGAAATGCACGGCGGTCGTGCCGTCGAGCGCGGGCGTGTCGATCTCACCGAAGAACAAGATCGGCTGCCCAGGGCTGAAGCCGGTGTCGAGCGCGAGCAACGCGGGCCCCTGCACCGAGCCGGGCGCGGGCGGCGCGCAAGGTCCGCCGTCGTACGTTTCGTCGACGATGCCGGCGTCGATGATGCCCGCGTCCAGTCCCGCGGCCGCGCGCTGCTGGAACTGGTTGAAGCGCCCGCGTGCGTCGGCGCAGCTGAAGACGAGCAGGCTCGCGAGCAGCAAGGACGGGGAACCGAGGGTTCGTATCCGGCGCACGATCAAGCCTGCTTTTTCGGCGACGCGGTGAGCCGCTTCGGCATGTCGTCCGCGCGCTGACTTGCGCGAAACTCGATGATGCGAAAATCCGCCAAGCCGTGGCTATGAAACGGATCCTCGCGCACGATGGCTTCCACTTGTTCGCGGCTGTCAGCGAGCGCGACGATGATGCCGCCGTCGCGCGGGATCTTACGGCCGGATACCAGGAAATGACCGGCCGCGTAATACTTCTTCAAGAAGGCGACGTGCGCCGTCATGTGCGCGTCGATCTGCGCGAGGTCTGCTTTGTAGATGAGCTCGATCACGAACATGCGAATGCCGGCCTGCTGCGATCTTATCACGGGTCCGCGCAACTCGGAACGCGCGTTTGGATCGCGTGCGGCTCAGTCGGCGAGACCGCGCGTCGCCTCGAGCCTCGAAAAGAGTCGCAGGCGCTCCGCGTCCGTCGTGCGCCCACCGTGCGCGTCGCGCAACGTGAATTGCGATTGTTGGAAGTCACCCCGCTCGGCGCGCAACGTCCAGACCGAGAACAGCGGCGGTTGGCCTGCGCGCGCGACGACCTCGAGCCGCGCGCGCAACGACAACCCGACGGCTTCAGCGCCGCGCGTGACGCGCAGCTCACTGCGCGCGTCGCCGCACAGCACGAGCGCGGCGCTCGCGGCAAGCCGTGGAGCGCCGGCCGCCAGATACGCTTCGACGCCGCCGCGATGTTCGATGCGCGCGTACTCGCGCTGCTCGTCGCGGGCTTCGAGCGCGGACCCGGCCGGAAAGTACGGGGGCGTGCCCGTGATCAGATCGAAATGCGCGCCGAGAGGCGCGAGCGCCGCGTCGTCGCGCAGATCGCCGCACACGGCTCGTACGCGGGGCGAAAGGGCGTTGCGCGCGATATTACGCTGCAAGAGCGTGAACGAGACCGCTTGTGCTTCGACGCCGAACAGCTCCGCCTTGGGTAGACTCCAGGCCAGGTGGAGCAAGACGGAGCCGATGCCACAGCCGAGGTCGAGCACGCGGCGGGCGTCCGGTGCCGCTGCGCAAGCCACGAACGCCGTCAGCAGATCGTCGGACGAAAAGCGATGCCCTTTCGCTCGTTGGTAGAGCCACACGTCGCGCGTGAGCTGGTCATCGGTCAATGAGCCGAGGACTTCGTCGGTCAGGATGATCTTCGGCGACATGGAGGCGAGGGATCGGGTTGTAGTAGTAGTCGGGGCTCTGGCATGCGGGTAACGAAATTTCCGGTCACGCTCGCGCTTTCGGTCGTTTGTTTGCTCGAGGCCCGCGCGTCGCATGCGAGCGGATTTTCGGTGGCGCATTTCGCGTCCGAGCACGGTCACCCGACGACTGACAACGCGACCGCGCTCTACTTCAATCCGGCCGCTCTCTCGCAAGCAGACGGCGCGCACGTATTCGCGGATTTGAGCGTCGGGCTGCGTCGCGTGACCTACGATCGGCGCGCCGAGCCGACGGACGCGCCGGATCCGCCGGACGCCGCGGGCGCCAACGTGGGCCGCGCGCGGCTCCTCAACACGCTCGCCAGTCCGGTGCTGGCCGGCTCGTTGAAGCTCGGGCCGGTCGTGCTCGGCGTTGGATTTTTTACGCCGTTTGGCGGCATCGTGAACTGGGACAAGCGAGCCGCGTTTGCGAATTCGCGCTACCCGGGGCCGGTCGACGGTGTGTCGCGCTTTCAGTCGATCGAGGGTGAATTCATCACCAGCGAGCTTTTGTTCGGCGGCGCGTATCGCGTGCCGGGCACGCCGCTCAGCTTCGGCGCCACTTTCAACCTGATGCGCTCGCTGATCGACGACGTGCGCGCGTGGAGCGGCGGCACGAACGACGTGCGCACGGAAGGACGCTCGCTGGTCGACGTGAGTGGCTACGCGTACGGTTTCGGACTCGGCGTACTGTACGAGGCGCTGCCTGAGCAGCTCTTTCTGGGCGCCTCGTACCAGTCACGTCCGAACGTGAGCGGCGGCATGCGGCTGCACGGTTCGCTCGACAACGACGTGGGCGGGCCGAGCAGCGCACACGTCGACGTGGCCTATGATCTGCCCGACATCGTGCGGCTCGGCGCGCGCTATCGGCCGCGCCGCGCGCTCGAGCTTCGACTGTTCGGCGACTACACGCGCTACTCGGCGTTCTCGCATCAATGCTTGGTAGCCGCTGGCGCGCCCTGCACGCTGAACGCGGACGGCGGGCAACCGGCCAATGGCCAAGTCTTGCAGAACGTGCCGCGCAATTTTCACGACAGCTTCGGCGTACGCGCCGGCCTGAGCCTCTGGCCGAGTGCGCGCTTCGAGTTCTTTTCTGGTCTGGGGTTCGAGTCGAGCGCCGTGCCGGACAGCACGTTCGAGGCGGGTCTGCCCGACTTTGCGGGGGCGTCGTTCGCGCTCGGCGGCCGGCTTGCCCTCGGCCCCCACGTGCACGTAGCGCTCTCTTATACCGACTTCGTGTTCGTGCCGCGCACCGTGCACGGGAATCTCGCGAGCTTTGCACAACCCAGCCAAATGCCCGACGCGAGTGGCCACTACACGCAGCAACTCGGGGTCGCGAACACGAACGTGGACGTCGCGTTCTGAGGCCAAAAGCCGCCGCCACCTTCGGGGCGGTTCGTGCTAGGGTGCCCGTCAGACATCGATTCGCGGGTGTCAGCGGGAGGTACGAATGAAACGGGTTGATTGGGTTTGGATCTTGGGTGTGACGTGCGTGGGTTGTCTCGGCGGCGGCGGTGGTCCGGGCACTCCGGGCACACCGGCGGCGCAATTTCCGTCGAAGGCCGCGCTCGCCAGCGTGGTCGCGCGGAGCGCGGAGCCGAAAGCGGCAAGCTCCGTCGTCGACGCCGATCGGTGGGCCATGCAGCCGCAGGCGCCCAGCGCCGACTATCCGCGCGACACGCTCTGGGATCAGCTGCTCGTCGACGGTGCTCAGGGTCACGCAGACGTGCGCGCGTCGGCTTCGCTGCGCTGTGCAGCGCGCGAGCTCGCGCGTTTTTACGTCGAGCACGGCGGTGCGCCGGACGACGGCATCCGGCGTCACATTCTCGTGCGCTGCGGGAGCACGGTCGTGAACACCTCGTGGAGCCAGCTCACGGTCACGATTCCCGACAACGTGCCCGACGCCGAGCTCGAACGGCAGCTCAAGTCACAAGTCAGCGACTTCGTTCAAAAGCAGCTCTTCAACTATCCGGGCGAGACGGCGCTCGGCTTCGCACGCGGCCACGGGCGCGCGGCGTGGGTCGGTTACATGGGGCGCCCCGAGGTGCGCTTCGACGGCCTTTCACCGTTGATCTCCGGCAACTCGGTCACCCTGCAAGGGACGCTGCTGAAGCCGGCGGCCTACGCCATGTCGATGGTCAACCAAGGTGCCTACGGCGTCGCCCGCTGCGTCTCGGACACAACGCTTGCCTTGCCCGCGTTTCGCATCAGCTGTCCGGTGCTCGAGCAGGACGACCATGCGCTCGTCGAAATCGCGACGCGCTCCGAAGGGCAAGTGCTGCTCAACGTCGTCGCGCAAGTCGAACTACGGCGCAACGAAACCGCCGACCTCGACTACGACGCGGGCAGCTACGGCGACAACGTCGCCGCGCCCAGCACGGAAGCGTTCGGGACCACGTTGCTCGCAGGCCTGAACCGCGTGCGTGCGGCGGCCGGCGTCGCGCAGCTCACGCTCGAACCGCGGCAGTCGCAAACGAACGGCAAGCTCGCGCCGCACTTGTTCCTGAGCTCGATTTCCCACGACGCGGAATCGGAAAATACCATCGCGCTCGGCGCACTCGCCGGCTGGGACGTGTCGGGCATGATCCGCGACGGCGGCATATTTTTCGGCTCGGTCAACGGCTCGCGCAACCCGAGTCGCTGGCTGACGTACGCGCTCGAGAGCCCGCTCGGGCGCTTGGTGCTTCTATCTCCTGACATGTCGCGCACGGGTATCGGCGTGACTTCCCTCGACCCGAACGGCGTCGGCGCGCTGATCACCACCTACGCATTCTTCGGCAATCAGGACCACGGCGCCGACGAGGTTGCCGTGCTGCAAGAGCTCGCCAGGCAACGCGCCCTCCGCGGGTTGCCCGCGCCGCGGCGAGCGCGCAGCGAAGGCTCGCTCCTACGCGCGCTCGAGCGCGTCAGCAAGAACGAGCAAAACAGCATGGACGCCCTGAGAACGACGATTCAGGACGTGGTGAGCTCGAGTGGGCGACCGGTGCGTGGGTACGTGATGGAGACCACGGATCTGCGGTCGTTGAAATTCGATCCGAGCCTGCTCGCGAACGGCGCCCTCAATCTGCAACTCGGCATCACTCACTACCGCGCGCCCGGCGGCGCGTGGGGCCAATACTGTTTGTTCTTCGTGATTTTGGATTCGCAAGTGCGAGAAGCAAAAGTGGCCCGCCCGCGCGCGCAGCTCTGACGCGAAGCCGGGCGCAGGCCATGTTTCGCCCTAGTACGGTCATTGAGTAGTGGCTTAGCGGTGGATGACACGCTGTTCGTCGAGCTTGCAGAGCGTGAGGGCGCTCCGATGGCAACGTTTGACGAGGAGGTCCTGCGTGCTTTTCCGACGATTGCGAAGCTTCCCCGCGATCTTCGGTAGCCGAGCGCGATAGCCGCAGCCGCAGATGCCCGGGCGGCAGGCATCAAAGCCGCGCACCCGCCTACGCCAGCGCCAGCGCCGCCCACTACTGGTGCACGCGCATGTCGCGAGGCAGCCCCACACTCCGCTCGCGCGCGCAGGAACTGTGCTTAGAACGGGATCTCTTTGCCGTCCTTCCAGAACTTGCCGGTCTCCGTGAACGGCAGCGTAGCGAGCGCGAGCGCGCCGACGGCGGATTCGACGACGCTGCCCGGCGCGTTCGGGCCGCCCAAATCGGTTTTGACCCAACCCGGGTCGAAGGCGTTCACGCTGACCTTGCCCTGGAGTTCACTCGCGAGCAGCAGAGTGAAGCCATTGAGCGCCCATTTGCTCAAGCGGTAGCTGGCGATGTGCCGGTCGCGCATTGCGGCGAACGTGCCCGCTCCCGAGCTCACGTTCACGATGCGCGGCTCGCGGCCCTCGAGCAGTAGCGGCAAGAGGCCGAGGCACAGACGATACGGCCCCATCAAGTTGACCGCGAGTGAACGTTCGACGACTTGCTCGGACCCGTCGACGAAGCCGCTCGCAGCGCCGTCGATCTGTACGCCGGCGTTGTTGAACAAGATGTCGAGCGCGCCCCAGCGTTTCGTCACGGCCTCGATGATGCGCGGGAGCGCGCTCGCGTCAGTGACGTCGGCTGCGACGACGCTCAGTCGTGAGCCCGCAGGATCGAGCTTCTGGCGCGCCTGAGCGAGCCGTTCCGGATCCTTGGCGATGCCGACGAGCTCGGCGCCTTGCGCCAGGAACGAGCGAGCGATCTCGAAGCCGATGCCGCGCGAGATGCCGGTCAGTGCGATGCGTCGATTGGCGAGGGAGTTCTCTGTCATGGGCGGGCACTCTACCGGCAGAAAATGTGGGGTGTCTCCCGCATGCCCAAAAGCTCCTGGCAATTTGCAAAAAAAAGCTGAGCCGATCGCCTCGCGTGGCTCCTCGGATCACGGAAAGGCGACGTCGACTCACTCCGCACGCGAACGCGATTCGCCGGCACGGAGAAAATTGTCGTGAAGCCAGATGCTCCGCGCGCGCACCGCGCGCACAAACGTCGATCGAATCGCGATCCTCCGCGTGACTACAGCTGATTCAGGTCATATTGTCTTTGAGTCAACTTTCGTGACGCAGCGAGATGCCCTGCGTCGACTCTATCTCTTGGCAAGCCATTCGCCGTGGCCCCGTGGAGGATTCATGACCGTCGCCCAGAGCTCCTCAATCACTGCACGCTGCGCCCTGCGGCTCCCCTTCGCCGCCGCGACCATCGCCGCCGTCTGTTTACCGGCGCTAGTCGCCTGCAGCAGCGCGAGCAGTGATCCGGACGGCTCGCTGCGCGGTGAGCTCCACATCTACACGTTCGACTATCCCGACGGACACGCCGTTCACGATTACTACCTCGCGCCGAACGATCAAACGCCGGCCGATACGCATCTCCACTTCGACAAAGATCCACCGCTCGAGCCGTGGGAAAAGATCAAGGTCTGGGGCGAGACGCAGAAAGACGGCACGCTCAACGTCACCCGTTATGAGGAAGTGACGGACGAGCTCGGCGTGGCGACGGAGCCGCTCACCAACGTGACCCCGAAGACGCAGACCGTCGGCTTCGTGATGATGGACATCGGCAACGGTGTGAACATCGACATGCCCACCGCGCAGACGGCGATCTTCGGCACGCGCACGCCGGCGACGTCGGCCGGCCTCAATCAGTACTACACGGAGACCTCCTACGGGGGCCTGGGCTTCACGGGTCAAGTTTTGGGTCCGGTCACGGACACTTCGATCGTGACCGCGACGTGCCAGCAATCCGCCGTCACGGCGGTCGAGAAGAACTGGCCGACGCAGTTCGGCATGACCTTCGATCACTGGATGACGTACATCGGTTCGAACGACACGGATTGCGGCTGGAGCGGTCTCGGCGGGGAAGGCAATGCCGCGCGGCCGGCAACGGGCTCTTGGTACAACGCGAGCACCGGCTGCACCGTGCTCGCGCAAGAGGTCGGTCACAACCTCGGTTTGATGCACTCCAACTCACTGCGCTGCACGAGCGGCACGTTCGTGGACGCGCCCCAGGGCACGTGCACCGCAGCGGAATACGGCGATCGCCACACGGTGATGGGCCAGGCGTGCGCTCACTTCAACGGCTACGAGAAGTGGTACGAAGGATTTTTCGCGGGTTGCAACGGCGTACGCGCGACGCAGAGCGGTACCTACACGCTGCTGCCGACCGAGCTCGCGTGCAACGGCGTCCAGGTCCTGCAGATCCCGATGCCGAAAACGCGCCCGTTCGCCAATACGACCGGCGTCGCGACCGTCGTCAACTTGAGCATGTATTATTTGGAGCTCCGCACCAAGGTGTCTATCGACGGCAAGGAGACGCTGGCCGTGTTGGTCGAGGTCGGTGCGGACGTGCCGGCCCCCAACAAGACCTCGCAGTTTACCTGGGTGCTCGACATGAATGCTCCGACCACCCCCACGACGTACGACGGGATGACGCTCGGTCAGAGCTACACGGATCCCGCGGGCGGTGTGACCTTCGTCGTCAACGAGCTCGACGCGAATCACGCGTCCGTGCAAGTGACGCTCGCGACCGAAACCCCGCCGACCTGCATCGACGGCAGCGCGTTCGCCGCGCCGGGCCCCGCGACGTGTGACGGCGCAGTGGTTGGCAGTGGCGGCGCGGCCGGCGCGGGCGGGACCACCGGCACGGGCGGCGCGGCCGGGAGCGGCGCGGGCGGCTCTGCGGCGGGCGGCGTTGGTGGCACGAGCACGGGCGCTGGCGGCGCGACCGCAGGCACGAGCGGGACGGGCACCGCGGGCACGAGCGGCACAGGCACCGCAGGCGCGAGTGGTACCGGCGCGGCGGGCGCGAGTGGCTCCGGCACTGGTGGCACTAGCACGGCAGGCACGGCGGGCACGGCAGGCGCGAGCACGGCAGGGACCGGGACGGTTGGGACTGGCGGCACTGCAGGGAGCGGTCCGGCTGCGACGGGCGGCGCTGCCGGTAGCGCAACCGGTGTGGCTGGCTCTACCTCACCTACGGCCGGCTCTACGAGCAACGAGCGGCTACCCAATCCTCTCCCTGCGGCCAAGCCGGGTTGCGCGTGTCGTGCGGCGCCCGGTGGCGGGAGCAACGCTCCCGGCGGCTGGCTCGGTCTCGCGGTGCTCGGTCTCGGTCTCGCGGTTGCGCGCAAGCGACGCGGCGCGCTCGTGGCGCTCGCGCCGCGTCGGCTGGCGCTCGGCTTCTCTTTCGTGGCGGGCGCGGCGGGCTTGTTCGGCTGCTCGTCGAAGTCCGACACGGCCGCAAGCTCCGCCAACGGCGTGATGAGCTCGCAAGCCGACTGCGCCGCGCAGGGAGAAACGCTGACCCCGGGGTTTACCACGACGTCGAGTGACGGCTACACGTTCGTCCTCACGTCGCTCGATCCGCCCGAGCCGGTCATCTCTTCCGGCGCGCCGGGCAACACCTGGAAGCTGCAAATCGACGATAACGCGGGTGCGCCGGTCGCTGGAGGCGGCCTGCTCGTCTCGTCCTTCATGCCCGCTCACGGACACTCCGCGCCCGAGGCGGTTGGCGTCGATTTGGGCGGCGGCAGCTATGAAGTCGACAGCTTGATCTTGCCGATGCCTGGGCTGTACGACATCACGCTCGCGCTCACGCCGACCGGCGGCGGAACCCAAGAGAGCGCGGCGCTGACCTTGTGCACGGCCATCACGAGCGGATGACCGACGCGCGTTCTTCGACCGGCGTGAGCCCGCTCGCGCCGGGCCTACTGCGTCGTCCGAGTCATGCCCGCGCAGAGCATGTCGACCGTGCCCAGCGATTGCGGGGCGGCTCCCGCAAAGTACGGCGAGCTCAAGCTGAGAGCGCTCCACTCGAACGTGAGATCGTTGAAGCGCGCGTAACCGGGATCTTGCGCGATCAAATCCTGCCGCGCGAAGGCCTGGTTCGGGTGCAGCACGATGCTCGTGACGGCGCTGCGAGTGCTCGCGTCCAGGTGTCCGGATGCGACCAGGTCGTCCAGCACGTCGTAGCCGACGGCTTGAATGTTCATGCGCACCTCGACGCGCAGGCGTGCTTGATCGTAGGGCGCCGTGATCCAGCTCGTGCTGTCGCGCGGGTATTCACGAATGACGTGCGTGCCGTCGTAACCCGGCGCGCCGACCACGCTCGTGACGGCGCCCGGGATGGTGCCGGGCGTGATGCTTGCGACGTCCCAAAACATGTGGGCCGGAGAGCCGTCGGTTTTTTTGGTTTCATCGCGCAGGAGCCACAAGTCCGGATCGCTCGAGGTCGTGACGTCCGTGCCGGCGTCGAGCTTGCCGCTCGAGTAGACGAGCGCGTCGTCTACCAGCACGCGCACGTCGACCCAGGCTCGCCGATCCTGAGCGGCGCCGCTCGGCCAAAAGTGGCCGGCGCCCACGTTGTCGAAATCCACGAGCAGGCGGATACGTTGCCGGTCCGTGGGGTCGTCTTGGTATTCGACGCACAGCCGTTTTACGCGCAGTACCGTGTCGAGAAAGCCCTGCACCGCGTTTTGGTTGGGCTGGCTCGGGCTGCCGTCGAGCGCGACATCGACGCCCGGAAACAGATGATCGTGCAGCTTGCGCGTGGCGGGTGCACCGGGCGCGATGGCACCGACGGCGCCGCGAGCTGGCACGGGCATGTGGCAACCGCCGCAGGTGACGCCGTTCGGATTCAGAGTGTTGTGGCCGGGTGCGAACACGGTGCCTTGCCACTCTTGAAACGTGCGCTCAAGCTCGACGGGCGCGCCATCGGTTGGCGGCGGGCCGGGCGGGGACTGCAGCTGGATGTCGTGACACGCGCCGCACAGGGTTGCGCTCGACGGATCCGAGCCGGTGAGCAGCCCCGAGGCACTCGAGTGGTGCGGTGCGCTGGAGAGAGGATCGGAAATGCCGCCGCGCAACGCGATCGGATCGTGGGGGTCGAGCGTCAACGGAGCGTTGTGCGTGCCGATCACGTCCACCGTGTTGTGACAAAAGTAGCAAGTGACGCCCTGCGCAGAGGCCGGCAAGCTTTCGAGGTTGAGCCCGTCTTGAGTCAAGTCTTGTCGCACGGCCATGGGCGCGTGACATTGCACGCAGAAGTTACCGAGCGCGCCGTTCGTTTCCGCCTGCCCGCGACGATTCATGGCCAAAAATACGGGATCGCGCGCGGCATACGCGTGCATGCTGGCCGACCACTCGTTGTAGTAGTCGGCGTGGCAACCGCGGCAGTTCTCGGGGTCGAGCGCTTGCTCGCGCGTGAGCGGGGTCTCCTTTTTCTGATCGGAGGAACACGCGCAGACGGCCGCAACGCAGCACGCGCCGGCGAGCGCGCTCGCCACGCGCGCGGCGCGACGCCGTTCATCGAACTTCGTAGGCCGCCGAGCGGTCATCGCGTCCAATACTACGCTCGTAGAGCGCGGCTCGCATGCTCAATTTGCGCCTGCCGATCGAGAGCACGGTGACTCAATCAAGCAGAGGTGACCAAGTGAACCCAGATGGTAGCTCGTGGATGAAGACGCGACGCGCGCGGCCGCTTCTTGGCGCGCGCTCGTTCGTTGCGTTTGCGCTGTGCGGGTTCGCGTTGCTCGCGCCGCGCGTGGCGCACGCTAATGGACGCTTCCCGAACGCCGAGCAGCTGCGTGTGTCGCCAACGGGCTCACTGGTAGTTGCGGGAACGTATGGGCTGTTGGTCTCCGGTAACTCCACGGATTTTCAATACGTCTGTGAATCGTCGTTGTTCGGCACCACCTTGATGGGCTCCTGGGTCGATCCGCTGTTGGAGGTCTTGGACGACGGAACGATCCTGTCCGGCTCGCTCAACGGCCTACGCGTCTCGCGCGACGACGGCTGCACGTTCGCGAGCGATTGGTCTTTGCCCCACAATTTGACGTTCATTCCCCCCGATCCGAACGCCAGCGGCCCCGCCGGTAAAATCGTGGACTTGTGTCCCGCCTACGACGCGGCGCACGGCGTGATCGCGCTCGCCAGCGTGAACAAAGACGACGGTACGGTCCTCGAGCATCGCCTGTATCACACGGTCGACGGCGCCAAGACTTGGAGTCAGCTCGGCATGGCGATCCCGACCACCATGGTCCGGCAAGTATTCACGGTCGACGTCGCGCCGAGCGATCCGAATCGCATCTACGTGAGCGGCAACACCACGGGTACGAGTCAGCTCCTCACGTCGACCGACGGCGGCATGAGTTTTACGGCGAGTCCGGTCACGCTCGACGACAACGACGGCGTGCTCGGGCTCTACATCGCGGCAGTTTCTCCGAGCGATCCCAAACGCGTCTACCTGCGAGCCAATCGCCGCACCGACACCGATCAAGGCACGACGACTTGGGACGATTCGTTGATCGTCACCGACGACGGCGGCATGACCGCGACCGACGTGCTGCGCAAGCAAGCGGCGCTGCTCGGCTTCGCCCTCTCGCCGGACGGCACGACCGTGCTCGCCGGCTACGGTGATCCCAGGGTGCCGCCGGAGGTAACGACCCCGGAGGATTTGGGACTCTACAGCGCTAATTCCAGCGATTTGACGTTCAGCGCACAGCTGCCGCAGCTGGCCGTGAGCTGCCTGCGCTGGACGAGCGACGCCCTGTACGCGTGCGCGACGGAGAGCGATCCCACGGGCATCGATCCGAACGCTCATGATTTTCACGTGGCGCGCTACACGGGTACCAGTTTGCCCACGGCGCTCACGGACTTCACGCCGCTCGTCAAGCTCAGGGACGTGCGCGGACCGTTGCCGAACGCGAGCGGTCAACCGAGTGGCTGCCAAGCGGAGTGGTCGACCGGCGATCCGACGAACCCGACGCAAATGAGCGTCTGCGCAACGTTCAACGCCTGCACGCTGAGCGGTAGTGTTCCACTGTCCGCGGGTTCCATCACTTGTGCGGCGAGCGCCGGCGGCGCTTCGAGTGGCGGCGCGAGCGGCGGACAAGGTGGCAATGCTCAAGGTGGCAACGCTCAAGCAGGCAGCGCGGGGACGGGTGTAGGTGGCATCGCCGGCGCAACCCCGCCGAGCTCAGCCGCAAGTAACAAGTCCGGTTGCAGCTGTCGCGCGGCTGCGCGCGGCGACGAGTCGCTCATGCTCGGCGGCTTTCTGCTCGGGGCGCTCGGGCTGGTGCGCATCACGCGCCAGGCTCGGAAAAAGCACGCCAGCTAACCGAGCCGGCCCGACCCGCGCCAACTCGCGCGGCCCTCGAGCACGCCGCCGTCCGCAGTCATGGCCACCAAGAGCCCGGCGTCGGCGATGATGCTGATGAAGGGCGCTCGCCAATTGGGATCGGTCCAGACGGTACGCCAATTCAGGTCGCGCCCCGGGTCGCGCACCCAAATGCGGCCGAGGCTCGTCACCCATTCGCGATCGAGCACGTCCATGGCGGCCGCGGTGAGATCGGGGCCGCCCTCGGCCAGCGAGGCCACGGCGCTCGTGCCGTCCACGCGCAGCGCGACCCCTTGGCTGCCCACGAGCAAACCGAGCCCGCGCTCGGGCGACGTGGCGCCGCCCACGAACGCGCGCGCGCGCGGCGCGAGCAGGTATTCGACATCCCATTGCAGCGGTGAGTAAATAGCCGCAAAGCCTTGGCCCTGCGTCAAGCGTCCGCACAGGAGCCAGCGCGTATCGTCGAGGCGCAGCAGGGCCGCGACGTACGCGACGCCCTCGAGCCGCATGGGTTTTACCCAGCGCCGCGCGGCCATCGCCCAGAGCGTGGGCGGTTCGCCCGGCAGTTGCCCGACGGCCGCCAGCAAGTCGTCGAAGCGACCGTTGCCGTGCAAAAACACGAGCTCCGGATACGGCGCACGCACGACCTCGCGCACGCCGTCGCTCGCGTACACCGCCAAGTGTCCGCCCTCGCCGCCCACGAGCCAGCAGCCGGCGTCCATGCGCCGCGCAAAACGCATGCCTTGTGCCAGCGCACGCGCGGCCTCCGGCGCGTCGACCCACACCTGGCCGTTCCAGAACGCGGGGCCGCGCGTGGTGAACACGAAACAATGTCCATCCACGTCCCAGGCCGCGCTCAAGATCACGCGGTCCCCGCCGGGCGGGTGACGCACCGTCCACTCCCAGCGCGAAAGATCGCCCGGCGGAGCGAGATTGATCAAGCTGTTGATCAATCTCCGGCTGGGCTTGGGCGGCGTCGGGCTCTCGGTGAGCCAGGGTGTCAGGCTCGCCGCGAGTTCACTGGCGAGTTGTGGTCGTTGTTTCGGGTCATACGAGGTGGCGCGCGCGAGCGCGGCGTCGATCGCGTGGCACGCCTCGGGGCGATCGCGCAGCTCACTGACCAGGTACTTGGCTTCCAAGACCGAGCGGCGCTTTTCCTCGCGCACGCGCAAAATGGCTTCCAACGGCGTGCTCACGTCGAACAGACGCTCACCCGTGAGCACGAAGTAGACGACACACGCGAAGCTGAAGACGTCCGTGAACGAGCCGGCGCCGCCTTGGCCGTCGGGCATGCATTGCTCGGGAGCGGCGTAGCCGAGCGTGCCCACCGGCATGCCACCGAAGGTCGCCGCGAGTCCTTGCGGCCGCGCGATCCCGAAGTCCGAAATCTTCAAGATCTCGGCCTCTCCGAAGCCACAGCACAGCACGTTGCCCGGCGTCAGATCACGATGGATGACACCCACGCCGTGAATCGCGGTAAGGCCGGACGACAAGCATTTGATCACGTGCGCGACGCGCGGTGCGTCGAACGCGAAGCCCGTATTTTTGACGCTGCACTCGACGCGGTCTTCGAGCGTCGTACCCTCGACCCCGCCGTGCACGTATTCGACCGCGAGCCACGGCGTCGGAGGCCGATTTTCACCGCTCAAATGCGCGCTGCCCGTGTCGACCAAGCGCACGACAAACGGGCACGGCGGCACGCGCTCGTTCAAGCGACCGAGGGCCACGGCTTCTTTCTGAACCAGGATGCCCGCGGAATTTTGCGCGCCGGACTCTGCCGAAGGACGCACCAACTTGAGCACCACCGGCGCGATCCCGTCCGGGGCGTGACGCAGAGCCAGAAACGCCTGGCCCATCCCGCCTTCGCCGATGCGACGCTCCAGCCGGTAACTGACGTTGGCTTGGAACTCGGACTCGATGACGCGCCCGTTGAGGGAAGCCGGCCCCGGCGCCATGGATGGACCCGTCATCGGCTCTCGTGTTCCTGGTCGGCGACGCTACCACGGAAACGCAAGCATTCATCACGGCTCAACCTCAAAAGAGCACCCTCTTGGGGCGCCGGGGCAAACTCAGGATTGGTCACATTTCTGCTGGAATCCTGGGGCGCAGGGGCAACGCCCCGCAAGGCGGCGTTGCGATCTTGGAACGGCAGATCTCGGAATGAAAGCAGCAGCCGCGACCCGAGAGAACCGGCGGAACCGGCGCATGCTTTCCGTCAGGTCGCGAGCGTCGCGAGGCGCAGCGACGTGGAACACACAAACAAAAACCTGCGCGGCGCTTCCAGCTGCCACGATCGCAGCCAGTTTGTCCGTCGAGATGTGATGATGCTCAGCGGGGCAAAGCCCCGCTACACTCAGTTGGGTTCCTGCAAGATGTCGTAATAGAGCGCGAGCGCCGCTTCGACTTCGGCAGGATCGTGATATGGATCCGCTACGAAATGGCCGAGCGCCGTGTCGACCGGATTCGAGAAACTCGAGGGTACGGTGCCCGATAGCGCGCTAACCAGCCGTTTGCTCTGAAAATCGAGGAACGCCTGCTGGCTCAGCGAATCGTAGCGCGAGGGGTCGACGTCGACGCGCGCCGAGATCGAGCCTTTGATCGGATTGAAGGCGGCTTGGCCCTCGACTGAACCGAACACGCCGAGCAGATCGAGCGCTCCGCGCCGGTTGGGTGCGCCTTTGGGCAACGGGAACGAGTCACCGGTGAACACGAAAATGTCGCTGGTATCCGGAAACGGCACTTCACCGAAATCGCTGTCCGGGCTGTAGCCGAGCACTTCCAAATAGCCCTTCGCCCAGTCGCCCATTTGGGTCATGGCGGCCTGACCCTGCGCCATCATTTCGACTGCCGCGTCCCACTCCAGATCGCCGGCGTTTACGTTGGTGTACGCCCACAGCTTGCTCGCCTCGCGCAGCACGACGTCGATCTCGGGATCGCGCGGGTCCTTCTTGCCGTCGAAGTAGTCGGTGTAGAACGCGTCGCCCGCCATCGCCGGCAACAGGTTCTCGAAGAACAACTCGGAGAGCGTCCAGGGACCGCTGCTGCCGACGGCGAGCGGAGTGATGTTCTTGGCGCTCAGCGTGTCGGCGAGCGTGTAGAGTTCCGCGAGCGTGCTCGGCGGCGTGAGGCCGTTGTCGGCGAAGATCTTGCGGTTGTAAAAGAGCGTATTCAAACGGTGGACGTTGATCGGCACGGCGTACACCGTGCCGTCGTAGCTCACCTTGTCGAGCACGGCGGCCGGCACCGCGCTTGCCCAGCCTTGATCGCGCGAGAGCTGCGTCAGCGGCTCGAGTTTGGAATTTTCGTCGTCCGGCCCACCATTTTTGACCCAAGTATAAAGATCGGCGCCGATGTTGGCTTGGTAGGTGTCCGGGGGATCGCCAAAGGAGAGCCGTTGAAAGAGTCGCTCGCGCGCCGTGGGCGCGTCAATTTCCGCGGCGTTGATCACGGTCACGCCTGGACTGTGTTCGAGAAACACATCGGTCATCGCGGAGAGCGCCTGTTTTTCGCCCGGAGAAGTCCACCAACTGAAGATTTCCACGACCCCCTCAGTCGACGCACTGTCGCTGTTCGAGCACGCGGAAACACCGAACAGCAGCGCGGCCAAAGCTGAGGTGCGCACAACCGACCACAGTCCGCTACCGCGGCACTCATGGCAAAAGGACACGCACGCCACGTTAGCACTCGCCGCGGCGCACTGCTCGCGTGCGCACTCACGCCCGAGAACTCCGTTGATCCGCTGGTTTTCAGGTTATGATTCCGCCCCCATGTCGAGACTTGCCTCGAAGATCGATGCGGTGCCGGCGGCCCGCTATCGCACGCTCTTCGAGCTCGGGCAGGGAGGCACCTCCAATGTTTATTTGGCGGTGGCTGTGGGGCCGGCGGGTTTCAACAAGCTCGTGGTCTTGAAGGAGCTGCGCAGCGCCTACGCACAGGATCCCGAGTTTCGCGCGATGTTCGAGAACGAGGCGCGCCTTTCCGCGCGCCTGAACCACCCGAATATCGTGCAAGTGAACGAGGTGGCCGAGCACGAAGGGTCGCCGACGATCGTGATGGAGTATCTGGAGGGCCAGACGCTCGAGGCGATCATCTCGAATTGTCCCGAGCCGCTGAGCTGGCCGATGCACCTGCGTATCATCGCGGATATGCTGCGCGGCCTACATCACTGTCACGAACTCTGTGACTACCAAGCCAAGCCGCTCAACGTCGTGCATCGCGATGTGTCCCCGCACAACGTGATGATCACCTACGACGGCGTGGTCAAGGTGCTCGATTTCGGTATCGCCAAACTCTCCGGCTCGCTGATCGAGACCGAGACGGGCGTGATCAAGGGCAAGCTGCGCTATATGCCACCCGAGCAGATCAGAGGCGGCGCGATCGACCGCCGCGCGGACGTGTACGCGGCCGGCGTGATGCTGTGGGAGGCGGCCACTGGGCTTCGCATGTGGAAGGGCCTGTCAGACGCGACCATCCGCGATCGAGTGCTCGCGGGCGAGATCCCGACCCCCAGCAGTCTGCGCAACGGCGTGCCGGAAGGCCTGGAGGCGCTCGTGATGAAGGCGCTCGCGCCGACACCGGAACAGCGCTTTTCGACGGCGCTCGAGCTGGAAACGAAGATCGACGAGTTGCTCTCGGACATGTCGGTGCGCGTTTCGCCGCGAGACATCGGGCGCTTCGTGGCAACTTGTTTTGCGCGCACGCGCACCAGCATTCAAGGCAAGATCCAAGCGGCCTTCGGCGACGACGACTCGAAGACGATGGAACTCGTGTTGGTCTCCGGTGCGACGACTCTGACGGCTCCTGGTTTCGCGTCGAACGCAGCCGAGGAGCCGGCCCGGCGCGGCGCGCGCGCACGGGTGCAGCGCGGCGCGGTGTTCGCCGTGGCGCTGGCGGCGTTCGTCTGGCTCGTGAGCCGTCGCCAAGAGCATGTCACCACGGCCGCTCCGTCGCCGGCGGCGGTCGCCTCGACGGTGATGCAATCCGTTTCACCGCCCGCCTCGCCGACGCCGGTCACCGTGCGGGTCACGGCATTTCCCGCCGACGCCACGATCAATCTCGACGGCACGGCGCTGGCGAGCAACCCGTTCCACGGTGAATTTCCGCGGGACACGCGCGACCACCTCGTGCGGGTGAGCGCGGCAGGTTACGAACCCGCCGTCGCGACCGCCCGCTTCGACGACGACGTGGAGCTCGTACTCGTTCTAAAAAAGCAGCTCGCTCCGCGCAACGTGGAGCCGCGCTCGGCAGAGCCTCGGGCCGTCGCGAAGCGAGCGGCGAATCCCGCGCCGGCCGCGAGCCCAGCGCCGGCCGCGAGCCCAGCGTCAGCTACGAGCCTCCCGTCGGCCGCGAATTGCACGCCCCCCTACACGATCGACGCGCGCGGTATCAAGAAATTCAAGTCCGAGTGTTTGTGAGGCGCGCGTGATCCGCGGCAGGCAATTGACGATCGTCAGCGCGCTCGGCGCGCTGCTCTCTCGCTCGGCGCTCGGCGCGGATCCGGCGCCTGACGCGGACGCCAAGCTCATTCGTGATCGCTGCGTCGACGCCCATGCGCAGGCTCAAGAAGCGCGTCAGAACGGCGATTTGCAGGGGGCGCGGGAGCTCCTACGCGTCTGCACGCAATCGGCGTGCCCACAAGTGGTGCGCGCGGATTGCGCGCCCTGGTACGACGAGGTGGATCGCAGTGTCCCGTCCTTGGTATTCGCGGTGAGTTCGGCGCACGGTGACGAGACGGCCGTCAGCGTCACGATGGACGGCGTTCCCCTTCTCACGAGCGTTTCCAGCGCGGCCACGGACGTTAACCCGGGGCAGCATACCTTTCATTTCGAGCTTCCGGGTTACGCGCCCGTCGACCAGAGCGTGCTCGTGCGCGAGGGCGAGAAGAGTCGCGTCGTGTACGTGAGGTTCGCGCCCAGCGAGCCGGCCGCGTCGCCTCCGAGCGCCGCGCCGACTCCTGTGCCGGCCGGACCACCGACGCCCGCTATGACGTCTCGACCTAGCGCGGAGCACGTGCGACGCCCAATCCCACTGACGAGCTACGTGCTCGCCGGCACGGCGGTCGTCGGTTTGGCCTGGGGCAGTTATTTTGGCGGAAAAGCGCTCTCTGCGCGCGCGCGTGATGCGAAGGATTGCCAGCCGATCTGCGACGAGGACACCGTGCACAGCGTGCGTGAAAAGGCGCTGCTCGCCGACGCGGGCTTTGCGCTGGCCGCGCTGTCGGCTTCTGCCGCGGTGTATTTCTATTTGACGCGGCCTACCGTTTCGGACACGCGCTCGCTTGCGATCGGCGTGAGCTCCAGTGCGCACGGTCCGCGCCTGAATTTTTCAGGAGCGTTCTGAGTGCTCGCCGAGCGCCGCCCTTTTCCGATCTGGCTGCGTTGGTTGTTGCGCGTGTGCTTCGCTCTCCTCAGTCTGGGCTTCGCCGCGTGTACGCTGGTGGTCGACGCGGACGAGCTGGACCGCGGGTGTCCAGCCGGGGAAAAACGCTGCCCGCGCGGCTGCGTCTCGACGCAAGATCCCGCGTACGGCTGTGCCGCGGCGCGCTGCGACCAGCCCTGCCCGCAGGCCAACGCGACCGCACGCTGCGCCTCCGACGGCACGTGCGCGATCGCATCGTGTAGCGGCAGGTATCAGGACTGCAACAGCGACCCCGCTGACGGCTGCGAAGTCGACATCGCCCACGATCCCGAGCATTGCGGCAGCTGCATGGCAGCTCCATGTGAGATTCCGCACGCGACCGCCGGCTGTGGCGACGGCAAATGCGGCGTCGCCATTTGCGATCCAGGCTTCCGCGACTGCGACGGACAAGCCCGCAACGGCTGTGAAACGAGCGTACCGATTGGGGTCACGGTGTGCCCGTCGTCTGCTAGTCGCTAGCGTCCTAGTCTCAATACTCCCGGGGCGCCGGTGGCGCTTCGACATACCCGAAGGGGTGGGCGGAGCCCCGCACGCAGGCGCGTGAGGTCTTGAAACTGGCAGATCGCGATCGGCACACAAGAAAAAGACCCACAAAAATCCGGCGGACCCGGCGCATGCTTCCCATCTGGTCGACGACGTCGCTGGGCCTGGTGCGTGCGACTACACCAAACAAAAAATAAACCTCACAACCCTAGTTCGGCTAGCGTCGCGCCATGCTCATCAAGTGCGATCGCTGTGGGGCGCCGCTGGATGTTCACCCGAGTCAAACCAGCGCGGTGTGTCAGTACTGCGGCATGACCAGTGCGGTGCCAGAGCAGAGTCGTCCGGCGCCGCTGCCGGTGCGGCCCGTGACGGCGCCCGCCGGCAACGCCGGTGGCAAAATCGCGATCATCATGATCGTGGTGATCGCGGTGATCGGCAGCCTGATCAGCGTGGTGATGCCGCTGGTTTTTCAGAGCGTCAATTCGATTGCAGGCAGCGGATCCGGCAGCTCCGGCGGCGGGGTCGTCAACAGCTCGCTCGGTTGGAGCGCGTCGCCGCCCGGTTGCTTCGTAGACGCCAACGGCGACGGCGTGCTCGATATCGCCGGTCTGAGCGGCACGGTAGCGGGCGAGAACACGACGCCCACCGTGATCGACGGCTCGAGCGGCAAAGTACTGTGGATCGGCACTCCGTCGCCCAAGTATCCACAGCTCGCCTGTCTCGGTCGTGACCGCTTCCTGGTCGCGGAGGCGAGCTTTCAGCTGGACTTTTACACTGCGCGCAGTCCGTGGGGCGTCACGCACGTGATAGCGCGCGACAAGCTCGCCGAGTACGGCGCGGGCACGGGCTGCGCCCGCATCAAGACCGACGACGGCACGACCATGGGCGTGCAGCTCCCGAGCGGCGTCGCGGCCGACTGCGCCATCAGCGGCGGTATGCAGCGCTATAACGCCGATCGCCCGGGGATCTTGGGGCTCACCGATCACAGCACGGAACTCGCGGTCGGCGTGCGCAAGTACACGATGACCAAGCGTTCGTCCGGCACCGAAATCCTCACGCTTGCCGTCAGCGAAGGCTCGCGTCAGGTGTGGTCGCACGAGCTGCCCTACGCAGCGTGCACGTTTGACAGCGGTATCGCCGTCGCCGGCGACAAGATCCTGCTCTGGGTCGCCAAGCCGGCGGATCGCGACAAGGGCATCATCGTCGGCCTCGACGAAAAGACGGGCAATCAGCTGTACGAGCATCCGGTGCCGGACATCTCGAGCGACAACCCCGAGTCCTTCGAGTTCAACGGGCGCTACGTGATCGCGGCCAACTGGGGCGCCCTGCGCGCATACAGCCCGTCGACCGGCGAGGAGGTGTGGCGTGTTGGCAGATGAAGGGGGCCGCGGGTCTCGAGCGAGGGAGCGCCCGAGCCCGATCTGAGTGAACTACATGGGTTCGAGGCTCGTCAGACAAACGTTGAAATTCCCCATGTGGTTGCCGCCCACGACTCCGATCTGAAGGTCGTACGGCGTGCCGTTGCCGGTGATCGGTGTGCAGCAGCCGGTTGTGACGGTCTGCGTGCAGACGAGCTGGCTTTGGCAGTTCACGTCCTTGAAGCAAATCTGGCCGCTATGGCCGTTGGTGAATGCGGGAATCGAGACGTACGGGGAGATCAGCGATATCACAGTGGCTGTCTCGGTGAAGCCAATGCGAACCTCGTTGCCGCCGCTGTTCCCACTCAGCATGTAGCTGAAGCACTGTGCGGGGCCGCTATAGACTGCGCGCGTCGGGTTGGTTCCGCCACTGGAGTTGAGCTGGAGGCCAATGCCACAACCCCACTTAGCGTAGGTCTGGTCGACCACGGTCGTGCCCGTCATGCACACGCCGCTACCCTTAGTGCAGATCGGATCTTCTACCGCGCACGAGCTGCCGTCGCCAAAACCATAGAACGCGCCCTGAATGCCTTTTGGATTGTCGGACGAGAGGCTCGCATCGCAACCGACCCAGCAGCCCGGGGCGTCGACGATGTTGGGGTCCGTCGCCGTCGGGCAGGTGCCGGCCGCGCCGCTGACGCCAGAAGAGCCGCCTGCGCCGCTCGCCGCGCCCGCAGTGCCGCCAGCTGAGCTCGCTGTTCCCGCGAAGCCGCCGGCGCTCAACGTGCCGCCGCCGCCACCCTTTGCTCCCGCGCCTGACGCGCCTGACGCGCCGCCGGTGGTTCCGCTCCCACCCGCGCCGCCGGTGGTTCGACTCCCGCCGGCACCGGATGCTCCTCCGCCGAAACCGCCGAAACCGCCGCTCCCACCCGCGCCCGGTACGCTGCAGCTGTTGCTCGCCGAGGTCTTGCAGTTCGTCGCTTCACATTGGACGAGCGCGCTGAGACACGCGTTGCATGCGGCGTCACGCGAGCAAGAGTTGGTCGAGCTCGTGTTGCAACCCTGGTTCACCATGCACGTGGTAAAGTTCTCGCACAAACCGCCCGCGAAACTCGCGCTCCGATAGTTAGCGCCGAAGCACGTACGCATGGTGACGTCGCAACTGGTCGCCAAGCAGTTGTAGAGCTTGCTGCAGCTCGGGCTGCTGCTGCTCGGGTCGAACGCCGTCAGTGGGTCGCAGCTCGCCGCGCTCCCGCCGGAGCCAGGGCCAGAGCCAGCGAGCCCGTGACCGGCGTCGACGCGTCCGTCTGCCGCCGGATCTGGACCGGAGCCGACGAAGTTCGAGCACCCGCTCGCGACGACCAGCGCCGTCAGAATGCTCGCGCTCACGACAGCGCTGAGCGTGCGCCAGCGGTGCAAACCTCGTCGTCCGAAGTGAGAGACCCGCATCATTTGAAAGTATACGCTACGCGCAGCCCAAACATGAAGTACGAACCTAGGCCTGCGCCCCCATTGTTACACGTGGGACTCCCACTATTGCTCGAGTTAGACCCATTGTTGCCCGAGTTGGATGAGCAGTTGTTGTTGTTGTTGCCGTCGTTGGGCGGTTGACTCCCGCCCACGCTGGCCGCGAGCGTGGTGTAAATGCCGGCACCGAGTGTCGGGATCGGATGCGCGTCGATTCCGAGCCGCATGCCGGTCTGCAACTCGAAATTGTTATCTTTGCCCTGGTTCGTCTGCCCCGTGTTCGGATCGAAACTTCGATACTGAGTGAAGGCGGTCTGACCCATGATTTCGAACCCAAAATACGGATCGACGATCGTGCGCGGCAAGATGTGGAACACGAGCTGTAAGCCACCCTTGAGCGATGAACAACTGGTGAAGCCGTAGCGGACCGCGCCGTCGCCAGGAAAAT
>DASXKQ010000094.1:0-3994 GCA_036496745.1 Polyangiaceae bacterium
AGAGGTCGACGCGCTGCTTCAAGATCGCTTGCTCTGCTTCGTTCTGCGCGAGCTGGGCGTGCAGGGCATCGAGCTCCTGCAAGAGCAGCGTGTTCGCTTCCCCCGCGCTGCTCGCGGCGCTGCAGGCGTGTCGCAGACCACGCTCGAGCACGGCGAGCTGCGCCTCTGATTTTGCCACGGCCAGCACGGCCCGTTCCAAGTGTTCGAGCCCCCGCAAGGCAGGCGCGTTTTCTTCGCGCTCGCGAGCCGGCGGCACTCCGCTTTCGCTCACCGTGTTGCGACTCACTCGCAGGCTGGACGAGTCCGGGCTCGGTTCATGGTCGGACGTATCGTCGGCACGCTGCCCGTCGGGCTTCGCATTCATGGGTACCATTGTGTGCTCTTGTCGGTCATTGTGGGACAAAAAGCAAGGGGGCTCGCGTGGGAAGTCCGCGCTCGACTCCAATCGATCCCGATCCCCCCGCTCGCTACCGAAAGAGCTCGGGCGCGGCTCCATTGCGGTATTATTTCCTATGCGTGACTGCGCTCGTCGCGCGCACGCCACAGGCCCGTTACCTCGCCGCGTTGTGAAAACGCGAGCTACTTGAAGGCAATGACGGCGAGCGCGATCACCGAAACGCCGAGAGCGAGCAACAGTCGGCTGAACTTGGCCGCTGAGGCCAGCGCCGGGCCGCCCCCCGCGAGTCGCGCGCGTTTCAGTAACACTTGAACGTAACCAAAGACGCCGGCCATCACGACCACCAAGGTGAGTTTCGCGTGAAAGGCGGGGCCACCCCAGCGCATCACCGCGGCTGGACCCCGCCAGAGCAATATCCCGAGCCCGCTCAGGATCAGGAGCCCGAGCCCGATGCTCGCGTTCTTGCTCACCACCGCCGCGCGCAGCATGAACTTGGCGCGCTCGTCCGCCGGCAGATCCTTGCTCGCGAAGGCGAGCGTGAAGAGCGCAAAGCTCGCGCCAACACCCAGCGACAGCCCGACGAAGTGGGTGATCAGAAGAAGCTCGTTCATGTTCTATCCTCGAAAAGGTAGTCGTTCGGGCGAGTCGCGCGAGATGGCTCGCGATGCACTACTGAAAACGCTTGTGAATGGCGTCCACGACTTCCCCGTACTTGGCGGGGAGCATCACGGGAGGATTCGCCAGAGTCGCGTTGACGCCGGCGATGCTCTGGTCGTGATAGCGCACCTTGAACTCGGTGAATTTGAGGCCGCTGGCGGTGGAGATGCACACGACCTTTTCATTTTTTTGAATCACGCCCCGCGCCACCAGCTTCTCGAGCGCGGCCAGCGCGACCGCCGTGTGCGGGCAGGTGTACATGCCGGTGCGATCCGCGCGCGCCGCCGCGTCACACAGCTCTTGCTCACTCGCTTGCTCGACGATGCCGTTCATGTTGTCGAGCGCGAGCATCGCGCGCGGCGCGCTGACCGGATTGCCGATTTGAATCGCGGTCGCTTGCGTCGGTTTGGCCTGGATCGCGTCGACGGTGCGCTTGCCCGCGGTCCAGGCGCGATACAAGGGGTTGGCGTTTTCGGCCTGCGCGACGCACAGGCGCGGGTAGCGCGAGATCACGCCGAGCTCGCGCATCATCTTGAAACCGGCGTAGAGCGCCGAGGCGTTGCCCAGGTTTCCACTGGGCAGGACGATCCAATCCGGCACCTGCCAATCGAACTGCTGCACGATCTCGATGCCGACGGTTTTCTGTCCCTCGAGCCTGAGCGGATTCATCGAGTTCGCGAGATAGACGAGGCCCGCAGCCGACAGCTCTTGCACGATCGCCATGCAACCGTCGAAGTCCGTGTCGAGACCCAGCACGAGCGCGCCGTGCGCGACCGGCTGCACGAGCTGCGCCGTCGAGATCTTGTCGCGCGGCAGGAGCACCACCACCGGCAAGCCCGCGGCGGCCCCGAACGCGGCGAGCGACGCGCTGGTGTCGCCCGTGGACGCACAGGCGATCGCTTTCACCTTGAGCCCTTCATGGATGGCTTTACGCACCACGCTGACCAGCACGGTCATGCCGAGATCCTTGAACGAGCCGCTGTGGCTATTGCCGCACAGTTTGACCCATAGATCCTGCACGCCGATCTCACGACCGTAACGCTCGGCCCAAAACAGATTCGTGCCGCCTTCGTACATCGAGACGATCAGCTCGTCGGGCAGCTGCGGCATCACCCACTCGCGCTTGCCCCACACGCCCGAGCCGTACGGCCACTGATTTTGCCGATAGCGGTCGTCGAACAGCTTCATCCAAGCGGGGCCGCTGCGATCGCGCAAAGCCTCCATGTCGTGCACGACCTCGAGCAGGCCGTTGCACTTTGGGCAGCGGTAGATGGGGCGCGTGACCGGCCAGGACCCTTCGCAACCGGCGAAGCAGCGGAATTCGGACGAGTAAGGCACGGCCGGACTATAGCCCCTCCCGTGAGCGAAAACGAGGCGCGCTAGTCACTACAAAAAAGCCACGCGGCGTCGTGCGGCGGACAGCGCGCTTTGTGCGCGCCCGCGACCGTCGTAGGCCGCGGCCTGATGTCCTCGAGCTCTTCGCTCGTGCTCACGCGCCCGACGGCCGACGCTCGGCGCGTGGTCGCCGGCTTGCCACTCGCGCTGCGCTTGGTGCTGGACGCGCAGCAAGCCGGCGTGAACCAGATCGTGCTGGGCGCCGGAAGCGAGGACCTGCGCCCGCTGCTCGCGGACGCGCGCGTGCGCACGGCGATCGACAGCGAGCCGCTTCCGGGCAGCGTCGTGTTCAGCGTCCCGGCGAATTTCGTGCTGCCGCGCAGCCTGTTCAAGGCTCTGCTCGAACGCGGCAGCTCTTGCGATCTCTCGAGCGAACGCGTCGCCTTCGAGGCTCCCTTCTCCTTCCAGCCGATCGAGGTTTCCGACGCCGCCAGCGCGAGCTTGGCCGAGCACCGCTTGTTTCGCGCGCTGCGCAAACCGCAAGACGGTTGGACCTCGCGCTACCTCAATCGTTACATTTCGCTCGCCTTGTCGCGCTGGCTCGTGAAAACGCCGCTCACGCCCAATCAGGTATCGGTAGGCATTCTGGGCGTAGGCCTGTGCGGCGCTTACGAAGCGAGCGTGGGCGGGTACTGGCCAACCTTGTTCGGCGCGCTCTTGTTTCAAGCACAGAGCGTGCTGGACGGCTGCGACGGCGAGATGAGTCGCGTCAGCTACCGCGGTTCGCACGCCGGGGAATGGCTCGACACGGTCGGCGACGATCTGACCAACTACGGCTTTTTTTGCGGCGCCGCGCTCGGGCTCTACAAGACGAGCCACAACCCGCTCTACCTGGCGGCCGGCGCGGTCACCGTGCTCTCGGGCCTGATCGGCAGTGGCCTCGAGTACCGCTACTTGATTCGCATCGGCTCGGGGGATCTATTGAAATATCCGCTCAGCCAAGGCCAGGGCACCGGGCGCTTCGCGTTCATTCAACCGCTCTTCAAGCGAGACACGTTCGTGTTCATGACCTTGTGCGCCGCAGCGTTGTCGCTGGAGGGTCCGATGCTGTGCGTGTTCGCGGCCGGCGCGCTGGGCGTCTTGATCGGAGTGCTCAAGACCGAGCTCCGCCTGGCGCGCGAGGCTCCCCGCAGCAACGAGGTCGAACGGTGAGAGTGCTGCGCGGAGCGCTGGTCGCTCTGGGCGCGCTCTGGGTCGCTCCTGCCGTCGCACAACTGCGCGACGGCGCGACCATCACCACCAGCCGCTATACGATCGACCTGTATCAGGGGCCCGTATTGGCGGGCACGCGCGTGATCGGCTTGGGCGGCGCGTTCGTCGCAATCGGCGAGGGCGTCGACGGCAACAGCCAGAACCCCGCGGCGCCCGCGGTGCGCACGCCCGAATCCAATAGCCACATCGACTACGATCTTGGTTTCGGCCTCACGTTCCCGGCCACCTTGAAGAACTCGGATTTCTTCAACTCCGGGCGGCGCACGAACCTGGCTAGCACTTCGCAGACGCCGACGAACAGCATCTTCGATCAAGCGCGGGCCACCCTCAGCT
>DASXKQ010000095.1:0-21382 GCA_036496745.1 Polyangiaceae bacterium
CAAGCAACAAGCGAGTGACGAACAGAAAAAAGATCTGCTCAAACGCTTGCAAGAAATGCGCGAGGTCCTGCGGCAACAGGGGGACGCGGGCAAAGAGCAGCTGAAGCGCATGATGCGGTTCAGTCAGCGCGCGCGTGGCCAGCAGCAGGGGGAGTCGGAGCAAGAAGGCGGCGACCAACCTGGCGGCTCTGGCAGCAGCAAGAGCGGCGGCCTCAGGCTCACGCGCGGTGGTTCAGGTCCCTCGGTGCCACTGCCCGTCGCGGGAGGTCAAACAGGCCCCGGAGCGGGCGGGGGCGACAAGCAGTCGGGCGGGAGCGGCGATGGCCAAGGTCCGGGCTGGGGCACTGGTCACGACGCGAACCTCGCCGGCAACGCGACGGATCTCAAAGGAGCGACACACGACGTTTCCGCGGCGGGGGTCGATACGGGTCAGGGTGACGCGTCCGCGCAGATCATCTACGGCGCCGCAGAGCGCGGTTTCGTCGGTCGCGGCTACAAAAAGGTGTTCACCGACTATCAAAACGTCGCCGAGCGAACGCTGAATCAGGATGAAATTCCGTCCGGTTATCGTTTCTACGTCAGACGCTATTTTCAGCTGATTCGCCCGCGCGAATAGAGCACGCAGATCGGAGCCAATATGGTGGATGCAGAGCAGGCCCGCGAAGAGGTCAAAGACTTTCAACAAGGGATCTCCGCGTTGCGCGAAGAGATTGCTCGCGTGATCGTCGGCAATCGCGAGGTGGTCGACGGGGTGCTGAGCTGCATGCTCGCTGGTTCGCACGCCTTGCTCGAAGGCGTGCCGGGCCTGGGCAAGACGCTGCTCGTACGCACGTTGGCGGACGCGCTCGGCCTCGAATTCTCCCGCATTCAATTCACGCCAGACATCATGCCGGCCGACATCATCGGTACCGTCGTACTCGACGAAGGCGCGAGCGGGGGAAGGAACTTGGAATTTCGTCGGGGTCCGGTGTTTGCCAACATCGTACTAGCGGACGAGGTCAATCGCGCCACACCGAAGACACAGAGCGCGCTGCTCGAGGCAATGCAGGAGCACCGCGTGACCGTCGGCCGCACCACGCACGAGATCGGTGAGCCGTACTTCGTGTTGGCCACTCAAAATCCGCTGGAAATGGAGGGGACTTACCCACTGCCCGAGGCGCAGCTCGATCGATTTTTCTTCAAGCTGCACGTACCGTTTCCGACCCGCGACGAACTGCACGCGATCGTGGATCGTACCACCACCGATCATCAAGCTGCGGTGCGCAAGGTACTGAGCAAGGAACGCGTGCTCGCGATGCAAGCGCTCGTGCGCAAGGTTCCGGTGGCCCGCCACGTGCAGGACTACGCGATCCGCGTGCTGCAAGCGACGCACCCCACGAGCGAGGAGGCGCCCGAGTTGGTCAAACGCTTCGTGCGCACGGGCGCGTCACCGCGCGGCGTCCAAGCCATCTTGCTCGGAGCAAAAATCCGCGCCCTGTTCGAGGGTCGTTTTGCCGCGTCGATCGAGGACGTGAAAGCCACCGCTCTACCCGCCTTGCGCCACCGCGTGCTCTTGAGCTTCGAGGGCGAGGCGGAGGGTGTCGCCGGTGATCGCGTAATCGGCGAGATTTTGAAAAAGCTGCCGGCCTCCAAAGAGTGAACAAAAGTGGGACTTTTGTCGATCTTTCGGCGTGACTCTCGGGCGCAAGCGAGCAAGCGCGAGAGTGCCGCGCTGTTCGACGACGAGTTTCAACGCAAGCTCGAGATGCTCGCGCTGGTGAGCCGTCGTATCTTTGCTGGCCGTCTGCGCGCGGATCGACGAAGCAAGAAGAAAGGCAGCGGCGTCGAGTTTGCCGATCATCGCGACTACGTGCCGGGCGACGACTTTCGCTCGATCGACTGGAACGTATACCAGCGCTTCGGTCGCTTGCTGGTGCGGCTGTATGAGGAAGAAGAGGACCTCAGTATCTATCTGATCGTCGATTGCTCGAGCTCGATGTCGTTCGGCGGCGGTCACAAGTTCGATCAGGCGCGCCGACTCTGCGCGGCGCTCGCGTACGTGGGTCTCGCCAATCTCGATCGCGTGACGATCGTGGGCGTCAACGAGGCCGTGCAGTCGCGCATGCCAACCACGCGCGGCAAGGGTCGCATCTTCACGGTTTTCGACTTCCTGTCCAAGCTGGAAGCGAGCGGCACCACGGACCTCGCGGAAGCGCTCAAGACCTTTGCAGCTCAGCACAAACGTCGCGGATTGGCGGTATTGATCAGTGATTTGTACGATCCTGCCGGCTTCGAAGCGGGCATCAACGTGCTGCGCTTCAACAAGTTCGAGCCCTACGTGATCGAGATCGTGGACCCGAACGAGGCGCGCCCTCCGATCAAGGGCGACGTTCGCGTCTACGATTGCGAAACGGGCGAGGAGCGTGAGCTCACCATCACCGATCAAATGCTGGTGCGCATGGAGCGCGCGGTGCACGACTATCGTGAGCGCGTCGAGCGCTTCTGCGCGCAGAAGCAGGTGCCCTATTTCGCCGCCGACATCGCGACGCCGTTCGAAGAACTCGTGTTGCGCGTGTTTCGTCGCGGAGGGTTTCTGCGCTGATGTTCTGGGCAGGCCTATCGGGCTCGACACTGCTGGCGGCGTTCGGCGTTGCCGCGTTGCTCGTGGTGGGGCTCTACATTTTGAAGCTGCGCCGGCGACCGGTAGCGGTGCCTTTTGCACGTATCTGGGACAGCGTGCTCGGCGATCGCGTAGTCGATCAGCTGTTTTCGCGGCTGAAACGACTGCTTTCCCTGCTCTTTCAGCTGGTGTTGGTCACGCTGCTTTTGCTCGCGCTCGGCGATCCGCGGCCGAAAGCGTCGGCGCTGGAAGGCCGCCACTTGGTCGTGTTGGTCGATATCAGCGCGTCGATGAAAGCAATCGACGTCAAGCCGTCGCGCTTGGATGCCGCCAAGGCCGAGGTGCACAAGCTGGTGCGAGCCCTCGGTAGCGCGGACCGGGCGCTGATCGTCGAGATGGGCTCGGTGCCGAGTCCGGTCTCGACCATGAGCTCGGATTTGACCGAGCTCGAACCCGCCATCGATCAACTGCGCGCCGTCGACGCTCGAGCGAACCTCGAGCAAGCGTTGTCGTTCGCCGTAGATAGCCTACAAGGCCTGGCCAAGCCGGAGATCGTGCTCGTCAGTGATGGCGCGCTCGGGGATCTGAACGAACTCGGACGTCGCGTGACGCTCGGCAACGTCGCGCTCAGCTATTTGCGCGTCGGCAAGAGCAGCAACAATGTAGCGATCTCCGAGTTCTCGGTGCGCCGCTATCCACTCGACAAGTCTCGGGCCGAGGTGATGCTGGAGGTCGCCAACACCAACGACCACCCGAACCAGGTTGAGCTTACGCTGCTCGGCGACGGGAACGTGATTGACGTGACTCGTCTCGCGCTCGGGCCGAACGAACGGTTGCCGCGCTTCTATCCCGATCTGGCTGGAGCGAGCCACACGCTGGAGGCCAAGATCCGCTTGGCTGACGGAAGCCCAGACGATTTGCCGGCGGACGATCACGCGTACGCGCTCGTGCCCGAGCGTCACCGCGCGCGCATTCTTCTCGTCACCCGCGGCAACACCTACCTCGAGGCAGCGCTCTTGCTCGACGAGTACCTGGACGTGACGCAAGTCGCGCCGGACCGGCCGCTTCCCGCCGAGCACTTCGACGTTGCGATTCTCGACGGCGTCGCGCCGGTGTTGCCGAGCTCGGTCGCGGCTGCCTTGTACATCGACCCGAGCGGACCCGCGTCGCCCAACTCGCTCGGCAAGGAGCTGAAAGATTTCGGCTTCGATACCTGGGACAAAAAGAGCGGTGCGCTGCGCTTCTTGGCGCTGGGGGACGTCCAAGTTTCCCGCGGCCACGCGCTCGTGCCGGGGGCGGGGGATCGCGTGCTGGGCGCGAGCGAGCAAGGGCCGATCTTCGTTTCTGGCGTACGGAGTGGCCGGCGCTTTTTTGCGCTCGGTTTCGATCCGCGCAACAGCGATTGGGTCCTACGCGTCGCTTGGCCGCTGTTCGTGCTCAACTGCATCAACGATTTCGTCGAAGACGACGCAGGCTATTTGTCTTCGTTTCGTACAGGCAGCGTCTGGCAGATACCGGCTCCAACGGCGAGTGAATCGGCGATCTTGATCGACCCCTCGGGCGACCGTCATGTGGTGCCCGTGAAAGAGGGACGTGCGGTTTATCGCGGTGAAGAAGCCGGCTTCTACAAGCTCACCACCAACGTCAACGCAGACACGGCCAGCGAGTTTGCGGCCAACCTTTCGGATCTCGAGGAAAGCCGGATCGAACCCGCTCGCGAGATCGCGCTCGGCGGCAAACACTCCACGCTGCCGGATTTGCGCTCACGTCGGGCCAGCCGCGAAATCTGGGCCTATTTGCTGGCGGCCGCTGCGTTGCTCTCGGTCGTCGAATGGCTCACCTATCACCGCAGGGTGACCGTGTGAGCGCGCGACTACGCCGCCTGGTGTGGGGAGCGTTCATCGCTCTCGTCGCGCTGCTCTGCGCGTGGAGCTATCGTCGCTACGCATGGGACGCGAGCGGCGCGCTCAGCTGGGAACGCATGGGCGTACACTACCAGCTACTCGAGCCGCGCGCCTTCGGCGTGCTGCTCGTCACGCCTCTCTTGCTCTTCATACTCGGTCGATCGCTGGCGGATCTGCCCTGGCCACAGCGCGCGCTCTCCGTGCTCTGTCGCGTCGCATTTCTCGCGTGCTTGGCGCTGTCCTTGTCGCGACTCGTACGTTCCGAGGAGACGCACAAAGTATGCACCGTGCTGCTGGTGGACGTTAGTGACTCGGTTCCGGACGACGCGCTCGAGGACGCGCGACAGAGCGTCGCAAGCTACGTGCAAGCCAGGGGCGCAGACGACTTGCTGAAGCTCGTGACGTTCGCGGAGCACCCCGCTCTGGTCGAGTTTGACGCGGTGAAGTCCCGGCCAATCCCAGCTGTCGGCGCGCTGCGACACCGTGATCCGGACGGCAAGTCACGCGGCACGCGCACGGACATTCGCGCGGCGCTGGCGCTGGCGTACGGACTGTTTCCACCGGGCTACCTGAAGCGCGCCGTGGTGCTCAGCGACGGCGTCGAGACCGACGGCGATTTGCTGTCGGAAGCGAACCGCGCGCGAGGATTCGGCGTAACGCTGTACGCGATTCCTTACCGCAGGCCGCCACCAGGAGAGGTCGCGGTCCGCCGCTTGAACGCGCCGGACAAAGTCGACGTCGGTCAAACATTCGATCTTGTCGCCGACATCTACGCGAGTCGGCCGTCTCATGCGCGCGCGCGGCTCTATCAGGGCGAAACATTGAACGGGCTCGATGGCGTGCGTGAGCTCGAACTAACGCCGGGCGACAACGAGCTCAAGTTCAAGTCCGTGGTGCGCGTTGGCGGTGAGGTCAGCTACGAGCTCAAGCTCGATCAGCTCAGCCAGGACACCTTTTCTGCGAACAATTCGTATAGCGTCACGCTCGACGTCCCTGGGCGACCTACGGTGCTGTTCGTCGAGGGGCAGCCGCAGCGCGCGAGCTACTTGATGAGCGCGCTCAACGCGCAGCAGTTCGACGTTGATCTGCGCGCGCCTGCGGCATTTCCAGCTTCGCTGCGGGAGCTCGAGCGCTACGACTTTCTGATCGTCTCCGACGTGCCGCACGAGGCGATGTCAGTGCCTTCGCAAGAGCTGGTCGAAAAGTACGTGCGTGACCTGGGCGGAGGCTTCCTGTTCGCTGGCGGCGAAGCGGGCTACGGGCTCGGCGGTTGGGCGCATTCGACGATCGAACGACTGCTACCAGTGCGCATGGACGCCGAGCACCGGAAGGAGATGCCCGGCGTGGCCATGGTGCTCGTGATCGACCGCTCGGGCTCGATGACGGGTCTGCCGATGGAGATGGCCAAGTCTGCGTGCAAGGCCACGCTCTCCACCCTTCAGGGTGATGATCTGTTGGAAGTGATCGCCTTCGATTCCACGCCGACGCGTTACGTAAAAATGCAGCCGGCACGCTACCGGAGCCGCATTCAAAATGACATCGAGCGCATTCAGCCTGGCGGCGGCACCGAGATCTTTTCCAGCCTGGATATGGCGTATCAGGACATCTCGGTCGTTCAAGCCCGCAAGAAGCACGTGATCCTGTTGACGGATGGGCAAGCGCCCGCGCAGGGTCTCAAGGATTTGGCGCAAGCCATGCTCGCGGAGTCGATTACCGTGACCACGGTCGGGCTCGGCGAGGGCACGAATCAGGACCTATTGCGCATGATCGCGGACACGGGCGGCGGTCGCTTTCACGCGGTGCCGGATCCAAATAGCTTGCCCAAGATCTTTACGCGTGAGACCGAGCTCATCGCACAGCAAGCGGCGGTCGAGGAATGGTTCCCGGTCGAACAGGTGGGTCCAGCGGATTTTTTGAACGGGATTTCGATCAGCTCGGCGCCGCTCTTGCACGGATACGTGGCGACGCAGATGAAACCGCCGCCGGCGCAGCTCTTGCTGCAGAGTGATCGAGGGGATCCAATTCTGGCGCGCTGGCGCGCCGGTCTCGGTTGGGCGCTCGCCTGGACCAGCGACGTGAAGAACAACTGGGCGGTCGATTGGCTGCGTTGGCCGGGCTTTTCGAAATTTTGGGGGCAGCTCGTGCGCGAGCACATGCGCGTTAAGCGTCGACACGAGCTCGACATGAAGACGGAGCTCGTCGGCTCCAACGTTCACGCGGTGGTGGACGCGTTCACCGCCGACGAGCGGTTCGATAACGGCATGGTCTCGAAGCTCGTGGTGACAGGACCCGGACCGAACGGCGCGCGGCGCGAGGTCGCCATGTCGCAAACCGCGCCGGGTCGCTACGAGTCGACCTTTGGCTTGGACCAATACGGCTCGTTCGTGTTGCACGCGGAGCACGCGAAAGTGGGAGACAACGGTGAGCTTCGGCCGTTCGCCACGAGCTACGGTCACGTCACCAATCCCTACCCGCGCGAATACGCGAGTTTCGAGCCGGACATCGATCGATTGAAGCGCGCGGTCGTGGCGGGCGGTGGGACGCTCGATCCCGAGCCGTCGCGCGTGTTCGAGCCAGGTGAAGAAAAGATCGTGTCGTATCGTCCGCTGCACGATCGATTCGTCTGGCTCGCTCTGGGCCTTTTCTTCGTCGATCTACTGCTCAGACGCGTGCGCCTGTTCGATCGCAAGTTTCTGCCCAAGCGCGCTTGAAACTTTCGAACAAAGGCCGGCCCGGATGCCAGGGCGTCACAGCGGGCCTTCATTCTGGTAGTAGTTCGCCGCGAACCTCCGGGAGGACTTCGCCATCGTGTTAGCCCGTCGTATTGGTCGTGATGCCGCGCTGCTCGCTAGCGCGTGGTTGCTGGTTGGCCGCGCCGCGTTCGCGCAAACGCCGCCGGCACCGCCGCCTCCACCCGCCGAGCCTCCGGCTCCGGTCGCGCCGCCCGCTCCTCCGGCGAGTCCGCCAGCGGCCGAGCCGGCTCCGCCGAGCGAGCCGAGTGCTCCGTCGCCCACGCGTTCCGAGCCGTTGCTCCAACCGTCGGCTGCTACGGCGAACTCTGGCGAATCCCCCAAGCCTTACGGCGATGAAGTGCTGCCCAACGCCGAAGACAATGACGACGAGGCTTGGTACGACGCGTTCGACGTGCGCATGTTCGGCGACGCGTACGCGGGGGTGAACTACAATTTCCCGAAGCCGCAGGCGGGCAGCAATGGAGTGTCACGCTACTTCGATCCGAACAACGGCTTCGCGCTTTCATGGGTGGGCTTGGATCTGAGCCGCGTCGCGGACCCAATCGGCGGCACGTTGAGCCTGCGCTTCGGTCCCAGCGCGCATATCTACGGGTCGGATTGTCCGAGCGGCCATTGCGACGCGTCGAATAGTCTCGAGAACGTCAAGCAAGCGTTCGCCTCGTGGAAGCCCGCTGGCGCGCTCACGCTCGATTTCGGTAAATTCGACAGCATTTTCGGGAGCGAGGTCGCCGACAGTCAAGACAACCTCAACTACACGCGCGGCGTTTTGTACGCCCTCGGGCAGCCGCACTTTCATACCGGCTTACGTGCGAGCCTCGACATCGGGGAATACCTCACGCTGCGCGCGCTCGCCGTGAACGGCTGGAACATCAGCGTCGACAACAACGCGGGCAAGACGTTCGGTTTGCAAGCGACGGCGCGCGTGCCTGGCTCGGACGGTCGAGATCTGCTGGCTGCGTCGCTCGGTTACCTAATTGGGCCGGAGAGCGACGACGTCCTGAACGTGCAATGCCCGACCGGTGAGCAATTCGATCCGACGCAAGCGAATGGTTGCGCGCCGCGCACTGTGCTCAATGCGCCAGACGCCGGCACGATCGGCCGCTCGAGCTCGAACACGCGCGGGCTGCGGCAACTGGTCGATCTGGTCGTGACGAGCGACCCGGTAGAGAGTCTACACTTGGTGCTGAATGGCGACTTCGGGACGGAGCGCGTGCGCAACCTGGATAATCCACTGGATTTCGACGCGAAGCAGTGGTGGGGCGGCATGATCGCCGCGCGCTACGGTTTCAGCGACGCATTCGGTATCGCCGGGCGTGGCGAATACTTCCACGACGACGACGGGCTGATGACCAAGGTGCCACCAGGCAATACGGTCGATATCGTCACGGGCACGCTCACCCTCGACTACCGCCCCGGCAAGAATCTAATCCTGCGGCTCGACAACCGGCTCGATTGGTCGAACCACACTATTTTCCAGAAGGGCATCCGTGGCCTGTCGGGTACATTGCCGAGCTCGACGCTCGGCGTGGTCGTGACCACGAACTAGCGAGCTCGCAAAGGCGTGTCATGCGCGCCAAATGAAAGCGCGCTAGGCTAGGCGTCGATGTCTCCCGCGCCGCTCGGCAGTCAAGATCTCGAGGCCGCTATCGATTCGGTCGTAGCGAGCTATGAAGGTCCGGATCAAATCAACAATCTCGAGAGCGCCGCGCTGCCCAACAAGCGCGCCGTAATCGAAGCCTACAATCACCTGAAGCCTGCGATCTTCATGGGGTTCTACAGCTTGCGCTCGCTCACGCGGGCGAACCTCCGCTACGGCCTGAGCGAGCATATGTACCCAGCTTACGAGGCGCTGGTCGAGCAGATCGAGCGCGCGCTGAGCTACGAGGAGCGGAACGGTCGGGCGCTGGCGCCGCGCTCCACGGATTTCAGCCAACAGGTCGTGTTGCGACTGATGCACAAGCTGCCCGAGATCCGGCGCGTGCTCAACGTGGACGTGATGGCCGCGTTCGAGAAGGACCCAGCCGCCAAAAGCGTGGAAGAGATCGTGTTCAGCTATCCGGTGATCGAAGCGATTACCGCCTATCGCATCGCGCACGTGCTCTACAACGAAGGCGTGCCGATCGTGCCGCGCATCATTTCGGAATACGCGCACGGTCGCACCGGCGTCGACATCCATCCAGGTGCGCAGATCGGAGAGGGATTTTTTCTGGATCACGGGACCGGCGTTGTGATCGGCGAAACGTCGGTGATCGGTCGCTCGGTCAAGATGTTTCAGGGCGTCACGCTGGGCGCGCTCAGCGCGCGTCGTTCGGAGTGCGCGTCCGGCGCGCAAGGCGCGAAGCGTCACCCGACCATCGAGGACGACGTCACGATCTACGCGGGCGCTACTATTTTGGGCGGCGATACCGTGATTGGGCGCGGCTCGACGATCGGCGGCAACGTTTGGATCGTGCGTTCCGTGCCCGAAAACTCGAAAATTTTCGGCAAGGCGCGCGAGTAGCGGCGTCAGCCCGTTTCGGGTCGGCCCGGTACTTCGAACGCAAACGGCAGCCCGCTCGGCCAAGCGTCCTTCGGCTCGTAGCCGATCAGGCGGCGAGGCGCGTCGAGGTCGAACACGTCACGCCCGTCGGGGCCAACCGCGTACAGCACCGCGAAGTCGAGCGCGCTCGCTTCCAGGGCCAGCGCCACGAAGTCAGCGACGTCTCTGCGGCTCACGTAGCTGTGGAAATAGCCTCGCTCGCAGATGCGCGCGGCTTCCACTGGATTGCGTACCATCCAGCCGATGCGTGCGGCGACGATGCTCATCGAGTAGGCGCGCGCGTACATCTCAGCCATGCGCTCAGCCCAAAGCTTGGTCAGCGCATAGTGATTGCGCGGAGAGGATTGTTCGCCCGTGCGCAGGCCTGGCGTGCCCGCTGAGACGACTTGAACCGAGCTGGCAAGCACCACGCGCTTGAGCCGATGCGCGCGCGCCGCGTCGAGCACGTGAAATAGGCCGAGGACGTTGGGTGGAACCAACAGCGTGAAAGGCGCGTCGTCCGTGATTGCCGCCAAGTGTACGAGCGCGTCGACGCCAGAGCACGCGCTGTTGACCGCGTCGGCGTCTTCGATCATTCCGACGCGAGCGTCTTCCACCTCCGGTGCGGGCACGCGGTCGAAGGCGCGCACTTGGTGGCCTCGCGCGACGAGCGTCGCGCAGACGGGCCGTCCAATCGCGCCCGCGGCGCCGGTGACCAGGACTCGCATGCTGCGTAGCGGGCCACTTTGGCACAAGATCCGGGCTCCGCCATAGCGGTGGCTGGCTGCCGGCAGCCGCGATATGACGCATGCATGGCAACCCGGAGCCATGACGCATGGCTCGTCGATCTCGACGGCACGCTATATTCGCCACTGTGGGTCAAGCTGGCGATGGCCGGGGAGCTTGCGCTCTTCGGCTGGCGTGCGCTGCCCACGTTGCGCCGTTTCCGCCAAGAGCACGAAGCTCTGCGCGGGGAGTTCGAGTCGAACGGGCAGTTGATTTTGGAACAAGCGAGCCCCTATCTCGCACAGCTCGAGCGCACCGCGTCGGCGCTCGGCCGTAGCCGAGAGCAGGTGGAGCGCCAGGTAGTCGACTGGATGCAGAATCGCCCGGGCAAGTGGCTACGCCGTTTCGCGCGAAAGAGTTTGCTCGAGGAGCTCAAGGCGTTTCGCGCCGAAGGCGGACGCACCGCGCTCGTCAGCGACTACCCCGCGGAGCTGAAGTTGGCGGCGCTTGGTGTCCGTTCGCTGTTCGAGATCGTGGTGGCCAATGGTGAACCGAACGGCCCGCGGCGGCTCAAGCCTCATCCCGAGGGCCTCTTGCGCGCGGCCGAGCAGCTCGGCGTTCCCCCCGAGCGCTGTCTCGTAATCGGGGATCGCCGGGACGCTGACGGAGAAGCCGCGCGCGCCGCTCACATGAGCTTTCGGTTGGTCTAGCTGGAAGGACGGGGAACGTTAGGCAGCGCAGCCCTGGAGCTTCGGTGACCAGACCACGACTTGATTGCGGCCGGCGCGCTTGGCCGCGTAGAGCGCCTCGTCCGTCGACTTGAACAGGGCTTCCCAGCTTTGGCCCGCTTGCGGAAATGGTGCCACGCCGACGGAGCAGGTCACCTTGAGCGGGCCGGCCTCGCAGTGGAACTTGGTCGCCTCGAGCTCACTGCGAATGCGCTCCGCCAGCTGCCGCGCGCCGGTTTCGTCGGTCTCTTCGCAAACAATCACGAATTCTTCGCCTCCGAAGCGGCCGACGGCGTCGGTGTCGCGCTTGACCCGCTTGAGCACGTCGGCAAAGCCTCGAATCACCACGTCGCCGACGTCGTGCCCGAACGTGTCGTTGACACGCTTGAAGTGATCGATGTCGCAGACCAAGAGCGAGAGCGGCTTCTTGAAGCGCAAGGCGCTGCGCAGCTTTTGCCCTGCGATTTCGACGACGGCGCGCTTGTTGAACAAGCCCGTCAGACCGTCGAGCGTCGCCAGCTCTTCCAAGCGCGTGAGCATGCGGGCGTTGGCGAGCGACACCGCCACGTGACTCGCCAAGACCTCGAGCGTGGGCCGCACGGAGTCTCCGAACGCGCCGCGGCGATTCGACCCCAACACCAAGGTACCGAGGGCGCGATCATGAACGAGCAACGGCAGCACGAGCAGGGACGGCATGGGCGGCGGGGATAGCCGTCGGGTGAACACGGTTTGGCGCGCCGGATCGTAGTCGCCGCGGTACGGCAACGCGTGGCGGTTCGCGACGACCATCGAAACGAGCCCTGAGTTGTGCTTGAAGCGTTGGCCGACGAGCGGCGTCGTGCCTTCGCCGCTGGCGGCGCAGATCTCGTGCTCGCTGTCGTTTTTGTGGAAGAGCGTGACGACGGCAAAGTCGAAGGACGCGAACTCGCGCGCGCCATTCACGCCCGCCTCGATGACCTGCACCTCAGTCGTGGCGCGCGCCAGCGCGTTGGCGGCGCGGTAGAGCTTGCCTTGCTCGACCTTGGCTCGCTCGAGCTGCGCGAAGACTCGCTCGTTCTCGATGGCGCGCAGCACGAAGCGCGTCGCAGCTTGCAATGTCTCGAGTTCCTGCGCGCTGAACTCCTCACGGCCCTCGCGGTCGACCACCAAGAGTCCGCGGGCATTGCCGTGGTCGAGCAGCGGTGTCGCACAGACCGCGCCGATTGCGGGCTTTTTGCTGTAGTAGGGGACGTGTGCGCCCGCCTTGGGTCCGGCTACCGCGAGCTGCTCGCCTTTGGCCAAGCTTGCGCCGAAGATACCGTCGCGTGCGCTGAATGGACCCGGCGCGATCGCGTCCTCGCAGCTCGCGAGCTCTTGAATGTGGAGCTGGGAGCCGGACGCGTCGCTGCCGAGCAGCAGGGCTGTCCTCAGTCCAAGCGTGCGGCAGAGAAGCGTCAGCGCAAACTCGACGGCCTGATGGATCTCGTCGACTCCCGACCAGAGCAGACGGTCCTCGGCGTCGGCACTCGATACGCTTGGGCGCTCGGCGGCATGACTCGGCGCGCCGAGCAAACGGTACGAGCGGGCCGCGTCCTTCATCTTGCGCAGTTCGCTGTCGATGCGTTGCCGGAACAGCGCGCGGATGCGCGCTATCTCGACGCGAAAGACCAGCATGTTCAGAAAGGCGAACACGCCGAGCAGAGCCGCGTGCGGCAATAGGCGGCTGGTGTCGCGGCTACCCCAGGCCACGAAGTTGAGTGAGGCTTCGACCAGAATCGCGAACGCGATCGTACCTACCGCGGCGATCGGCCGCGCAAAGCTCGCGCCGATCATGACGAGGGCGTACACGGCCGGGTAGTACGGGCCGTCGAGCTCGCCAGGTGTACGCAAAATGGCCCCGTACGCGAGCACGACCAGGTGCGTGAAGAGCTCCAGGTCGAGCCGCGTCGTTTCCTCGGAGGTCGGCGTATCGAAGCGCTTGACGGCTCTATATGTCAGCGAGACGAGCAGCAGGGTTACCGCAAGTGCTGTAAAGAGCGGTGCGGGTGGCTCGGCCGCCCAGTAGACGAGATACGCTGCCAGCGCGAGACTCAGGGAAATGCCCGAGGCGCGTGCCACGAACTGCTGCACCCACAGGGCGGCACGGACGAGCGGGTCCATCTTTCCCCTCGGCTACCAGGTCCCCCAGGATCAGGCCTAGTTTCCGGGGCGGGCCGCACCTTGGTGCCGGAGCGAGCCAATCGCCGGGTTTTGGCTGATACGCTGCGACGATGCGGGCCGGTCTGCGCCTACAGATTGTGCTGTTGCTCGGCTGCTTGCTCTTGCTTGCGTTCGTGCCGCTTTTCTACGCGGTTGCCACTTACGCGAGCTTTACGCTGCGCCAGGTGCGCGATACTCACGCACGGGCGCTCGGCCGAGCCGTGGCAGGGCAGATCGAGGAGGCTCGCGCGCATCGATCCCCCTCGGAGCTCTTGAGCTTGCTCGGCTCGGAGGTTGGCTCGCAAGGTGTGTCGGCGATTGGCGTTTACGGCTCCGACGGTCTGCCCGTGGCGCGCGCCGGTGAGCCGCAAGTCGTCGGTCTGTTGCCGGCAGAGCTCGCGCCGAGCCGAGAGCGAGTGCGGGAGCTGTCCGGCCATGCCGCCCTGGAAGTCGTGGTCCCGGGGCGGGAGGGCGCGGTCGCCGCCATTTTGCGCACCGATGACAGCGCGAGCAGCGCATTGCCGCTGATTCGACTACTCGGTCTGTATACGCTCCTAGTGGGTCTGGCGCTCTTGTGCGCGGCCTATTTCGCCCTCACTCGTCTGATCGTTCGGCCGCTCGACGCTCTGGCGCGCAGCGCCGAACGAGTCGCGGGTGGCGCGCGTCACTTTTCCGCGCCGCGCGAAGGTGCTCGCGAGTTGCTCGAGCTCGGCAGCAGCTTGAACACGATGACGGAGCGCTTGATCCACGAGGAGGACGCGCTGCGTGCCAAGATCGACGAAGTCGAACGCGCCACGGTGCGCTTGAAGGAAGCGCAGGAGCGACTGATTCGCTCGGAGCGGCTTGCTTCGGTTGGACGCCTGGCCGCGGGGCTCGCCCATGAGATCGGCAACCCGATCGCCGCGCTGCTCGGTTTGGAAGAACTCTTGCTCGCGGGCGGTTTGGAGGAGTCGGAGGAGCGCGACTTCTTGCAGCGAATGCGTAAGGAAACGGAACGAATTCACGGCATCTTGCGTGATCTTTTGCAGTTCGCGCGCCCGAGCGGCAACCCCGCGGCGAACGCCGAGCCGATCCGTGGGGACGTCGCTGAGGCGGTCGCGGATACGGCCGGGCTCGTCGCGCCGCAAAAGGCGATGCAAGACGTGGAGCTCGAGTTGGACGTCCCCGCGGATTTGCCTCCGGTGGCGATGAGTCGTGAGCAGCTGGTACAGCTCGTGTTGAACCTAGTGCTCAACGCCGTGGACGCGTTGGCGGGGGGCGGCAAAGTGCGGGTCGCCGCGGCGCTCACGGAGCGATTCGTGCGGTTGGTCGTAGAAGACAACGGGCCGGGTGTATCCGAGACGATTCGCGATCGCCTCTTCGAGCCGTTCGCCACGACGAAGGACGTGGGTAAGGGAACAGGGCTCGGTCTGGCGGTGTGCCGCGGCCTGGTCGAGGCGGCGGGTGGATCCATCACGCTCGATTCCGCGTGGCTGACAGGTGCGCGTTTCGTCGTCGAATTGCCCTGCGCCGATCTAACGACAGGGTGAGGCCGTGTAGGGAAATCTGCTCCATCATCCTGCAGGGTGATGAGGCAAGAGACTTTACGTGCGGGAGCAGTTCCAGAAACGCGCTGTTCCAGAAAGCCCCGACGTGGATTGTTGTCCAGCGTATGCTTTTGATTTGCGTGCGTGAAACCTGCCGCGCAGACTACGGTACTACAAGAGCGACGCTTCGGGAGCGAGGGCGTCATCACTCTTCTTCACGTGGATCTCCACTCCGATTCATGCGCGCGAAATCGACACGAGGCATTTGACGATGAGCGAAGTTAAACGACGTCACCGCACGAGCCCCGCTTCACTCACGACTCTCGCGCTCAGCGTGGCTCTGCTCAGTGCGTGCAGTGCTCATTTGTCCGGAAAAAAGCCGGGCCAAAGCTCTGGTGGCTCGTCGAGTGTCGGAGGCACCACCGGCATGAGCGGTGGTAGCAGTGGCAGCGGCAACGCCAGTGGCAATTCTTCGGCGGGCTCGGCGGGTTTGCCCGGGATCACGGTGTTCCCGCCGGATCCGGGTCAGTGCATGAACGCGTCCGTATCGGTGGGACGCGAGCCGGTGCGACGGCTCTCGCGGATCGAATACAACAACATGGTGCACGATTTGTTCGGGGACGGCTCGAACCCAGCCGACCAGTTCGTGGCGGAGGATCTGGTGGCTGGCTTCAATGCCAACACGCAGACGCCGCCTACGGATCTCAATGCCGAGCAATACTTCTTGGAGGCGGAGCAGTTGTCCAAGTGCATCGTGGAAGGCACGACGCCCTGTTCCGCCTCGAGCTATACGACGCTTTCGGGGTGTTCCAGCTCGAGCGATACGGCGTGCGCCACGACGTACATCGACGGGCTCGAAAAACGCGCATTTCGCGGGACGGTCATGCCCGATGAACAGCAACGCATCGCGGCGTTGTATCAGGACGCACAGTCGATCGACGCGAACGCCGCGCTTGAGCTCGCGATCCAGGCGGTGCTGCTCTCACCGAGCTTCTTGTTCGTACTGGAATTCGGCTCCGGTACCGGTGCAGCGGTCGCGCTCACTCCCCAGGAGCTAGCATCGCGTCTGAGTCTCTCTCTCTGGCGTTCGGTTCCGGATCAGACGCTCCTGGACGCCGCGGACGGCGGTCAACTGAGCACGGCCGCTCAAGTGATGGTTCAAGCCACGCGCATGCTGGACGACCCGCGCGCAGCGCCGATGCGCAAGGATTTCGTCGAGCAATGGAGCGGCATTCAACGTCTACAAAACATCGCCTATTCGCCGAGTGATGTGGCTGATGGGACTTGGCCCGCGATTGCGCCGGACTGGACGACGCTGCGAAATATGATGGAGTCCGAAACGCTCACGTTCTTCGATCTCGCCGTGAAGAACGGCGGAACCTTGAGCGAAGTCTTGACCAGCGATGCCACGTTCGGCGCCGGCGCGGACGAGGGCACGTTTTTTCAGCAGATGTACCAGGCTACGCTCGACTCGTCCTTCAGCAGCGACGGCATTTCCCGCTACCTGCTGCCTGCACAGCGCAGCGGCCTCTTGATGCAAGCGAGTGTGCTCGCCGCGCAGTCGCATCCACTCAGGCCGTCGCCGGTCTTACGCGGCAAGACGATTCGCACGGCTCTGTTTTGTAGTCCACCCAAGGCACCGCCGCCGAACGTCAATCAAACGCTGGCTGATCCCAGCGCCACACCAGGTCAAACCACGACGGACGTCATCAATCAGCACGCGAGCAATCCCGAGTGTGCTTCCTGTCACAGCCTGATCGATCCAATCGGCGATGCGTTCAACCATTTCAATCAAATCGGTGGCTACCAAGACACGGAGAACGGAGCGCCCGTCGTCACGAGCGGCGCGTTCAACCAGCTCGATCCGCTCACGGGCAGCTTTACGGACGCTCAGAACATGATCTCGGAGGCGCTGGCCGATCCCGAGGTGGTGGGCAAGTGTTACACGCTGCAAGGATTCCGCTACGCGTTCGGACGCAGCGAAACGACCGCTGACGCCTGCTCGGTGCAAGCGATCTACGACGATTTTTCGAACAACAACTTCACGGTCAAGGAGTTGATCATTGCGATCACGGGGAGCAACGCGTTCCTCTATCGAACTCCGGTGACCGCGGGAGCAGCCTGCCAATGACCTCCAGATTAATACTCGATCGTCGTAAGTTTTTGCTCGGCGCGGGCGCGACCGCGCTCACCTTGCCGTTTCTCCGCGCGCTGCCGAGCTACGCGGCGAGCGGTACCGACAAGCGCTATCTGATCTTGGCATTCGCGCCATGCGGAGTCGTGAGGCACCGCTGGGGCGTGACATCGACCGGCCCGAACCCCGGCGACTTCACGTTCAAGGATTTTTTGATGCCGCTCACGCCCATCAAGAACAACGTGATCATCGTGGACGGTTTGGACAACAAGGCGGCCGGCAACGGCATCCCGACCCAAGGCACGCACGAAGGCGGTATGGCCACCCTCTGGAACGGCACGAACGCCCCGAACGGCACTCAATCCGGTGCCGGGCAGACCATCGATCAAGCCATCGCGCAGCAACTCAACGCGGGCACCACCTACCCGAGCCTCGAGTTCTACGTTCAAGCGGATCAGGATTATACCGACAAGGGCGTCGATAAGCGCATGATCTATTCGGCAGCGAATGCACCGATCGATCCGCGCGCCGATCCGAACGCGGCCCTGACCTCGCTCTTCGGCAACATTTCTTCGACGACGACCGGACCCGATCCCGCGCTAGTTCGCCAACAATCGATGCGCGCCAAGATGTTCGCGCATCTCGACGCGCAGCTCGCGGCCACGGCGCCCAAGCTGTGCAACGAGGACAAAGTTCACCTCGACGCGCTGCGCGCCGCCTGGGCAGACCTCAACGCGACGTACTCGGCTCCACCTCCGCCCACGACGGCGACCTGCACCAAACCGGTGACCAATGCGGCTGGGTTGAGCGGTTTTCAGCTCAAGAGTCGCCAGATGCTCGATCTGTTGGCGATGTCCATGGCCTGTGACCTGACGCGCGTTGCGAGCATCCAGTATTCGCAAGCCGTCAGCCCGATGATCTTCGACTGGATGGGCATGAAGGACTCCCACCACACGATCTCGCACAACACGCCTAGCTTCTTCAACGCGCCCAATAGCCCGAGCAATCCAGCAGCGAGCGACTTGAGTAACACCACGTACAAGACGGCGTGGGATCAGCTGGTGCAGATCGGCCAGTACCACATGGCGGAGGTCGCCTATCTCGCGCAGAAGCTCGCCGCCATTCCCGTGGGCGGCGGCAAGACCCTGCTTGATCAAACGGTGATTTGCTGGGGTACCGAGATCAACAACGGCGGCTGGCACGACCACAACCCCTTGCCGTTCGTTTTGATCGGTGGCGGTGCGGGCAAACTCAAGACAGGCGGACTCTTCCAGGACTACGGCGGTGAGGCAGCGTTCACGGCCAATCAGAACGACCAAAACCAGACCGCTGCTCGCTCCCACAATGATCTGCTCGTGACGCTCGCGCAGATCATGGGAACCAACATCACGACCTTTGGCACGAGCGCCTACAACAAGAGTCAGCTGAGCGAGCTCTATCTGAGCTGACTTGCTCCCGCGCGGGTCGCCGACCGACGCGGATTTTCCGGCTGATTTTGGGCTATTCGCGCGGCGTGCCGATGCTGTCGCGGGCAGATCTTGTCCATCGGGCCAACAAGGTCGCAAGATGGAGGCCCATGCGCCTCGGCGTCGATTTTGGCACGACTCGAACGGTGATCGCTGCCGCCGTTCAAGGGCGTTACCCCGTTGCGATGTTCGAGACGGCCCACGGCTACTCGGACTTCGTACCGGGCTTGGCCGCGAGCAGTGGAACGAACCTCGAGCTGGGTTGGGAGGCCGCGTCGCGCTTGGCCGAAAATCCGAGTGGCGCGCTGCGATCGATCAAACGGGCGGCGAGTCGCGTCGGTCCGGAAGAAGGATTCGCGGAGCTCGGGGAAGCGTCGCGCAGCGCGCTGGAGCTCGTGACCGCGTACCTCGACCGCGTGCGCCACATGTTGATCGAGCACAGCAACTTGGAAATAGGGCCGAACGAACCACTCGAGACGATGGTGGCCGTGCCCGCCAACGCCAACACGCGACAGCGCTACGTCACGCTTGAAGCCTTCCGACGCGCTGGCTTTCAGGTGCTCGGGATGGTCAACGAGCCTACTGCGGCTGCGATCGAATTCGCGCACCGCAATTTGGCCGTTACCCACAAGCGCAGTCCGAAGCGTTACGTCGTCGTGTACGACTTGGGTGGCGGTACGTTCGACACGTCTGCCGTCTCACTCGAGGCGCGCCGCTTCGAGCTGATCGCGAGCGAAGGCATCGGCGAGCTGGGTGGAGATGACTTCGACCAACTGATCTTCGAGCAAGCGCTGTCCGTCGCGGGTATCCCTACAAGGAAGCTCAGCCATGTCGAACAAGCGCGTCTGCTCGAGATGTGTCGGGAGGCGAAGGAAGCTCTGACGCCTGCTTCCCGCCGTATGCTGATCGATCTCGGCCAGGTCTTGCCGGACGCGGACGCCATCACGTTGGATTTGGCGAATGTCTACGACGCGGCGCGACCGCTGCTCGAGCGCTCACTCGCGCTCCTGGAGCGCGTTTTCGAGCGATTGGAAGAGCGCGGGATCGACGCCAACAATCCGCGTGAGCTCGGCGCCATCTACCTGGTGGGCGGCGCCACTGCGTTTCCGTTGGTGGGCAAGATGCTCCGTGAACGGTACAAGCGTAAGGTGCAGCTCGCGCCTCAGCCGCACGCCGCCACGGCCGTTGGTCTCGCAATCGCAGCCGATCCTGAAGCCGGCATTTTCGTACGTGAAGCGATCACGCGTCACTTCGGAGTTTGGCGAGAGGGTGACGCGGGACGCGACAAAGTGTTCGACGCGATCTTGGACAAGGGCGTCGTCACCGATTCGGGGGATGTGACGATCGAGCGCCGCTACCACCCCGTCCACGCCGTCGGACATCTGCGCTATCTCGAGTGCAGCGAAATCGGGGGTGACGGACGCCCGGAGGGCGATCTCACTCCGTGGGGTGACATTTATTTCCCGTACGACCCGAGATTTTTGGGAGAAAACCGGCTCAGCGAGCGTTCGGCGGAACGCTGTCACGATTTGAGCGAAGAGATCCTAGAGCGTTACCATTACGGTCGCGACGGCACTGTCACGGTCACCATCCAAAACCAAACGCGCGGCTACCAGCGCAGCTTCGTGTTGGGCGCGCCGTTCGAGCTCGCTACCGGCTAGCCGCTGTCGCGCACAGCTCGTCCAGCCGCACGAGTTTCAACTTGCGTTTGCGCGCGGCCTCCAGGATCCCTGGCAGTGCTCCGAGCGAAGCCGGCACGAAGTCGTCGCGTTCCGCTGCATCGTGCAGCATGATGATCGCGCCGGCTTGGAGTCGGGCGACCACGCGTTCTTCGACCTGCGCGGGCCTTGCCTTGGCGAGGCCGTCGAGCGCACGCGTCGTCCACGCGACGAGCTGAAGGCCAGCCCGCTCGACGCCGCGGAAGGTAGCGTGGCTAGCAAACCCGATCGGCGGCCGAAAGTAGCGTGCCTTCGCCCCGCACGCTTGGCTGATGGCGCGCAGGGTGCGATCGATCTGGGATTCTACGTAGTTTGCGGTGCGCAGCGAAAAGAGCCGGTCATGGTCGAAGCCGTGGACAGCGAGCTCGTGTCCAGCGTCGTGGATCCGCCGCGCGAGCTCCGGGTGCCGCTCGACCTTGTGTCCCAAAACGAAAAATGTCGCGTGAGCGTCGTGCTCTGCGAGTGTTCGTAGGATTTGCGGTGTCGTTTCCGGGTTGGGGCCGTCGTCGAACGTCAAGGCAGCCGCGCTGCCCGCGCCCGAAGCATACCAAAGCGCGTTGCCGTACATGCCGAGCTGCGGCCACAGTGCGCCGACCGTTGCACAGGCAAAGAGCGCGAAAAATAGCGAGCAGGCAAGCCAAGTACTGCCGTGGGGATCGCGAAAATGCGTGCCGCAATACCACAGGGATGAGGCGCTCAGTGTCCACAACAGGCAACGTGAAAGCGGCAAAGATCCGACCTTTGCCAAAAGAGCCGCCCTCGGTCAACTCGTACGGCTCGAGCGGTTGAATAGCGAGCGAACGCCCGAAAACGTGTAACGTTTGCGCTCGCCCCGTGCTGTTCAACACGCTCGCGTACGCCCAGTTCTTCGCGGTCGTCTTCGCTGCGTCGTGGCTGCTCGTACGCGCGCGGCGCCTCCGGCTGCTCTTCTTGCTCCTCGCGAGCTACTACTTCTATCAAAAATACGACTACCGGTTCCTGCCGTTGATTTGGGCGTCGTCCAGCGCGGATTGGTTGCTCGGCAATGCGATCGCGCGGGCGGCCAATCCACATAGGCGAAAACAGTGGCTCGTGCTGACCGTGGTGATGAACCTCGGTATCCTCGCCTTCTTCAAGTACGCCAATTTCGGTG
>DASXKQ010000096.1:0-10980 GCA_036496745.1 Polyangiaceae bacterium
CGCGAAGCGTGCGTCGAGAACGAGGTACGAGAATTGCCGGATGGCTTCGACACCGTGGTCGGTGAACGCGGCGTGCAGCTCTCCGGCGGGCAGAAGCAACGCGTAGCCCTGGCTGCCGCTTTCACTTCCCAGCCGAAAGTGCTCGTACTCGACGATCCACTGAGCGCGGTCGACGCGCGCACCGAACGCGCCATTTTGGAGGCAATTGACCGTCAACGCGCGCAGCGCGGCTTGATCTTGATCACCCATCGCGTTGCGGCAGCCTCGCATTGCGATTCGATCGTCGTGCTCGAGAAGGGTAGAATCATCGAGCGCGGCACGCACGACGAGCTGTGCACACTCGGCGGCGTGTACGCGACGTTCGCCGAGGAGCAGCGGATAGAGCATGAGCTTGCTGCGCTGAGCGGCGCTGCCAATGAAGAAATGGCGGTGGCGGAATGAACGCGCCGACAACCACTGCCGCGACCAGACCCGAGCCGAGCGCGAGCGAACGCGCCAGTAAGTTGCGCACGGAGCGCATCCTGAAGGCGTTTCACGAAGAGGAGCGCTTCGGCAAGGCTTACGATTTGCGGCTGGCCAAACGCCTGTGGCACTACCTGCGGCCTTACAAGTTACTTTTGTGGAGCTCGGTCGTGGTGATTCTGGTCATGTCGGCGGCGGCCATGACGCGGCCGTTGATCATGCGCCACGCCGTGGATACTGCGATCGACTCCGGCCAGCCCGCGGTCTTGATTCGCGGCGGCATGTACCTCGCGGGGATCTTGCTGCTCGAGCAGGTTCTAGGCTTGATTCAGATGTATTCGATGCAGGTGGTAGGCGCGCGCGCCGTCGCCGACATGCGTCGCGAAGCGTTCCAATTTCTGCTGCAGCAGCGACTTGGTTTCTTCGATCGTCAACTGGTCGGACGCTTGGTGGCGCGTGTGACCAACGACACGGACGCGGTGCTCGAATTGTTCGGCTCCGGCGCGCTGAACGCTGTCGGCGATCTGGTGCGACTGATCGGCATCGTCACGCTGATGTTGGTGCTGGACTGGAAGCTGTCGTTGATCGCGTTCGCCGCGGTTCCGCCGGTCGGCTTTTTGGTGATCTTCGTGCGCCGCGCCATCCGCGAGGCATTCCGCGAGATCCGCGCCAAAACCTCGCGCATGAACGCGACCATGAACGAGCAGGTCACCGGCATGACGCTGATCCAAGCGTTCAGTCGCCAAGGCGCGGCCGCACGCGAGTTCGACGAAATCAACGTCCTTTATCGCGACGCCAACATGAGCGCGATCAAGTGGGACGCGATTCAAGACGCGGCGATCGACACCATCGGCGCGGTCTGCCTGGCGTCCGTGATCGTATCGCTCGGCTATCGCAGCGTGAGCTTCGGCACGATCATCGCGTTCAGCGCGTATCTCAGCCAATTCTTCGAGCCGATTTCGCAGCTTGCGCAGCGCTACACGCTCTTGCAAGGCGCGATGGCCGGCGCTGAGCGCGTCTTCAGTCTGCTCGACCACGCGGACCCCGATGCTCCGCCGCGTCAAGGCGCGCCGGCAGGGGACCGTGCGCTCGCCGTGCAGTTCGAGCACGTGAATTTCAGCTACAAGCCCAACGTACCCGTGCTGACGGACGTGAGCTTCAGCGCGCAGCGAGGCGAGAAAATCGCGTTGGTGGGGCCGACCGGCTCGGGCAAGACGACCATTACCGCGCTGCTCTTGCGCTTGTACGAGATCGAGAGCGGCACTGTGCGCGTCGACGGTGAGGACGTCACGGGCCTCGATCGCAGTGAGCTCCGACGGCGCTTCGCGGTCGTGCCGCAGGACGTCGTCTTGTTTCCGGGTACGGTGGCGACGAACATCGCCGCCTCCGAGGAGCCCGATCGCGCGCGGGTCGAAGACGTGTTGCGCCGGATCGGCGCGTTCGATCTATTTGCGGCGCGCGATCGAGGCATCGACACCCGCGTCGACGAGCACGGCGCGAATTTTTCTACCGGCGAGCGTCAACTGATCGCTTTCGCGCGTGCTCTGTACCGAGACGCCGAGATCCTGATCTTGGACGAGGCCACCGCCAGCATCGACAGCGACACGGAAGCTCGCCTGCAACGCGCGCTCGAGGCGCTACTCGAAGGGCGAACGGCGCTCGTGATAGCGCACCGGCTGAGCACCGTGCGCAGCGTCGATCGCATCTTGGTCATGCGCAAGGGGTGCATCGTCGAGCAAGGTACGCACGGCGAGCTGCTCGCCCAAGGCGGCCTCTACGCGAAGCTTCATGCCCTGCAGTTCGCGCGCAAGGACGCTCAGTTGGTGGCGCCGGCGGCCCCACCCGTGCCCGCTTGAGCGCCGCTGTCTGCCGCCCCCGCGTCGGATTGCGGATAGGCTTGAATCGTCATCAGTAGATAGAAATGCTCGCACGTGTCGTTGCGAACCTGCACGTATGTGTCGTTCACTCCTTGAATAATCGATTGGTTGCCCGGGCTGATCGAGGCATTACCGACGCCGTTTTCGGGCATCGGTTGGGGCGTGAACGCGACGTAGGGAGTGGGCACGAGCTGCGTATCCTTTTGCAGATGGTGGATGAGCTGGTACTCGCGGCCGCCAGGAAAATCGAGCCAGGTCCCGTGCCAGTCCGTCGTAATGTAAAAGAGCGGGTTCTGCGCGACGTCGTTGCCGTTGTCGTACGTCAGCGGCGTACTGTCGACCGTCTTGCAGGCGGTACCGCAGGCGGCGCTGCCGAGCGCGGCCGCGATGCACACTGAAAAACCAAGCAGCGAAAGTCTGTTCAAGGCCGGGCGAGCTTACACGCGTCCGCTACTCGACCCAACCCATCACGACGATGCGCTCGGCCAACGCTTCCACCACGTCCTCGACACGGCCGATTTCGCGCGCGCGGAACGGACGCGCTTTGTGGCCGACTTCGAACAAGGCGACGAGCTCGCCGTACACGACCAAAGGCACCATCGCGACGCTCTTCACCTCGGGTAAGCAGCGCGCAATACGGCCGAACACATAGCGGCCGATTGGACCGGAGCTCGGTTCACTGATCACGGTGTGACCGCCGCGCGCGGCACCGAGCGTGGGATCATCGTCCGTGAGGCGCTCGCCGAGCAGCTGTTCGGTGGTTGGGCCGTGTCCGCCGACCGTGATTGCGGCACCGAGATCCGCGCGAAAGCGGTGAACGAGCGCCACTTCTGCGGCAGCTGCGGTAGCTGCAGTCGACACGCTCAGGAGCAGCGCCTCGCTGAGCTCTTGAGCGCTCGAGAGTACGCCGACAGGATCGACGGCAGCAGGACGGAAGCTCGGACGCGGAGCGGATTCGGTGTTTTGCGTACGAGAGTGGAGCTCAGCGCCGCTCGGCGGCGGCGGTGGCACGCTCAGGGAACTGCGCGCGCGGCGCTCGACCTCGGTGCTCTTTTGCGCGAGGTCCTCGATCGTGCGGCGACGGTTGCCCGTGCTTTGCGCTTCGATGTCCTCGAGACGGCGCCAGACTTGCCATGTTTCGTGGCGCAGAAAGGAGCCGGGTGGGATGCGGCCGTAGGCGACACCCCGCAGCACGAGTTCGTACGACACCGGGCCGACCGCCACGACGCCGTTCGTCACGTACCAGCGGTCTCCGGGGATTTCTTGGCTAGGTTCCTTGGCTGTCTTCAAGTCTGCCTTACCGTGTGCTCCGTTTAAATACAGGTACGCACAAGGTAGGATAATTGTCTTCATTGTAGCCTTCTGGTCAATCCCCAATATTTTTAAGCATGTTTCCGGCCGGCCCATGGGCTGACGCAGTGCGGCGAGGTCGTTGACTATTCAGCCGCCAGGACCCCAAGGCGGTCGCGAACGGCTGGGGCGGGCGCGCCCGAGACCACGACGCGGTCCTACGAAGCGCCTGGCGCGCGCGGACGCGCTCGGCGATACGCTGCCCGGACGTAGATGGCTCTCGGCAAAGTATTTTTGGTCGGCGCAGGTCCCGGTGATCCGGATCTCATTACGGTGCGCGGGCTCGAGGTGCTGCGCGCCGCCGATACGGTGCTGTACGACGCGCTCGCGCATCCGGCGCTGCTCGACGCTTGCCCGAATGCCGAGATGCGCGACGTCGGCAAGCGCTACGCGGAGGAGAGTACTTCTCAACGCGCGATCAACGAGGAGCTTGTCGCCCTCGCGCGCCAAGGCAAGCAGGTCGTACGTTTGAAGGGGGGCGATCCGTTGATGTTTGCGCGTGGCGCGGAGGAGGCGCTCGCGCTCGCCGAAGCAGGCATCCCGTTCGAGATCGTGCCGGGCGTGTCTTCGCCCGTGGCGACCAGCGCGTACTCGGGCATTTCGCTGACGCACCGCGAATTGTCTTCGAGCGTCACGTTCATCACGGGCAGCGATCGCGCCGGCGTTGAATGGTCGCCAGAATCCTGGCAAAAGCTGGCCACGGCGACAGACACGATCTGCGTGCTGATGGGTATGCGGCGCATCGAGCAGATCATGCAGGCGATCGTGGCGGGCGGACGGGATCCGAACACGCCGGCCGCGGTGATTCAGTGGGGCGCGCGTCCAGAGCAGCGCGTAGTCACGGCAACCGTCGCGACCATCGCCCAACGCGTGCGAGCGGAGAACGTAACGAACCCGGCCGTGATCGTGGTGGGTGACGTGGTCAAGTTGCGCGATAAGCTGCGCTGGTACGACAACCAGCCGCTGTTCGGGAAATCCTTACTCGTGCCGCGACCCGCCGCGCAGGGCCGCGCCACGGCCGCGTCCATTCGCGCGCGCGGGGCGCGGCCGGTACTGCTGCCCGCCATTCAAATCCGCGATCCAGACGACGCGGCGCCTCTCGCGCGCGCGGTGAACGAACTGACGAGCTACGACTGGGTGCTCTTCACCAGCGCCAACGGCGTCGAGCGATTTTTGGCGGCTGTGTCGCGCGTGGGCCGCGACGCGCGCGCCTTCGGTGCGCTCAAAATTGCGGTGATTGGGCCCAAGACTGCGGCCGCGCTGAAGCCGTTTGGTCTCGTGCCGGACGTCGTTGCCGTGCAGTCCGTCGGTGAGGGCCTGGCGCGTGCCGTGCTCGAGCGAGGTATCGCCGGTCGCGTGCTCTTGCCTCGCGCGCTCGTCGCTCGCGACGAATTGCCGCGCCTATTGCGCGAAGCGGGCGTCGAGCTCGATGTGGTTACCGCTTATCAGACCGTGCACACGGAAACGGCGCAGGCGTTGCGCGCGGCTTTCGAAGAACGTCGCGTCGACGCAGCGCTCTTCACGTCGAGCTCGACGGTGACCGCCGTGCTCGACGCTCTGGGCGACGCGGGGACGAGCTTGCTCTCCCAAGTCACGATCGCCAGCATCGGCCCGGTCACCACGAGCACACTGAGCGAGCTCGGCATTCGCGTGGACGTCAGCGCGGAATCCTCTACCATCGAGGGCTTGCTCGACGCGCTGGCTGCCTTTTACTTGCGTTCGAAGCGATAGCCGTGACGCGCGAGCGCCGCGCACAGCGCGTCAATGTGCGAAAACCCTTGGGTTTCCAGGACGAGTTCGATCAGTGTTTCACCGAGCTCGGCGCCTGAGAACGCGCGATCGTGGTTGAGCTCGATGACGTTGGCGCGCGTGTCGGCCACGACGCGCGTGAGGTCGGCGAGCATTCCGGCGACGTCAGGCACCGTCACCACCACCCGCGCCATGCGGCCGTTCTTCACCAAACCGCGCTCGATGATGCGAGCAACCAGATTGACGTCGATATTGCCGCCGCTCAGGACGACTGCGACCCGCGCGCCGCTTAGACCGAAACGATCATGCAGGAGCGCGGCGACCCCGACGGCGCCGGCTCCTTCCACTACGGTTTTTTCGCGTTCGAGCAGCAGCAGCACCGCCTCGGCGATCTCCGCTTCATCCACGAGTGCGATCTGATCGACGTGGCGCTTGACCAGCTCTCGACAATGCTCGCCGACTCGGCGTACGGCAATGCCATCAGCGATGGTCTTGCCGCCGGGCAGTGACGGGGCGGGGATGCTCTCGAGCGCGTGCTTCATGCTCGGAAAACGGCGCGATTCGACGCCCAGCACGCGCAGCTTGGGGCGCAACTGTTTGGCGGCGTAAGCGATGCCCGCGATGAGCCCGCCGCCTCCGACCGGGACGACGATGGCATCCAGATCGGGTTCATCCGCGAGCAGCTCCAGTCCGATCGTGCCCTGACCTGCGATCACGAGCTCGTCGTCGAACGGATGCACGTAGGCGAGACCGCGCTCGAGCGCGAGTTCGCTCGCGCGCGCAGCGGCCTCGTCGTAGTTGGCGCCAGCTAGAACGACGTTCGCTCCATAGCTGCGGGCCGCGGAAACCTTTACGAGCGGCGTGGCTTCGGGCATCACCACGGTAACGGCGATCATCAAGCGACGCGCATGGCGGGCGACGGCTTGCGCGTGGTTGCCCGCGCTGGCCGTAATTACTCCGCACTCTGCGACCTCTGCCTTCTTGGCCTCGAGCCAATTGCAAGCGCCGCGCTCCTTGAACGAGCCGGTCAGTTGCACGTTCTCGAGCTTGAGCAGCACGCGCGCCGAGCTGAGCTCGCTGAGCACTGGGCTCTCGACGCAGGGCGTGCGCCGCACCTTGCCTTGGATCCGGCTCTGCGCAGTCTCGATGTCGGAGAGCGTGAGCATCGTCAATCTCATCAGCTTGCCATGTCGGCGCCCATAAAAATGGGCATGAACGCAGGGTCGCAGGGCGAGTCGTGCCGGCGCACGGTGTGGGTCGCTCGCAGAGCTGGCAGCGAGTGCGCACGCGGGCGCCAATCTAGGGCAATGTGGGCGCGTATCGCGCGCTGAAGCACGCCCCGGCTCCTTGACCAAACTAGCGATATCTCGTAGGATTTGGTGCTCCGGAGCCTCCCTCGAGTGTCGTCGCGCCGCTCGAGATCTCCGGCGTACGCTCCCCAAGCTCCATCGTGCAGCCCATCGAACGCGAGAAAACGCTCCAGGCTGCCCAGAAGTACATCGAGAAAAAGAGGTACGACCGGGCAATCGCGGAGTACCAGCGGATCGTCCAGGACGATCCGAATGACGCTCGTACGCTGCTCAAGATCGGCGACCTACAAGCGCGTTTACAGGCCTATCCCGAGGCGATCGCCACCTACGATCGTGTCGGCCAATACTACGCGGCCCAAGGTTTCGCGCTCAAGGCGATCGCCGTCTACAAGCAGATCCGTGAGCTTATCAAGAAACATGCGCCCGATCTGGCCGATCGCTACGCGCACATCGTGCCCAAGCTCGCGGAGATCTACACTCAACTCGGGCTGACCAGCGACGCGCTACAGGCCTATGACGAGGTCGCGACTCGCTTGCAGCGCGCGGGGCGTGATCGCGAAGCGATCGACGTCTTTCGCAAGATGGTCGGGCTGGACGCACAAAATCCGTTGCCGCATTTGCGGCTCGCGGAGGCGTGTTGCCGCGTGCAGAGCTTGGACGAGGCGATCGACTCGTTTTGGACCGCGGCCGAACTCTTGCTCAGCCTGGAGCGCCGTGACGATGCGCTCAAGGTAATTGAGCGCATTTTGCACTTTCGCGTCGACGCGCAATACGCGCGCGTGGCCGCGGAGCTCTACCTGCAACGCGGCGCGCGTGAAGACGGCCTGGCCGCGTTGACCAAGTTGCAGGTCTGCTTCCAGGCCGACCCCAAGAATCTCGATACGCTCGGCTTGCTCGCGCAAGCGTTCACCTTGATCGGTCAAGAGGCGAAGGCCATCGAAGTGTACAAGGAGATGGCGCGCATCGCGCGAGACGGTGGGCGCCGTGATCTGTTCGAGCAACTGCTCGCACACCTGCGCGGTGTGGCGCCGCACGACGAGCAGGTGCGCGCGCTCAACAGCTTGCCGCCGGTGGCGTCCACTTCGCGGCCACCCGAGTCCGCATTGCCCGTCAGCGTGAATGACAGCGACGTGCAGTTCCTGGACGAATCCACGACTGATCGCGACGCGCTGGCGCCGGCCTCGAATCGACCAATCAAGCTGACGGCGCCGCGCAAGCCAATGGCCAGCGCGCCCGACGTGGTGGTGGTAGACGAGCAGGTCGAGGCCGCCGAAGAGGTGGCGGACCCGAGCTCGTTCGACGCGCGTGGGCACGCGCGCAAGGCCGTCGTCGACGCCGAATCTTTCCGCAAGCTGCGGCTCTATCCGAAAGCGGTCGAGGCGCTGCACATTGCGCTCGAAATCGATCCGCGCTCGCTCGAGATTCGGCAAAAGCTCCGTGAGCTCTTGGTAGAATCCGGCGATCGCGACGGCGCGATCGCCGAGACGATCAACATGGCGTCACTGCAGATCGACAACGGCGATCTGCAACAAGCAGAAGCATTGCTGAACGAGGTGCTCGACATCGAGCCGGAGCACGCCGACGCACTGGCTCTGCTCACGGAGATCGTGCCCGCCGCGCAAGCTTACGGGGAGGACGACGACGGTCGCACGCGCGTTCAAGCACCTCGGGAGGCGATGAGCTCGGACTTCGATCCCGAGGCCCCGCTGCCTTCCTATGACTTGGAGGAGGTGGGGGCCGAACAAGCCATCCATTCGGAGCCGGGTCGTTCGTACCTGCAAAAGGCGGCCTTCGACGCCACGGACGACCCGTTCGAAGCGGATGCTCCGTTGCCACGCTTCCCGCTCGGTGAAAACACGGCCTCCGGTCGCGACGGTCGCGATCTCGCGGGCTATGTTGACGACGCCGAAGTGATCTCGACGGTGGATGATTTCATACCGCCGCCACCGCCCGCGCAGGCAGCGCAAGCGGCGTCGAGCACGGAGGGTCTCGAGGACGTTCTAGACGAGGCAGATTTCTTCGCGACTCGCGGTCTGCACGAGGACGCGCGCGCGATCTTACTCGAGCAGCTAGCACGTACTCCCAATCATCCACTCGTGCTCGAGCGGTTGCGCGAGATCGACGCGGCGCTCGGTACCTCCGGCGAGAGCCAGACCATCGAACGTTCGCAGCTCGGTGGGAGTCAGGCGCCGGACTCGACGGATTTCGACGTCGCGCAATCGCTCGGGGCGCTCGACGAGCTCGGTCCACCGCCCCCGAGCAGCATGACCGCCGACCCCGACGTGGACGGCGTGTTCGAGAAATTCAAGGCCGGGATTCGCTCGCAGGTCTCCGAGAACGACAGCGCGACGCACTACGATCTCGGCGTGGCCTACAAGGAAATGGGCCTGATCAGTGAAGCAATTCACGAGTTCGAGCTCGCGGCCCGCGATTCGCAGCGTGAGTGCATGTGCTTCGCCATGATCGGCATGGTGTACCTCGAGCAAAATCAGCTCGAGCGGGCGGCTGAAGCCTACGTGCGTGCGCTCAGCGCGCCGAACAAGAACGTCGAGCAAGAGATGAACCTCTATTACGATCTCGGCAACGTGTACGAAATGAAGCGCTCGAATCAGGAGGCGCTCTACTACTTCCAAAAGATCGCTCGCCGCGATCCGGGCTACCGTGACACGGCGGATCGCATCGCCTCACTCCAGCCAAGCCCGCAGGGCGCGCCTTCTGCGCCCAACGCACGCGCCGTGAATGACCCGGACGAATTCGACAGCGTGTTCGACGACTTGTTCGAGGGCAAAAGGTAGGCTTGGAGAGAGGCGACTAGCTCTCTCGATCCACCACGGACGCCAGCAAGTCCGCCTGGGCGCACAAGGTGCCCTCCACGGTGGCTTCTCCGCGCAATTTCCATACGTTCGAGCGATGCTGCACCAGCTCGACGTAGAGATCGAGCCTATCGCCCGGCGTCACCGTGTGACGAAACTTGGCTTTGTCGATGCCTAGAAAAAACATCAGACTACTCGTGGCGTCGAACGGCTCCGATGCGTACGCGAAGATGCCGCCGATCTGTGCGAGCGCCTCGATGATCAACACCCCCGGCATGATCGGACGTCCGGGAAAGTGCCCTTGGCACCAGGGTTCGTTCGCGCTCACCATCTTGTGGCCGCGGATACTCTGACCTGGTGCGATTTCCGTGACGCGATCGACGAGCACGAACGGATAGCGATGCGGCAAGATCTCGAGGATCTTGGCGATGTCCAGCCTGACATTCTTCTTTGGGTTCATCGCGCGTCGGGCTCGGCCCCGCCCTAGGTTTTTGCACCCACCCGGCGGGTGCTTCGAGGCGTGGGCATATCCCCAAACCGTCTTGAGCCGGCGCTTACGGTTTCGCGGGATTCGGTGGCGTGAGCTGCGGCAGGCCGGGCACCGGCAATTGGGTCGGCACCGCTGATTTCTGCTTGTCGGCGGGGGCCGATTTTCCGGCGCCCTCAGCCGCTTCACCGCCGCCTTGGTTGTACAAGGTGATCACGCGATCGGTGACATCTAGATCGCTACGCACGTACGGGACCGCCTGCTTGTCCACGATCACGTCAAAGCCCTCTTGCGTCGCGAGGCGGCGGATGATGCCCATCGCTTTGACGAAAATGGGCTGCGTCAGCTCGCTCTGTTTCTTTTGCAGCTCTTTGTTGTAGTCGACGAACACCGTCTGGAGCTGCATCATCTCCCGCTGATATTTGTCGACGCGCTTGGCGAGCGCCGACTTGCTGAGCACGTCGCGTTGCTTCTCGATGTCGTCGCGCTCTTTTTGAAGATCCTCTTGCTTCTTGTCGAGCTCACGCTGGCGATTGTCGAACACCTTCTTGAGCGTGGCTTGAGCACGCAGGCCGTCCTCGGTTTCCATGATCGCGCGTTGCGTGTCGACCACGGCGATCTTGGATTGCGCGTGCGCGGTGGACGCTACGAGCGGAACGGCGAGAACAAGCGCGCTCAAAAGGAGCGAAATCGGGCTCTTCATGGGGCCCCGGCTTAGCGTTCGGCCATAGGCGGGTCAAGCCTCGGCGCGTCATTTCGAGCCCCTTACGCGCGGGGCCAGTCTAGACCAGCACGAAATCTTCGGTCTCGGCGGCTTCTTCGGCGGCCATGGTGCTGGTTTCCTCGTCGCGGCGGACCGCCAGCTCGTATAGGTCGACGAAGACCTTGGGGTGGGCTTTGACGAGCTCCATCAGGCGCTCACGGGGCAAAAA
>DASXKQ010000097.1:0-26321 GCA_036496745.1 Polyangiaceae bacterium
GACTGGGCCCGTCTGCCCCAACTGAAGGGTAGTCCCGTCGCTGTAGAAATACATGTCATGGGCTTGGAAGAACCCGTCGTTGCCGACGTCATCGAACGTGATGATCGGCAAGGTTTCGATGCCATTCAGCACCGAGCAATCCGGGGGCGCCGAGCCAGGATCCGGATGACAGGTCCCGGTGCTGCCATCCGGACACGCGTTGAAACTCGCGTCCGTCATCAGGCTGCCGTCGCCGTCGCCGCCCGGGCGGCCGCCGAAGAACTGACAGGCGTTGAACGCCGGCAGTACCAGGCCGAGGATGCCGACCGCGACGGCGACGCGGAGCTTCTTGTGCCGCTTGGGGCTGCCGCTCATGGTCAATGTTTCTCCAGCACGAAAAGGGTAGCAGACAGGGGCGGCAGCGCGTAGTCGACGTGATTGTCGGTCACGGTGATCTTGTCGTTCAGGCGGTGAATTTCCGGCCCTGAGCTATCGAGTTGAAACGCCGTGACGCTGTCGTACTTGGTGGCGCCCGCGATCGCGATCTTGCCCGCATAGCGCGCGCGCAAATTCTTGTTGATCACCAGCAGCGTGAGGCGCCCGGGGTGCTTCGAGTCGAGCGCTGCGTACACGGACGCCTTGACCACGTCCGCGGGTTTTGCGGCGACGGCGGTGTCACCGAACATGCCGCGGTTGCCGTCGTAGTTGCGGAAGAGCTTGAATGCAGCCGTGATGTAGCTCGGGAGTTCGCCGTTGCCGGGCCCATTGCCCCAATACGTGGCGAGGTACACGCCCTCGCGGCCGAGCGCGCCGAGCACGTCGGCTTGCGCGAGCCCGCCGGAGATATGCTTGGCGCCGCCGAAGTCGTACTCGGTCATCGTCAGCTTGGTGCCGGGGTACCACTTGTTGATCTTCTCGTTGAACCAGGGCACGAGCTCTATCGCCTTGCCGAGCTGGTCGTCGATCCAGCTGCGCTCGCGATAGGTGGGATCCCAAAGCGCGCGCGGGGCTTGCAAGCGCGCTTCTACCGTGCGCGGCGTGTTGTCGTCGTCGGTGATGCGCTTGTTGCCCCGCGCTTCCGGATACCAATGGATATCGAGCCCGTGCACCAAGCGGCGATGGTACTTGTCCTCGAGCCCCTTGAACGACGCGAGCAGATACTCGGTATACGAGCCGTACTTCGCGTTGTACTCCTTGGCATCCGGCGCGTCCGAGAGGCTTTGATATTCGCTCCAGCCGAACATCACGCCGCCCAGGACGAACGCGGAGGGATCGATGGTCGTGATCTGCGAGGCGATCGCCTCGCTGCGGCTCACCATTTCGCGATAGGTCGTCTTGTCCGGGTGAATGCGCGGATGCGTGGACGGCCAGAGCGCGGGTTCGTTGTCGAGCGAGTAAAACTTGATGCCGCCTTTGTCCGCTCGGCCGAGCTTGCTCACCAGGTAGTTGACGAACTCGTCTTCGTAGACGACTCCGTCGTTGCGATCCGGTGAGCTCGAGTAGGCGCCGTTTTTGTGCGGCTGCGAGCGCACCCAACGCTTACTGGGTGCCTTCTCGTTTTCGGCTACGGACGTGTTCGACTTGTCGGCGGTGACGTAGTCGACCATCGGCACGGTCGCCAGCGTATCGACGCCGAACCGCTTGTTGTCGGCAGCGAAGTCCAAGAACTGCGCGGCTGGCTCGTCGCAGTTCTGGTAGCCCATCGCGGTGCAGGCCCAGGCGTCGCTTTGGTGCTTGTAGTCGCTGCCGGCGTTCGACGCGTTGTTCTCCCAGTTGTAGCCGGTCTGCCGATTGCCGCCCATGCGGCGCAGGGTCGCGCCGGTCTTGTCGGGTGGCTGCGAGTTGATGCCGTACACGTACGGGCTGATGACCGTCAGCGTCTTGCCGGCGTCGACGTCGATCGCGAGCGGTCCGCCGTCGATCACGCTCATGTCGACCACCGGTGGCTTCGGCGGGTTCCAATGCGGACTCACGGGCAGGCCGGCCATGGCGATGCCCTTGCCGTAGTTTTGGACCGTCGGCGCGGCGATCTCGAGCGTCTCCGGATCGTAGCCGAGCCGGAAGATGGCGTGCGCGTCACCCGCCGCGTACGACTGTTTAGCGATGAAGGGCACGTTCACTTTGCGCCACTCCTTGCCGGCTTGCACTGAAACCGTGGCCGATTTGCTGTAAGGCGATCGCGCGAGCTCGAACACGAACGATGTCTCGACCACGGATTGCTCCGCCAGCGGCTGTTCGGCACGCACGTAGAACGTGGCGAGCAGCACGTCTCCCTCGGCGATCGGGGCGTTTGTCGTCGCTTGCAGCTGGATTGCCCAGTCGTGCCCCGACTCTTTCTTGATCTCGGCGCGGAGTGCCTCGGTGAACGGTTGTCCCGACACGGGCACCGTCGTCAGGGTGACTTTTTCATTGTCCTTCGGTGTCTCTGCTTGCAGCGCGAAAGCCTTGATACCGGTTGCTGGCAAGACGCTGCCGCGCGCGCCGACTACCTTCGGGCCGTTCGACGTGCTGCCGCCCGGATCGCCGCCGTTAGTGCCGCCGGGTTGGCGCTGAATACAGGCGCCGAGCGCGAGCGTGAAACAACAGAGCGGGAAGCGTAAACGGCGAAACATGGCGCGCACCATAGGCCCGAGTTTTGGTCGGGCCAAGAGGGGATTCACGGGGAAAATGAGACCTCTCATTGTCGGACAAGGGCGAACGCCATCGGAGCGTGGAACCGGTCCCCGACAGCTCGAATGCCGACGTCTGGTATAGTACGCGCGTGATGTCTTATAGGCCCTCCCATTCTGGTTTCAGGTTCGCCGCGACGCGATCCGACTTCAACTTCATCCTGGTCGCAGCGACTTGTCTAATCGCATCCTGGAGCGGTCGCGCGCTGGCGGACGACGCGATCGTTCGTCCGCATCGCTTGCACCAGCACATCTCGGGCTTCGGGGCTTCGTCGGCATGGACGGCTCAGACTATGGATGACGCGACTGCCGACCTGCTCTTTTCCGTGGACAGCGGAGTCGGGCTCTCACTCTTGCGCGTGAGGATCGTCCCGGACGGCACGACCTGGGAGCTTGCCACGGCCCAGCAGGCAGTAGCGCGCGGCGCGTCGGTGTGGGCGACCCCATGGTCTCCGGCCGCCACCTTCAAGTCGAACGACAACGTCAATTTCGGCGGCAAGCTCTTGCCGGAAGACGCCGACGCCTGGGCCGCGTCGCTCGCCAATTTCGTCGTGACGATGAAGAACCAAGGCGTCAACTTGCTCGCGCTTTCTGCGCAGAACGAGCCGACCACGGGCAGTAGCGACGGGGCCACCTGTTCGTCGAACCCAATGGACCCGGACTACGCCAGGAGCTGCATCGGCTACGAGGCATGTACGTACACGCCCACGGAGCTCGGCGACTTCATCGCGAGTCACTTGGCGCCGGCGTTGAGCGCGGCGGGTGCGAACGTGCAAGTGATGGGACCCGAGACGCAAGGCTGGACGGATTTCAGCAAGTACTGGTCGAGCTTCAGCGCAGCGGCGGGCAACGCGGTCAACGTCATCGCGACGCACGAATACAATGGCACCCCGGCGGAGTACCCGGACATCGAACAGTCCGGGCGTGAGCTCTGGGAGACGGAGATCTCGGACCCAACCGCGTTCGATCCGACCAGCAAGAAATCGCTGCCGGATCCCGGCATCGGCAGCGGTCTGCGCGTCGCCGGCATGATCAACGCGGCGCTCACGGTAGGCGACGTGAGCGCATGGCACTATTGGTGGATCAACCCCGGTAGCGACGACAATTCGGGCTTGTTCGCGTTTGGCACGACGCCCCCCGCGCCGGTGAAGCGCTTGTACGCGATGGGCAACTACAGTCGTTTCGTGCGCCCTGGATACTTCCGCATTGGCGCCGATCTCTCTGCGACGAGCGGCGTCGCGCTCAGCGCGTTCGTCGACAGCGCCACGGATGGCGGCTCGCGCAAGCTCGTGGTGGTTGCCATCAATCAAACGAATCAGCCCATCACTCAGAAGTTTCGCTTCGATGGCTACACCACAGGTTCGTGGCAAGCCTGGGTCACCTCGGATTCGCTCGATCTCGCGCCCGCGCCGGCTATCCCGGACAACGGCGGCGGAGACTTCGACTATCAGCTCGCAGCACAAAGCATCACGACGCTGCAGGGCGTGACCACCGGCAAAGGGCCGGCGATCGCCTTGAACAGCTCGCAAGACAATTTGCCCCCGGATGAAGCGGGCTGTCAGTGCCGTGCCGCGGCCGGAGCTTCATCCGCCCCGAGCGCGTGGCCGTTTGCTCTGGTGTCCGTGTTGGTTGCGGGCCGCGCGATCCGTCGGCGCACGGTCGGCTAGACCGGGAGTGCCTCGTTTGCGGACAAGGCGACGGCGCGCTTGAGCCAGAGGTAGCGCGCGAACACGAGAGCCAGCAGCGCGAGTTGGTGAACCCCAAACACCGCCGCCACGCGCCAGCTGCCCGGACGACTGACGTCGAGCCCTTGCGTGAGGCGCGCCGCGAGTGCGATCGCAAATATGCTCGCGCCGGCGCAGGCGAAATAGGCCGCGCTTGCAGCGCCAGCGCTGCGGCGCAAGGTGCCGAGGGCGCACGTGAGGGCGGCCCGAGCGCGCAGGTCGTGCCTTACGGCCGCAGCGCGGGCTAGGTCGAGCAGCACACCGAGCTCGAGGGTCCCCAAGAGCCCGACGGCGTAGAGCCCGAGCGGAGCGAGGATGGACAGCGAGCCGCGGTGAGCGACGGCCGCACCCAGCATCGATGCACAAATGCTGACCGCGAGTAACCATGCGCCTTGAGCGAGGAGCAGTGTCGCGCTGAGGCCCAGGAGGACCGGAAATACGCGGGCGGATCGCGAAAAATGCTGGCGCAGAGGCGTGCGCGCGGGCTCCGTCAGCGCAGACAGCAGCGCTCCGAGCGGCAGCAAGCCGAGCAGCGCCAGCACGAGCGCCACGACCAGCCCGGCCTTCAGCGCGGCGCTGAGCTCCGGTAACGCGCGTCGCACGACGTCCGAGAGCAACAGCGCGCCCGGCGCGAACGCGTCCAGATCGCCGACGGTGCTGGCGGCGGCGCCGGCTGCGCCCAGCTCGAGCGCAATCGGGGCGGCAACCGCTGCCGCCGCGATCAGGCGCCACCCCGAAAATGCCAGCAGTGCCGGCCCTGCGGCAAAGCGCGTAAACGGGCGAACCGGAAGCGCGTCGGATTCACTCACGGCGCGGCTCCCGAGACGAGGAGCTCGGCGCCGTACAGCGCGCGCTCCCAGAGCCGGCTCGTCTGCGGACTTCGGGTGGAGACGAAGTTGTTCGACAAATCGTCGTCCAATAGGACGCGGTGGTCGGGATCGACGAGCGCGGCAACCAACGGCGAGCTACCTGCGTAGTCGACCGCGTGGCAAGCGCCGCGGCCGTCCCAGCCCGCCCGGCGGCGTGTGCCGTCCTCCGCCAATAGTTCGATTTCGACGGGGAATTCCAGGGCGCCGTGACGACACACGACGACGCGCCCTTGGTATTTTTTGGGTTCGGGTGCGGGTCCGCGCTTGCGCGTTTCTCGCCCGTTCGGCGCATCGAAGATGCCGGCGGCTGGCTCGGCGGCCACGCTCGACAGATCGCGCGCAACGTAGTCGACGGTGCCTCGCTCGAGGAGCGCGGACGCCAGCGCCTTTTCAGCATCCGCACCGAGCTCACGCCGCATCACGTTCAAGAAATCACGCGGTGTCGGGTGTTGAAAACGAAACCGCCGGGTATAGCTGCCGAGCGCGTGCCGCATTTGCGCTTCGCCGTAGACGCGCGCTACGGTGAGCAAGGTCGTCGCGGTGCGCTCGTAGACGAGCGCGCCGAGATTGCGAAAGCTCGTAATTTCCGCGGCCGGAGAGCTCACCGCCTGATCGCCGCCGCGGGTCGCCGAGAACAGGCGGGCGATCGTGCTCGAACTAACACTCAGACCGAAGGCTTCGAAGGAAGAACCGGAGCCGAAACGAGCTTCCAGCGCTTCGGCCTCGGCGTAGCTGTTCAGTCCCTCGTCCAGGAACGGGAACTCATGTTCATTCGTGGCGACCAAGCCGTAGAACCACTGGTGTCCGAGCTCGTGGATCGTCACGTCTTCCAGCAGGCGCGTACCGGTGAGCGCCGTGTACCAAGGGCCGCCGGTCGTGATCAGCGTCGGGTACTCCATGCCGCCCGCGTTGCCGGCCGCGTCCGGCGGGTGCACGAGTGTCAGCGTTTTGTACGGGTATGCGCCGTACAATTCATTGAAGTGAGGGAGCGCGAAGCGCACCGCGTCGAGCTCGAGCTCGGCGCTGCGCTCCTCCCCGGATGGATAGAGCACCCGCACGTCGACTCCCGCGACGACGCTGCGTGCTTCGGCAAAATGATCCCAGGCCGTCCAAGCAAAATCATGCACCCCTTCGGCGCGATACGCGATCGTCGTGCGCCCAGCCTCGCTGCGGGTCGCGCCTGCTACACCCGTCGCGCCGACCGTCATGCGCGTAGGCACGTCGAGCGTCACGTCGTAGTCGCCGAAATCCGCGTAAAACTCGCTGTGCGGGTGAAATGAAAAGTGCGCGAAATGTCCGTCGGGCTCGAGCTTGGCAAGCTTTGGGAACCATTGACCGAGCATGTGGAAGCTGCCCTCGTAGCCCGTGCGCTCGACGATTTCGGGCAGCTTGTCCTCGAATTCGAGCGAGAGTTCGAGGCGTGCGCCGGGAGCGAGCGGCGTAGGCAAGGGGACGCGAATGTCCGTTTCATCGTCGGGGTCGCCCGGACTATGTCGGTCCGCGTTTGGCCATAGCTCTTCGCCCGAAGCGAGACGCAGGTGTTTTACGTCGACGTAGCCGTACTCGTGCGCTTTCTCACCGCTGCGTCCAGCGCCGAAGGGTGAGCGCAGGAACAGCGTCTTGTCGTTCTTGAAGGCATTCAGGTAAAGATGAAACCAAAGTTCCGTGAGCGGCTGGCTCGAAGCGTTCTGAAAGCGGATGACCTCGCTGCCCTGAACGCGATGTTGCTCGGCATCGAGCCGCGCCAAGATCGTGTAGCTTGCGATTTTCTCCGGCTCGCTGGGCGCGTCGTGCGCGGATAGGCTCGCGGCGGCAGCCGGCGTCGCGGCATGCGGGGCGGCTCGTGTAGCAAAGAGCACCGGCCAGGTTAGCGCGCAAAAAGCCGTGCCGAGCACGGCGTCGACAAGGGTGCGGTTCATGGCGGCGATCGGGCGGGCACGCACGATGCTCGTGTGCCGCCCAAGATTCAAGGGGCAGGCGAGGCTAGCAGGCTGTTTGAAAACACCGCTAGCGCAGCCCGATCACTCGCTGGTCCAGCAATTGATACATGATGCGCAGTGCGTCGAGGCGGGTCATGCCGCTGATGTCCAAAATCTCCTCGATGCTCGAATTGCCGTCGACGAGCGAGAGCAGGAAGCCTGCGCGATGGTCGAGCGTCAACCAACGAATTTGATCGCCGGGCACGGCGACATGGACGTGCTGCGTGAGCGAACCGAGCCGCGCCGAGTACATCTGAATCAACACGTCGCGGCAATTTTGTGCGTAGCGCGGGGCTTCGAGGTCCTCCGGATTCGTCTCGATGATGCTCTCGGCGATCACGAGAGCGCCCGTGAAGTCGCCCATCGCGTAGCGGTCCTTCATTTCGAGCACGGCCGGGTCGGCCTTGGGTGCGAGCGACTGCTTGATGTCGAGCTCGATGGTGGGATCGCGAGGATCGCGCCCGTGCCCCGGCACTGCAGCTTGCGGACGACTGGTCTTGACGCTCTCCACCGACAGATCGAGCTCGAGGCCGGTGGGGGACGGAATCTTCGGCGCGCGAGCTGGGCGTTGGCGCAGGCTGTTCGGCCGCGCGGTGGGCGCGGCCTGTGGCGAGACCGCGATCTTGGGCGCGCTGCTGCCGACTCGACGTATCGGGCTCGGCTTGATGGTCTCCACGTTGAACTGCGCCGAATCGAGCGGATGGACCGCCATCACGGGTGGCTCACGGCCGAGCTCGGGCGGCGCGCTGTCGGCGGGTTTGGGTGGTGCGCTGCGTAGCGCGCCCTTCATGCTCTTGGCGAATACCTCCGGCGGTAGTTCCGGGATGGCCGTCACGCGATCGAATTCGCTATCCGGATCCGGCGGTTCTTCCGAGCGAGGCCGCTTGCTGCCGCGCAGCGCTGGCGGCAGATCTTCATCCCAAGTCACGTCGATTTCTCCGACTTCCGGGGGGAGGGAGGTCGGGCTCGAGCGTCCTCGGCGGCGATCGTTGGGGGTCATGGCTTTCTGAAAAAGGCTGGAATGTGCGCTCAACCCCGCGAGACAACCCCCTTGAACATGCGCTGAGTGCGCGCGAGTTGGTCGACCTGCTCCTTGACCAAATTGCTGTCCTTGGAGGCAATGGCGTTGCGCGCGCGGTCGACCGTGACTTTGGCTTTGGCGATCGCGTCTCGGCCAAAATCCGCCGAACCGACGACGCGTTCGATCTCGGGGAACAAGCGCTCGATCTCGGCGATCAGCGTTTCGGCCTCTTGTTTGGCGGCTTCGAAGTGCTCGTCCGTACGGCGCTCGAGCAAGTAGTCTTGCGCGTGCGTCATCATGTTCTTGATTTCGTCCTGGGTTAGGCCGCTGGTGGCGGTGACTTGGATCGACTGGGCTTGGCCGGTTTCCATGTCCTTGGCGTGTACGCTGACGATGCCGTCGGTGTTGATCTCGAAGGTCACTTCGATTTCAACGTGGCCCTTGGGTGCCCGGCGGAGGCCCGTCAAGATGAACTCGCCGAGCAGCTCGTTCTCGTCCGCTCGCTTGCTCTCGCCTTGCATGACCAGGATCTTGACCGCGGTTTGATCGTCACGGCTGGTGGTGAAGACCTTGGTGCGGCTGGTAGGCACGGTGGTGTTCTGCGGGATCAGCTCCTCGAAATGACTGCCGAACGTCATGATGCCGAGCGCATGCGGCGTCACGTCGAGCAGAATCATGTCCTGGCGATCCTGCACGAGCGCCGCGCCTTGAATCGCCGCGCCCATCGCCACGACCTCGTCGGGGTGTACGCTCTTGTTGGGTTCGCGCCCGAAATAACCGGAAACCGCGCTCTGCACGGCCGGCATGCGCGTCATACCGCCGACCAGGATCACGTCCTCGACCTCTTCGACGCCGAGCTTGGCGTCGCTGAGCGCCTGGCGACAAATGTCGACCGTCCGCTCCACCAAATCGGACGTGAGCTTCTCGAGCGTTTGACGGGGCAGCGTGCGTTGCAGATGCAGCGCCTCGTTGCGACCGGTGGAGATGATGAACGGCAGATTGATCTCCGTCTCGCGCACGCTGGAAAGCTCGCATTTCGCCTTTTCCGCGGCGTCGCGCAGGCGCTGCAGGGCCATGCGATCTTGCCGCAAGTCGATGCCGTGCTCGTCCTGGAAACCGCTCACAAGCCAATCGATGATGCGCGCGTCGAAGTCTTCACCACCGAGAAACGTGTCGCCGGTGGTGCTGATCACCTTGAACACGCCGTGTGAGCCGATTTCCAGAATGCTGATGTCGAAGGTGCCGCCGCCTAGATCGTAGACGGCGACGGTGCGGTCGAGATCCTTGCCGTAGCCGTAGGCGAGCGAGGCCGCGGTCGGCTCGTTGATGATGCGGATCACGTCCAAGCCGGCGATCGCCCCCGCGTCCTTGGTCGCCTGCCGTTGGTTGTCGTTGAAGTACGCGGGCACGGTGACCACGGCCTTCTTCACGGGCTCGCCGAGATAGTCCTCGGCCACGATCTTCATCTCCTGCAAGACCATCGAGCTGATCTCGGGCACCGAGTAGTTCTTGTCGCGCAGCTTGATGCGCACGTCGGCGTGCGGGCCCTCCACGATCGTGTAGCTCGAGGTCATGATCGCGTTCTTGACCTGCGGTGAGTTCCACTTGCGGCCAATCAGGCGCTTGGCCGCGTACACGGTGTTTTCCGCGTTCGTGATGGCTTGCCGCTTGGCAATGTGTCCGACCAGCCGCTTGCCAGCCTCCGTGACGGCCACCACGCTAGGAGTGGTCTTGTACCCGCCTCGGTTCGGGATCACGACCGACGTGTCACCCTCCAGGATGGCGACGCAGGAATTCGTCGTGCCGAGGTCGATACCAATTACGCGCTCCATTTCAAGCCTTTCCGATGCACGTGCTGCGCGGCGCTAAGCCTCGCCGCGTTTGAGACGTCGTATCCACTCTTTGATCGTATCATCCTTAGGTGCAAGCTGCGCGGCTCGCTCGAATTCAGCTAGCCCGCTCTGTTTCATGCCTGCCGCGACGTAGATCCGCGCGAGCGTTACCCGACACTGAGCATCCTCGGGTGCGAGGGCGACCGCGCGCCGCGCGTGTTCGCCAGCGCTTCTCAGTTCACGTTCCGCCATCAACCCGCAATAGGCCGCGCGCTCGTGAATGCGAGCGGTGGGCTTGGCCTGCGCGACGCGCTGGTAAGAGGCCGCCGCATCGGCGAATTTGCCCTCGCGCTCCTCGTACTGCGCGAGCTGTAGATAGTGATTGGCTACCAGGCCTCCGGCTTGCTCTTTCAGATCCTGCAGCCGGCCAGCTTGCGCTGGATCGTCGGGCGCGAGACTCTCGGCGATGCGCAGCGCATTGGAGGCAGCGACCGGATCGTGCGTGGCGAGCGCCTGCTGCGCGGTCTCCAAATAGCGGTCGACGTGTTGCTGCTTGCCCTGCGTGATGCGCTGCTCGTAGCGCCGCTTGAGCTCATCGACGGCGTGCCCCTGCGCCTCGACCTTCGAGATGGCGGGAACACTCGGGCGCGGAGTGGGGGTCGGCGAGAACGAGCGACCGAGCTTGCGGGCGAGCGCGCGCTTGCGCTCGTCCGGGTCCAGCGGACGAACCGAGACGCGTTGACTGTTCGGCGCCGCGTCGACGATGCGCGGCTCCGGGTAAAGAGAGTTGGTCTGCGCGATGGGCGGCGCCGAAAGCGCGCGCGCGTCGTCCTCGATTTTCTTACGAATCGCGTCCGCTTCGGCCTGAAGCGCGCTCTCGGAAACACTGATTAGCTCGTTCGTCTTGCGCCGGGAGGCGAGGTACGCGTCGTATTCTTCACGCGAGGCGCCGCGCGTGAGCACGTCGTGGGCCTCGGTGACCCGCGAAAACACTTGCTCGAGCTTAGCCTTGAACTTTCCGAGGTTCTTGCCGAAGTAGCGATCCGGGTGAAACAGATTGACGATCTCGTAGTACGCGCTCTTGATGGCCCGCTTGTCGGCGCTCGGTTCGACGCGCAAGAGCTCGTAGTGAGTCGTGTGGTCGAGCTTGTAGTACGTCTCTAAGATCGAGCGCTTGCGCGCGTCATCGAGATCGGCCGCCTCGAGTAGTTCACTCGGATCATAGAGCGCGGCGGCCGGATGATGGGTTTCTTGCGGGCGACTCGCTTCGACGATCGGTCCGATCCGGAAGGCGCCTGAAGGCCGACTGGGCTTGCGTGGATTTCTACTCTCGCGCTCTGGTTCCTCGAAGCGCACCGCACCGAGCATGCACAGCTCTTCCAAGGTTTTTGCGACGGACTCGAGCGGGATGCCGGTCGCCTCGGCGATGTCTGCTTCCGAAGCTTGTGCGTCGACTCGCGAGAGCACGAACGCTTCAGCCGGGCCGATCGGCAACGCGCGTAGATCGACGCCTTCGACCAGTTTCGGGAGACGGCTATGTGAATGGGTCGCCACGTCGTCGGGTCTCGGCCCACAGGCAAACGTTTACAAGTTTAGCGTTGCCCAAGTTTTTTTAGCAATCTCGACCCGGCTGGCTCGGTTAGGCTCGGAAATGGCTCGGTGTTGCGCCGGATTCGAGCGATGACGCGGCGCGTTATCTGCCGGCGGTGCCTGCAGGTGGGCTCTGCGTGCTCGCCGTCGGCGCGGAGTTTTGGATGACCGTGCCTTGAATCGCCATCGCTTCTTCGAACGCCGCGACCGCCAGGTGCTCCGCTGCGGTCGCGGCGGCAGGATCGGACGTCTTGAGCGCCTTGGCGCGTCGCTCCTGCACCAAGCCCTGAGTCTCGAACAAATGGCCGCGGAAGTAACTCGGCTCGCGCGCGAGCTCGAGGCCGCGCGTTACGTCGGTGAGCGCTGCGTCGAAATCGGCGAGCTGGCTCTCGAGGTCGGCCATGCGCGCGCGCGTGTCCGACAGTACCTCGCGCACCTCGGGAGCGAGCTCCGCCGTCTTGCTCTTGGGTGTCGGACCATTCACGAGCTTGCTCAACGGCGCGAGCGCTCCCTTCAGATCCTTCGCGTCCTCGCGCTCGTCCGCCCAATGGTGAGCGGAGCGCGCGGAGCTGAGGAAAGCGAGCAAGCCGGGATCGACGGGCGCGCCGGCGTCCCGCTCGTTGCAGCTCGGCGAATGCTCCATTTTGCAGGCGCAAAAGGCCAGGCACAAAAAGGCCAGGCACAGCGCGACCTGCGCGAGCCACGCTAGACGGAAGCGCATCACCGCAGCCCCCAGGCCGCGTAGCGGTTGTCGCGTAAATCGCGGGTGCGCGCGTCCGCAATGCGATCGATGCGGGTCGACGTGCTGCCTGCGAAGGCCTCGCTGAAGAGCGGGGCCGTGCTGCGCGATTGCGCGAGATCGTGCAGCGCTGGCTCTGCCGCCGAACGATCGCCCGCCGGGGCCCACAGCGCGAACGCGGCCGCCGCCGCCAGCAGCGCGCTCACCCCGAACGACACGAAGTACAGCTTGCCCGTGCGCGCTTTGCGGCTCTGTCGTGCGATGCGCCGCTCAGAATGCTCGGAAAGTGGAGGCGCGTCGTGCGCCGACTTCAGCGCGCGAGCCAGTGCCAAGTCGCGGTGTTCGCCTTCGCCGGCCAGGGCTTGTCGAAAGCGCTCGCTCTCGGCCAGTTCCTCGGGGCTCGCGGGTGCGAACGGATCTTCCAGCGCGGCCTCGATCAATTGCTCTAGGCGCGCCGGGGCGAGTTCACCGGGCGCCCACGCAGCGCGCAGTGCTTGCGCGAGCTCGCGCTCGAGTTCGGGCGGCAGTTCCGGCAACGGGTGCTCGTCTTTGGGGAGAGTCATTCTTCTCCTCCATCGGCGACGACCTTGCGCAGCGCTGCCATCGCCCGATGGAGTACCACGTCGAAGGTGCCCACGCTGACGCCGAGCGCGGCGGCCGCTTCTTCCCTCGAACGTTCTTCCAGGAGCCTCAGCCGAATCGCGTCCGCGTAGCGTGGGTTGATGCGACCCAGCAGGGCGACCACGCGCGAGCGGGCAAATTGCAAATCGTGGCGCTCGAGCGCGGCCGCCTCGCGCTGCTCGCGTTCGGCGCTGTCGAGCTCCTGCTCGATGTCTTCCGGCTCGAACAGACGCTCGCGCTTCTTGCTGCGCAGATCGTCGAGCGCGACGCGCAGCGCGACCACGCGCAGCCAAGGATAGACGCCCACTGCCTGCCACGTGAATTGCTCGAAGCGTTCGATCACTTTGACGTAGGTGCGCCCCAGAGCCTCCTCGGCGGCCGCGGTGCTCCCGAGTCGCGGCAGCAGCACCGACCGGTACAAGCGCGGTCCGTGTCGACGCAGCAGTTCGCCGAGCGCCGAGCGGTCACCGCCCTGCGCGCGCTCGACGAGCGCGCGCTCCAGCTCGAGTTCGGCGGGTTCCAGCACGCGCCGCACTCTACACAAGGGGGCGCGCTCGAGGATCCCGGCCCACCTGACGGGCACGGTGGGAAGCTCGAGTTCGCTGGGCAAGGACAGGGCGGCGCTCACCCTGAACAAACGTTGGACGCCCCGGGAGCTTACATCGCGGCCGAAATCGCTTGCCAAACGCGGCGCTGGCCTCCAGAACCGCGGAGCGGAACCCATGCCCGAAGGCTCCCGACTCTGCCCATTTTGCCGTCGCTTGAACTCCGTCAGCGAGAAAGAGTGTCACCACTGCGGGCGGCGCTTGCCCGGGGCCGCTGTCACCGGCCTGCTTGGTTTCGGCCGTGATCTCGCAGCCTCGGACGCGCCGGTCACGCGCTTGTTCCTCGGTATCTGCTTGGCGGTGTTCGCGCTATGCGCTGCGAGCGAGCATCAGATCCCGCCGCTCATTTCGGGTGGTTTCCGCGCTTCGACGCTGCTGCGCTTCGGCGCCGAGGGGCCGAGCTTCGGGCGAGAGGAACCTTGGCGCTACCTAGCCGCGGTCTTCGTGCACGCCAACACGCTGCACATCGTGATGAACGGTGTGAGCCTCGCGTCACTCGGCGGACCCGTCGAGCGCGATTTTGGTCCCGCGCGCTTTGCCCTGCTTTTCGTGCTCTCCGGCTTCTTGGGCTTCGTGGCCAGCGACCTTTGGTACGGCGCTGAAGTGCCGTTTACGGTCGGCGCGAGCGGCGCGATCTTCGGGGTCCTGGGCGGGGCGATCGGCGAGCGCTTGTTGCGCCGCGATCCAGCTTGGAAGGACATGATGCTGCGCGGCGTCGTATACGCGCTGATCCTCGCCTTCATCCCGATGATGAGCGTCAATACCGCCGCGCACATCGGCGGTCTCATCTCGGGATTCGCGCTCGGTTTCTTGCTCAACCGCCTGGGGCGGCGCGCGAACTCGACGCTCGCAGTGCTGGCCGTCGCGGGCGTGCTCGCGACGTTTGTCTCACTTTGGCTAAGCAACCGGTCGGTGCTGTGGCGCATTGAACGAGCCGCGGAAATGCAGCAAGAAATGGCCTCGCCGGAACGCTCTTGAGCGCGTAGACGTCAGAGGACTGGCCCACGGCGCGGGTGCTGGTTAATGTGCGGGGCCCATGCCCGTGGTCAATCCGCTCCTGCGGGAGCTCGTATTCAAAGTCGTGTACTACGGGCCAGGCTTGGGCGGGAAAACCACGAGTCTGCAGTACATCCACGCCACCGCCAAGCCCGAGCATCGCGGCAAGATGGTGAGCCTGGCGACCCCGGTCGACCGCACGCTCTATTTCGACTTCTTGCCGATTCGCGTACCGCACGTGCGAGGCATGAACGTGCGCCTGCAGCTCTTTACGGTGCCCGGGCAGGTCCACTACAACGCGACGCGCAAGCTCGTGTTGACCGGTGTGGACGGCGTCGTGCTCGTGTTCGATTCGCAATCCGTGCGCAGCGACGCCAACCTCGAAACCGTGGAGAATCTGAAGGAGAACCTGGGCGGACACGGGCGCAACCTGAGCGAGCTCCCGCACGTGGTGCAGTACAACAAGCGCGACCTATATGACGTCGTTCCGATCGACGAGCTCGAAAAACAACTCAATCGCGATCGCGCGCCGTCATTCGCTACCGTGGCCACGACGGGTGAGGGGATTTACGAGTCGCTCGAATCCATCACGCGAGCGGTCTTGGAGGACTTCGAACGGCGCGTGCCGGAAGCGCGTGGCCTCGAGCCCACGTCGCTCGAGTTGCCCGAAGGTGGCTTGGCCGAAGCGCTGCGCCGCGCGGAGGACGGCGGTTGGGGCGACGAACAGGCGGAACGCGCGTCGCGGGCGGTCTCGCGCCAGCCGAGCGGCGTGCTGCGCTTGTCCGAATTGCCCGAGACGGATCTCGGTGAGGACGCAGCGCGCGCCGTGTCCGGTGACGAGGCGCGTACCACCATCGCGGACGCAACTCCGCCCGAGCGGGAGAGCAAGCCGGAGGTAGCTGTGATGGTCGAACCCGAGCCGCAGCCACGCGTCTCGTTTCCACCGCCGCGCCCAGCGAGCGCCCCGCCTTTCAGTTTCGAGGCGTTGTGGCCCATGAACGAACGCCCGCTCGTGCGTGAGCTCGAAGGCGCGCTCGCTGACGGTGCGTTCGACTCGGCGCTCGCCGTCGCTGACCAACTGGTGGCGCGCACGTTGGCCAGCGCAGCCGGCCTGCTCGGGGGCACCGATGCGCCGCGCGATCCGGCAACCGTCGTGCTCTTGCTCGGGCTGGACGGTCGACGCTACCTCGCGTTCCGCTCGCTCGTGCGTAGCGTGCGCAGTGGTGGATCGGCGTCCGCCAGTGACGCGCTCGGCGCTTACGCGCTCGCGATCGAAGTGCGCAGCGCGCGTGTCCGCATCGACTGATCCGCCGGCGTTTACGGCGGCGCCATGCCACTGAAAGGTCCGTCTGCAGAAGCCGACGTGTCCCCCACGGTCAACTTGCCCACCCAGCTGCCCTGCGTGCTGACGACGTTGGCTTCGTCGCCTACTTCGCTCGCGCCCGTAACGATCACGGTGAGGGTTGCGGCTTCACTGCCTGAAGCGTTGCGAGCATTTTGCCAGAGCGCACCGAGAGCCTGCGTACAAGCAGTCTCGACGCACGTCTCATCACAGCCGGTGTACGCCGCGAGCCCTGGGCTCGTGCCGTTGGCGAGCGCGACGCTCGCGGTCAGCGCGCAGTCTGCGACCTGAGCGAGCGCGCTCTCCACGGAGGTCGCGCTCGGGTAAGCCGCGATGGCCGGCGCGCTCGCCAGGCCCGTAACCAGGAGCGAAGGGACCCAGCCGAGCTCCGCGCTGAGCAGCAGATTGTCGTTCGAATCCGCCGCCCAGGTAACGGCCCACGACGAGCTCGGACCCAGTGAGAAGCCGACGTCGGCTGGAGCCATGCCAGCCACCGTGCTCAGCGCGAGGCGAGCATCGGTAGCGGAGTATGAGCTGAGCGTGCCGGCGAAGGTGTCGGGTTGCGTGAACTTCAGCATGCCTGTGTTGAGCCAGCCTCGAACGGCGTCGCGCAGACGGCTTTGAGCCCCACCGCCGTAAGCTGCGCCGAGCGCGGCGTCCCAGTTGCCTGCGCTGCGTGCGGTGTCGAACGCGTCACGGTCGGTGCTCGGGGTCGCGTCGTGCATGGCGTCGAGCAGGGCGCTCACGTCGTCGCTCTTGCCCGACGTCAAAGCGCTCACGCTTTCGTCCACCGCGCCGCCGAGCAGAGTGCTCAGCGCCGAGCTCTGCGCGCCGAAGCCGAAAGCGACGTCGAGCGTCGTGTCCGCGAGGTTGATCGGCCGGTCGCTGGCAAATACCGTTGCCTGGTTTGCGTTACCTTCGCTGAGTGCGGCCACGTTGACGCAGCCACCGATGTAGTGACCGGCGTGGAGCGCGACGGCGAGATCCTTGCCGACCGGCACGTGCTCCAGCACGAGGGGCAGTTGCTGGCTGGTCGAGACGCTGGCCGTGTCGTCCCCGTCGGGGGGAATGGGGCCGCTGAGTGCACTGCAATCGGTGAGCGGCCAAATGCTGGCGGTCCACTCCTGGACCTTGCGATGACCCGCGTACGAGTGGAGCACCAAGAGCGTCGTCTCGTTGGTCCCGTTCACCGTCACGCCGAGCAGCGCTTGTAAGCTTGGTCCGACCGACGCGCGGACGTTGAACGACATGGGCATGCTGGGCGCCGTGAGGGTGACCGTCGTGCGGCCGTCGCCGTCGGTGATTTGTTTGGATGCGTCGAGTGCGCCGTCTCCCACCCCCATTCCGGGAGCGCTGCCGATCAGCGCGAAATGTACGACGTAGGCAGCTGGCGGCGCGGCAACGACCGTCAGCTGCTGCGTGCCTGTCGGGACTAGCGTCAGCGGATCCGACGGCGAAAACACGAGCGTGTCCGGTACCGGCTCACCGTCAGCGATCCCGCCGGCTCCGCCCGAGCCACCGTTGGCGCCGCTCGAGCCCGCGACGGCTTTCGGCGAGCTCATGGAATCTGCTGAGCTACCGCAGCCGCCGAGGTTACTGACCAGCAGCGCAAGCAGCGACCAATAGCGAACGCCCGACATGGGTTCCGATCGAAAGAAAGCCTCAGGTTCAGATAGCCCAGAATGAATCTGCGTCAACCGAGAGGCCAACGCGGCAAGCGGCGCGCCCCCCTGCCGATCCTGGAATCCGCGGGGAAATTCAAAATCTGGGGCGGCAGTGCTAGACTAGCGGCTTCGTGACGTCGCTCGTTCCTCCGCCGTTGAAGCTCTTGATCGTCGAAGACGAGCCGGGCCTCAGGCAGATGCTCGAGATCCTGTTTCGACGCGAAGGCTACACGGTCGTGACGGCGCCTGGTTGCCGGGCGGCGATCGAGGCCGTGACGCAACATCCGCAGCCCTTTCCGGTCGTGCTCTCCGATTTGGCCATGCCGGACGGCTCCGGGCTCGATGTGCTGGCCGCGGCCAAGACGCGCAACGCGGCAACCGAGGTGATCCTGATCACGGCGCATTCCACGGTCGAGAACGCCGTGAGCGCCATGCGTCAAGGAGCGTATGACTTCGTGGCCAAGCCGTTCGATTCGGGCGAGCTGGCGGCGCTCGTGGCCAAGGCGCTCGAGAAGCAGGCGATCTCCTTGGAAAATATGCGCTTGCGAGCGCAACTCGGTGACCGCTCGGATCGCGAAATCATCGGGCGCAGCGCCGCGATGCGCGCTGTGTTCGACCTCGTACAGCGCGTCGCCAACATGCGCACGACCGTCCTGATCACGGGTGAGAGCGGCACTGGCAAGGAACGCGTGGCGCGAGCGATTCACGATCGCTCCGAGCGCCGCGATCGTCCTTTCATGGTCGTCAACTGCGGCGCCTTGCCCGAAGCGTTGATGGAGAGTGAGCTGTTCGGGCACGAGAAGGGCGCTTTCACCGGCGCCCAGACGCGGCATACCGGCCTGTTCCGCGAAGCGAATGGCGGCACTCTCTTGCTGGATGAGGTCGGTGAACTGCCGCCGAGCCTACAGGTCAAACTACTCAGGGTGTTGCAGGAGCGTAGCGTGCGCTCCGTCGGATCGACGCAGGAGACGCCGATCGACGTGCGCGTGCTGGCGGCGACCAATCGCGACGTCGAGGCGGAGGTGGCACGCGGCGATTTCCGACAGGATCTCTACTACCGCCTGAACGTCATCCGCATTCCGTTGCCGCCGTTGCGTGAGAGACGCGAGGACATTCCGATGCTGGCCGAGCGCTTCATGCAGCGCTTTGCAGTCGATATGGGCAAAGAGATCGCGGGCTTTACGCCGGACGCACTGCGTGTGCTGCAGGCGTATGCGTTTCCAGGCAACGTGCGTGAGCTCGAAAACGTCATGGAGCGCGCGGTGGCGCTCGCCGGTTCTCGCGTGATAGGCCTCGGTGATTTTCCCCAGGAACTGAGCGGCACGGCGGGTGGATCGGGTGTCGTGCTCGGGGAGTTGCCGGAGGCGGGCTGCCACTTGGACGAAGTGATCAACGAGCTCGAACGCCGGCTGCTGATCAGTGCCCTCGAGCGGACGGGAGGTGTCCGCACGGCGGCGGCCAAGCTGCTCGGCATTACTTTTCGCTCCATGCGTTACCGTTTGTCGAAACTCGGCTTGGCGGATGACGCGGCTGACCCGATTGACTCGGGTGAAGACGCGCCCGAGCCAAAAACCGGGCAAAAGCGGCTTTCCTGAGCGCACCGTGCTATCGTGAAGGAAGCGTGAATTTCCGCAGAGCCCCGCACGTCCGCCGCGGCTTCACCTTGGTGGAGTTGCTCGTCGTGGTCGCGATTATGGGTATTCTCGCGGGTATCGGCGTGCACCTGTTCTCCAAGCGCGTGTTCTCATCCAAGGGCACTGAGGCCATGGCCGTGATTGGCGCGCTCCGTGCGGCCGAGGAAGCCTACCGGGCGGAGAACCAGTCTTACCTGGACGTGTCCACCGGTGTCGCCTCCGGTTCGGGCGGGAGCGGGAGCGGCGGCGGAAGCAGTGGCACTCCGGTCGCGGACTACTATCCCAACAAGACACCCAACGCGGTTCGCTACGAATGGCATCAATGCGAAGCGAACGGCGTGGCGTACAACGCCGACTGCACGCGCTGGATGGCGCTCGCGCCGGCCGTCAATCGCCCGGTGCAGTTCGGCTTCCTGGTCAACGCGGGACCCGCCGGCGTACCCATGACCACCCCGAAGACGCTGACGAATCCGCTGTTACCCACAGCACCGACGACGCCCTGGTACGTGATCCAGGCGAAGGGCGACGTCGACGGCAACGGCATCGCGTCGCTTTACGTCACGACCAGCCTGAACGGCGAGGTCTACGTGGAGAACGACGGGGAGTAGCGCGCCTCAGCGCCGCCCAAGTCCGATTTCGTGCCAGGCGCGCCGCAGGTGGGCTTCGGTCTCGGAGCGCTGCTGATAAGCGAGCTCCAGCCGTGGGTCCAAAGCGGGGCCGAGCGCGCCCTTGGCTCGCTCGACGAACCAGCGCGCCGCTTTGGAGTCCCCGAATTGGAGGGCGTAGTGAGTGACCTCGGTCCATTCCGCGGGGCTGAGCGTTCCGGACTCGGCAGCGGCCTGCCACTCGCGCACCGAGTCCGGCAGCCGTCCCACTTGAGCAAAGAAGCGTGCGCGGTCGCGATGCTCGGCACCGGTAGTCGGCTCTTGCGGCAAGTTATCGTGCATTTTGATCAACTCAGGCAACACATCGAGCGTCATCTTGGCTGACGGATAGCCCGGGTACAGCACGAGGGCTCGCTGCAAGTCATGCTTCGCCGCGTCGAAATCGAGCACGAGCAGATCCGCGTTCGCGAGATTCAACGCAAAGCTCGGTGTTTGCGGGGAGCGTGCTACGACCTCTGCAGCGATGCGGTGGGCGTCATCCTGTTTACCGAGCGCAGCGAGCGCACTGGTGGTGTTTGCGCGCGCGGTGAGGACCCATGTGCTCTGCTCGTTCGCCGAAAGAAAGAGGCGGAGTGCGTCGGCGAATAAATGGCCGCGCAAGTATACGTTGCCGAGCTCGATCGCTGGGCGAGCGTTGTCGATCGGGTGCTGTTGGTAGAATCGAACCCAAAACGCGATTTCGTCGGACCAGACCTCGACCCGGCGCTCTGCGGCGACGGCGTAGCCACCGATCAGAAGCAGCGGAGCCAAGGCTCGGCGCGGTCGAGCCGCCACCCACCGTTCGAGCCAGGGCGCGCAGGCAACGGTCCCCGCTGCCAGGGGCAGGTAAAGGAAGCGATCGGCCGCGACCGCGTCGAGCGGGATGGGCAAGAGGTGCATGGTCAGGAACAAGGACAAGGCGCCCCACAACACCGGCACGACGATCGCGCGTCTTCGCTGGCGAACGAGCCAAATCACGCCAAAAACGCTCGCGCCTAGCGCGAGGATGCCCAATCCGAAGAACGGAATCGAGCGGACATCGGAGGTTCCGAGCTGGGCGTTCGGCTGAAAGCCGTCGAGCAACATCCACGGGTACCTGCCTGCCGCCTCGACGAACGACCAAAGACGCTCGGAGTTACTCTCACCGCTGTTCGCTAGAGCGAGGCCCGCGCCATGAATACGCAGCCCGGCATAGCAACTCAAGGCGACGAGCCAGGGGAGCGTGGCGCGTGCGCGAATGGCGAGCGAGTCGTGCGCGTCTGCGAGCCATGCGTCCAGCATCAGCGCAAACGCGGCCGCCAGGGCGACCTCCTTGCACAGAAGACCCAACAATATGCACAAGCCCGACGTGGCTCTTCCTAGCCAGCGTCCTGTGTGCGCTGCATGGAACGCGAGCAGCACGAAACTCGCGGCGAGCAGATCCGTGCGCCCGGAAATCCACGCGGCGGCTTCGGTCAGGCGTGGGAAGAGCGCCCAGAGCGCGGTCGCGAGCGCCGCAGCCCAGCCGGCCGAGCCGCGCCGGCGCACGAGCTGGAACAGTAGGCTCGTGTTGAGCAAATGCAATAGCAGGTTGGTCAAGTGAAAGCCGCCCGAGTTGTCGCCGTGCAAGCGATAGTCGAGCGCGAGACTCAGGGTAGTCAGAGGTCGGTAGTAGCCGAACGCTTGCGCGCCGAGCGCTGGATCGATCCAAAAGCTGCGCTCGAAGTAAGAACGAAATGGCTGCAGGTGACTGACGTTGGGGGATTCGACGACCAGGTGATAGTCGTCCCACACGAACGGCCCGCCGATGCAGGCAGAGTACACGCTGCCCACGAGAACGAGCACGCACAGCAAGAGCAGCCACGGGCGCGGCATGCGGCTATCGCTTTGTGCTAACCCGCCGAGCGCGGGCGCTTGCGCGGTCATTCGAGTCCCGCCGCAGGGGTCCGTAGGTGCTCGCCGAAATCGCGCCAGGAAGAAGCGCACTGCTCGTCATGGCTCGCCGCGGTCCCCGCGCACTGGGCGCTCTTGTTAGGCGGGGCGAGTATCAGCTCCGCGCTGCGGGTCACGAACGGGAAATCGGCACGCCACGTGCGTTGGAACGCCTCGCGGTATTTGACGGCGGCCTCGCTCTCGCTCGCGCTGAGCGCGTTGTTCAAGTAAGCGAAGGCCGCTCGTCGAATTTCGGGATCGTCGTTGACGGCGAGCACTCGCCGCAGAAACTGCGCAGCCGCGGTGCGCTCGCCGGCTGCATTCAACAAGCGCGCGGCGCCAATACAATGGTAGGGAACGTTGGCGTTACCGCTGATGAGCTCACAGGAACGAGCTAAATCGCGGGCTCCCTCGAGGCGGAACGCCTCTTGGTCGCTCGGATTTTGAAGATGGTTCGGCGCGAGATACGCCAAGAATTGGCCCGCTGATTCCCAAAGCTCCGTGTCGAATGGAAAGGTCTTGAGCCCTCGGCGCAGCACGTCACGCGCGCGGAAGTAGGCGCGCTCGCCGACCGGCACCGCTTGCACGATCATGAGCGTGTCCGCGTACTGATACGGGTCGCGAAACGTCGGGTCGAGTGCATTGATCGTGTCGAGGTAGCGGTCGACGAACTCGAACGGGCGCTTCTCTTGCATGTGGATACCGGCCGTCACCAGCACGTTCGCAAACAGTAGATCGGCGAGCGCTGCGCGATGACCGAGGCTGAGCGCGGTCACCTGCTCGGGTGATGGCAGCGCGTAGACGTCGCGCGCCGTGCCAGCGTGGTTGGCAATCATCGTGAGTCGTGAGCGCAACACCTGGATTCCGACTATCGCGGCGAGCAGCAGCGCGGCGGTCGCGATGGCTGACCGTTGCCGCGCTCGGGCGAATTTCGCTTCCGTCACGATCGCGATCTATCCCCAAAATGCGACGCTCGAGCGCACAAAAGTCAAACGGCGCCCGTTTGGGCGCCATTTGAGCCTTCACACGCTTCTTCGCACGCTCATTCCTCGGGGTTCACCTCGTCGATGTTCGGCGCGTACATCGCGACGTGCTTTGCGGTCGATGTATTCACCGCGCCGTTCATCGTAAACGTTGACGGGTTGCCGTCGCCGTCCAAGTCACCGTTGGCGATGCATGCGAACGAGCCTTCGGCGCCCGTGGACGTGTAGTTGTAAGCGAAATACTGCGGGTCTTGCATCGAGAACTTGAGGCAACTCCAGCCTGAGTCTTTGTTTGCGCCAACCCAGTCGGTCGGGGACGACTGGTACTTTGCCCCTTTCGGCGCGGCCGACGGCACTTCTACGGCCGAGCTGCACAAGCGATGATTGACCGTTGCGACGGCGCCGAGCGCGAGCACGGTGGCCGACATACCTTCCTTGTCATAGGCCGTGACCGCGTCCTTGGCCATTTGACCGAGCGCGTTGCGCGCCTCGGCGGTCTTGGCGTTCGCGAGGTACTTGCGGACACCGAAGACGGCGAGCGCGGCGAGAATGCCGATGATCGCGACCACGATCATCAGCTCTACGAGCGTGAAGCCGCGGCTCTTCCGGAGTTGACGTTGGATTTTGGCTAGCATTGTGAATGGGCTCCTTGTTGGTGCGGGTGAGATGAAACGAGACGAGCTACGGGGTCGTCGCGGTTCACCCGACCGCGCGCCACGAATGGCGTCGAGCACCGCGCTCGACTAAATCTGGAGTTAGTCGTTGGCACTGAAGAGATCTCCCGTGAAACTCGTGCCCACGAACACGGTCTTGATGCCGTTGCCTTCGAAATCGGCCTTCGCCTCGACGACGTACCAAGGCTTACCGAGCGCCGCGGACGGCCAGCTGCCGATCGTGATGTCGCCGGCTGGCGGGGCGGCGGGCGTCGACGTGGGGTCGTTGTTTGCGACGCACGCGAAGACGAACGTGAACGCGCCCGGCGACGAGAGCCCGAGCTGCGACCAGCGGGCACCGTTGCTGCCAGCGGCGGTGGCCGTCCCACCCCACGCGACCTTGTCGCGACCGTAGTTGCTGTTGGCCGGATAGTAGTCGGCGTAGTTTCCCTGCGAGACGTCGAAGTAGCCGAACGTCTCGTCCTTGTAGCTTTCTTGAGCTGCCTTGATCGCGCCGATCATCTCGATCGCTTCGCTGGTCTTGGACGAGCTGACGTATTTGCGCACACTGTAGGTAGCGAGCACAGCCAAGATGCCGACGATCATCACGACCACCATCGCCTCAATCAACGTGAAGCCACGTCGCGCGGCGAGCGCATGAGTTTTCAGAATGGGCGCCACTTGAGAGCGCGCTAAAGCACGAAACATGCTAGTTTTCGAAAATGTAGCAAATGCCCATGGATTCCCGCCACTTACCAGCAGATGCGCCGGGGCGGCCGCGCTGGGTTGACTGACAAGAATTGTCATGGCGAGCGACCATACGACCGCAGATTGTCGAACTGAAGAGGGCCGGCGCGGCGCGCCGACCGCGTGGTTGGTCGCGGCCTTTGGCTTGCTCGTCGCGTTCTGGCTCGTCGCCAGCAACGCCGGTTGGTTCATGGACGCGCCGTTCGCGTACCTCGGGCGCGACCTCTACACCGACAATCTGGTCCAGTCGCTCGGTCGGTTCTTGTCGCCGGCCGAGTCCGGCTTGGCGGTGGTTTCTGCGCTCATCTTGGGCCCGGCGCTCGCTTTCACGGCATTGTCGTTGGCGCGCTGGCGAACAGCCGATCCGTTGAAAACGCTGGCAGAGCGCATCGGCAATTCCGAGCGCAATGTAGCCCTCCTGCTGGCGTTCATTGCCGCGTGCGGCGCGCTGTTCGTCTCAGAGGGGCTCCTTTCGCACGCAGAATTGATCGACGATGAGCGCGCGTACGCGTTCCAGGCGCGACTGTTCGCGCACGGCCTCGCGTCGCTGCCGTCGCCCCCTGCGGCGCTTCGCAATCCGATGTTATTGCTCCAACCGGTGTGGGCGAGCAAATATCCGCCGGCCCATTCGTTGCTCCTCGCGCTGGGCGTGTTGCTCGGCAGCGAACGCATCGTGCCGCCGCTGCTCGCGTTCTGTTTGGTCCTCTGCACCTGGTATTGGGTGAAGACGGTTTTCGGCCCGCGCCAAGCGCTGCTCGCGGCCGTCATTTGTAGCCTGTCGCCCTTCGTGTGGGCCGTGCACGGCACGCTGATGGCAACGACTACGTCCTGCGTCGCGTTCGCAGCGTTCCTGGCGGCCATGGCCGCCGCGGAGCAAGGGCACGAGGTTGCGCCGGCGCTCGCCGGCGTCGCGATTGGCGTCGCGTTTGCCACTCGCCCGTACGAAGCGCTCGCGCTATCGCTGCCGTTCGCGTGCCTCTTGCTGTGGGAAGCGGTGGCGCGCGGTCCCCGAGAGCGCTTGCGCTGTGGACTCGTCGTCCTCGGTTTCTGTTCGAGCGGCTGGCTGCTTTTGTGGAACAACCACGTCCTGCTGGGAAGCGTCTGGAAATTCACGTGGCTTGCAGGTGACGCTGCCTTCCGGCTCGGCTTCTACATTCACCCGTTCCCGGGCATGCCCTACGTGCACACGCCGGCAGCGGCGATAGGCAACCTGACGGCCGTGGTGGTGCGACTCGAACAGTGGCTGTTTGCGTGGCCAGGAGCCATGCTGCTCGTGGCCTGCGGCGCTTTGCGCCCGAACCCTGGACGTTGGGATCGGCTCCTCCGCGCATCCCTTTTGTCCTACGTGCTCCTATACAGTTTGATCTTCGGTAGCGGAGTGTGGGACACGGGTCCGGTCTACTACTATGCGTGTTTGCCTCTGCTGATTGCGCTGTTCACGCGCGGCGCGCATTGGCTACGCTCGATTGCTCCGCCCTTCGGGCAGCGCGTCGTCGCTTGGACCGTCGTGGGCGGGTCGGTCATGGCCTGGGTTTCCATCGCACCGCTGCACGCGGCAAGCTTGCTCGTGTTTGGCCAAGAGCTGCGCAAGCCTTGGGAGACCATCGCCAGCGCCGGCATCGGAGACGCGAATGTGGTCGTGCCGCCTCCCTACCTGCGTCGCGCGCCCGGTTGGGCCTACGGCTATCCGTACAAGATTCGCACGGGTGATCACACGTTCGCTCATTTGCTGGAACCGTTCGATCGAGCTGAATTCGACGAAGCCGAGCGACAAGTCGGGCGTCGACCCACCTATGTCCTGTCCGTGGATCGCGAGCTCTTCGCGAACAAGGGTGTGCGAGCCTACGCCGTGTCGCCGTTCGACCCGGACGCCTATTTTGGCGGAACGAATCGCTGAGCGCCGGAGCGGCGCAGGCAGCTGTGGGGTCGGAACCTTTACTGCTTGAGATTTTCTCGAGAATTTCGCGACTTTCGGAGGGAGCTCCGTGGGCTTGCTTCGAGGTCCTGCGATCGAGGCGGGCCGTGTGCGAAACGGGCTCTGGTCCACCCCTTCGGGTGCCACGGGGCGCGGTCGCCCAGTTTTTGTTTTCTTGGGTCTCGCCTCCCTTTGCCGATCGGG
>DASXKQ010000098.1:0-5137 GCA_036496745.1 Polyangiaceae bacterium
AGTTGGCGGTTGAGCGAAACGGCATACGAGTGTCCGAGAGTGAGCAGCCGCTTCATGTTTCACTCGAGCAGCGCGGTAATTTCGCTAGCCATCGTCCTCCAAGTTCTCGCGCGCAGCTTCTCGGACATCGCGAGTGTCAAACCTTGGAAGCGTTCGCACTCTGAACGCCACGTAAGCAGGCGGCGCTCGAGCTCGTTGGCGCTTTCGGAGTCGGCGAGTAGTAGTTCGCGCAGTTCGATCGGGTAGTGTTCGGCCACGCCGGCATTGGCGCTGACGAGGGCAGGGAGGCCACAGCAGATCGCTTCCTGAACGCCCAACCCGAAGGCTTCGTAGCGTGTGGGTGCTACCAGCGCGTCACAGGCTGAGAGCAGCTTGGGTACGTCATCGCGAAATCCGAGAAACCTGATGCGCCCTGGTAGCTCGCTGTCCGCCTTTGCCTGCCAGGCATTTCGTTCGCTGCCGGTACCGATCACGACCAAGTCTGCGTCCCAGCTCGGTTGTCGGCAGAGAGCCGTCCAGGCGGCGAACACCGTGTCGAACCCTTTTCTCCGATCACCGAGCGCCCCAACAAACGCGACCGCTGGCCGATCGCTCCAGCGCAGGTGCTCACGCACTAGTTGCCGTTCGGCCTGCGTTGAGGGGCGGAACGCTTGGGGATCAATGCCGTAGTACACAGTGTGGATTCGCGTCGCGTCGACGCCGAGCCGCTCCACGACGTCGCACTTGGTCCGATTGGAGTTCACGATCACTCTTTGCGCTAGGCGCAGAGCGCTTCGCTCGCGTTTGAGGGCAAGGTGTCGGGCTATCTGGGCCTTGGCTCGCCGCAGCGCGCTGTTCGTCTGAGTTGGCTCGTAGGCGGCGTGCACGTAGTGCACCCAATTTACGTCACCCACCTGACAATTGCCGCCGTTGACGACGACGCGTCCCCCAAGACCGAGCACGCGCGCGGCTGTCTTTCGGCCTGCTTGGTCGAGAAGCGGCGAGCCGAGCAGATACGACCTCAACGGACGACGCACGCGCTGCCAGCGGACGTTCTGATAGCTCTTCAGTTCGTCGGCAATTCGGTAGGCAACGAGATCGACGTTGGCTCCTTGCTGGGCCAAGAATTCTGCGAGCGCGAAGTTCGGCATATCCATGCCGCCCGTGCGCACGAAGTCGCCCGAGACGAGGGCCACGTCTCTCATCGCGCAGGGCTATAGCAAACCAGCCGGGAGCGTTACCTGTCCCTGTGTGCAGTGTTGGCGGAATTTGACTCTGTAGAAGTAGACGCTCGCACACCGGTGGGATACCGTCCGTTCCCCGAACGAAGCGGCCGTCTGCTGCAACGAACCGGACCAAGGCTTGATGAGGAGCTACATCGCGGCCTGTCTTATCGCGCTCGTTTTGAGCGTAGCGCTTACACCGCTAGTGCGACGCTTTGCGCTCCGCATCGGCGCCGTGAGCACGCCTGGCGGACGACACGTGAACGGCCGGTCCATTCCCCGCTTGGGCGGGCTTGCTCTAACGGCCGCCTGGTCGGTACCCGTGGTCGCGCTGTTTTTTCTAGATCCAGTAGCGCACGTCGCGCTTCAACCGAAGCTTTTGCAGCTGGTAGCGCTCGTCGTGGGCGGCGTCGCGATGTGCGGCGTTGGCGCCTTCGATGACACTCGCGGGCTACGCGCTGTCCACAAGCTAGCAGCTCAAGTGGTGCTCGCCGTATTTGCATTCTCGTGCGGCTTCCGGATTGAGGCGATCCAGCTTCCGGCTATGGGGGCGCTGCCGATGGGCGTCTTTGCGTTGCCTATCACCGTGATTTGGATCGTAGGCGTGACCAATGCCGTCAACCTGATCGATGGGCTCGACGGTCTTGCGGCTGGGGTGTCTTTCTTTGCAGCCTTCACGAGCTTCGTGATCGCAAGCCTCTCCGGCTCGCACGGCACGGCGTTGCTCATGGCGGCGCTGATGGGCGCCCTAGTGGGTTTTCTGTTTTTCAATTTCAACCCAGCGCGCATTTTTATGGGCGACTCTGGGAGCTATTTCCTCGGCTATGTTTTAGCCACGAGCGCGCTGGGCGGATCGCTTCAGCAGAAGGCCTCTACGGCTGTTTCGCTTCTTGTGCCTGTGCTGGCACTGGGTGTGCCGATCTTCGACACATTGTTCTCGATGATGCGCCGGTTTCTTGAACGGAAGCCGGTGTTCTCGCCGGATCGCGGACATGTCCATCACCGATTACTGGACCTTGGGTTGACCCACCGACGCGCAGTCATCGTTCTCTACGGCGTCTCGATTGCGCTGGCGGGCGGCGCTATTGCTATCTCGCTCGGGCGCAGCTGGCACGTCGGCGTCGCGCTACTGTCAGTGACGCTCGTGTTCGTGGGCTTGGTGCGCTTTCTCGGCTACTTCGAGTACCTGCATTTTCGCCGGCGCCAGAAGTCGCGGTTGCGCGATCCATTTACGGAACAGCTACGCGTCGTCGTTCCAAAGCTGATCCTGGACCTGCACGCTCGAGAGGACGCGAACACTTTGAGCGTGTTGGAAACGCTGACGCAGATAACCCAAATTTCCTGTGTGGAGCTCACGGCTGCGGACGGGGTGACGCAGCGCTGGTCGCGAGAGCCGGGCGACTGTGCAGCACGCGACCTGATGTTTGCATCGTTCCCGATTGGTCGCGATGACTGTTCCCGCGCTCGTTTGAAATTCGGCTGGCGGAGCGAGCTCGAGGACCCCGCGCCGCAAGTGGACGTGCTCTTGCAGATTTTAGTCGATGCGCTTGCTTATGCGCTCACGCTTTCTGGCAGCGAGTTGGCTCCTGTCCCCCCCGCAGCGGAGCCTGCGCCCGTGTCCGGTGCCGTAGTCGCGCCCAGTTATCGCTGAAAGGTTCCATGATTCCTTCGCAAGCTCCTCCTTCTCCGGTGGCCGGCGCTGCCGCAGAGCAGGAAGAAACGTTCTCGCCTGCAATATTCGTACGGGCCGTACGCAAACACTGGTTGATCGCGCTGACACTGATGGTGGCGAGCGTCATTTGTTCTTGGCTGTACTCGGCAAATCAACGCAAGCTCTACGAGGCCGTCGCGACAGTTCAGCTCGACCCGCAGCCTCTTACGCCGCTCGGTCACTCCCAGGTCGTTGAGTCCGGATCTGACAGCTATTGGAGCAACCAAGAATATTTCGCCACGCAGCATCAGGTCATCACATCGCGCAAGATCGCGCTGCTCGTCGTTCAGAAGCTCGGGTTAATGAGCGACGCGACCTTCATTGGCCCTCAAAATTCAGAGCACAAAATGGCCCCAGAACAGGTTGCCGAGGGCCTTCGTGCGCGCTTGAAGGTCGAACCAATCGAAGACAGCCGCCTCGCGCGTGTGAAATTTACCGACGCAGATCCCGCTCGTGCTCAGAGAATCTTGACGGCTGTCGTGGACACCTACGTGGAACAGAATCTTGATACTACGTTGGACGCGACCAACAAGACCGTCGAATGGTTGGATATGCAGCTCGCGCGGTTGAAAGGGGACCTCGAATCACAGGAGATGGATCTCCACGATTTCAAGATCAAGTACAACCTTCTCTCCGTGTCGTACGGCGATCAATCGAATATGCTTCGGGCGCAGATCCAGCAGTTGAACGAAACGCTGACGGCGCTGAAAGCAAAGAAAGAGAACGTGGTCGCTCGCATCGACATCTTGAAGAAGATCAACCCCGAGGATCCGGCGGACGTTCCCGCGAGCGTGCTTTTTACGAGTGATACTCTGTCAATGCTGCGTAGCTCGTATATCGATGCCAAGCGTGAGCGTGCTTCATTGAAGGCCTTCGGCAAAGACGACAATCATCCTCAGGTCCAAGCAGCCAGCGCAGCGGTGGAAGCGAGTCGTGGCGCCTTGACCGCGGAGCTAGCCAACATCAAACATGGTGCTGACCTTGAGCTCGCGGCCGTGGGGCAGGAAGTTGCTGGTCTCAATGGCCTGTACGAGTCAGCCAAGCACGAGGCACTCGAGCTGAACCTCAAAGAGCTTGAATACAGCCGCCTTGAGCGTTCGAAGGACAACACCGAGAAGCTATTCGGGCTGGTCCTCGAACGCTCAACGGAGAGCGGCCTTTCGAAGATGATGCCATTCAACAACGTGCGCGTGCTGGATCGCCCGCTAAGGCCTGGGGCGCCCGTGTTTCCAAAGACCGGTACGAATCTGGCGGTTGGTGCGGTGCTCGGTCTGTTGCTTGGTCTCGGCGGCGCGCTTGGCCGCGATCTGCTGGACCGCACGGTGCGCAACGCGGAGGACACAGAACGCGAGCTTGGCTTGTCGGTGCTCGGCTCGCTGCAGGACGTCAGCGGCGGAGGCAAGCAGTCAGTGGGTTACTATGGCTACGGCCGGTCGCGGCGGCAGAGGGTCAACCCTGAAACCACGACGGCCGACAGCGTCGATCCCGAGCTTCTCGTGCACACGCATCCCAAGAGTGTGGTTGCCGAGGCCGCACGCGCCATCCGCACGAATCTGATGTTCATGTCGCCTGATCAACCCTTTCGCTGCTTGCTAGTGACCAGCGCTGGCCCGGCGGAAGGTAAGACAACGGTCGCCGCATGCATTGCCGTGGCGATGGCGCAAACCGGTCAGCGCGTCTGCCTGGTGGACTGCGATCTGCGCAAGCCCCGCGTTCACACCTTGTTCAAGGAACGCAACGATCGCGGTGTGACCACCGCCCTGCTCGACCCGAGCGACATGGACGCGTCGATCTTGGGCACTCCCGTGGCGAATCTTTCGGTGATGAAGGCCGGCCCAACGCCGCCGAATCCCGCTGATTTGATGCACACCGAGGCCTTCGGCAAGGTGCTTGATGGCTTGCGAGCGCGTTTCGATCGTGTCGTGATCGACAGCCCGCCGATTGGGCTCGTGACGGATGGCGTGATTCTCGCGACGCGTGTCGATGCGACAGTTCTAGTCGTACGCGCGCTGAGCACGAGGCGAGACGCCGCAAAGCGCGCCGTGCGCGCGTTGCGTGACGTGGGCGCCAACTGCGCGGGCTTCGTGCTCAACGCGTCGGCAGGCGGCGGGCGTTATTACTACTCGGGCTACTACGCCCCCTACGGCGCCACGGAACAAGAGTCGTCTGCGAGTTGATATGGCATCACGGTGGGCCGAACGGTGCGCGACGTATGAGCACTGCC
>DASXKQ010000099.1:0-17250 GCA_036496745.1 Polyangiaceae bacterium
CGACTCGCTGCTGCACCCAGTCGACGAGCGACGGCTCATCGGCTGACGCGAGGGACGGGACGAGCGACAGAGCGAGTACGCAGCAAGAGATGTAGCGACACATTTTCACGACGTATCCTTTCGACAGTGCGAAGAAACTTCGAGAACAGATTGCTCGAACCCATGGAGAGCAACTCGACGACCGCGGCGCTGCCGAGTACGGGGACCCAGAGCGCGAGCACGTAGCCGAGCTCTGGGCTGACTCCGAGCGTGTCGAGCCCGATCATCAGCGCGCGGGAAGTGACGGCCACGCTCATTTGCGCGACCACGTGCCGCATCGCGCGCCCGTGGGCGACCAGCTCCCGCCGCCGCGCGGCACGAATGCCCCAGACCGTGCAGCAGGCCACGATCGCCGCCGAGAGCAGGAAGCCGAGCGTCACGATGCCGCCACCTTTTGCCGAGAACGAGAGCACGATGCCCGAGGGCACGAGCGCAAACAAAAGGAGCACGCCCGTCACTCGCCCGAGCCAACGGTGTAGCTTCTGGCGCCGCTGGAGCACGCGCGTCGTGAGCAGTAAGCAGAGCGGCAACGAGGGCAGCGCCGTTGCTACGTGCACCCGCAGGCAAGCGAGATACAGCGACTCGAACCGGAGTGGCATCTTCTCGATCACGAAAGCGGGGAGTATCGAGAAATCGAAGTAGTCGACGCTCGCCCACGCGATCAGCGCGGCGCCCGCCAAGATCGTGACGAGAAATAGTCGCCGCGGCAGCGAGAGGAGCAAACGAGACATGTCTGCTCTGACGCCACGCAACGCCGAAAGTTTGGCTAAATCGACGGTGAGGGATTTTCTCGGCATGCTCGAGCCACACCCAGAACGCGCTGCGATCCAAAATATTGCACGCGAAAAAAATCCGGGAAGAACTGGCCGAGCTCGGGCGTAGAGTGTGCTGCGCAGTCTGTCTTGCTTCGGTTACTAGGAATCCGGTGGCGCGGCCTGGGAGCGGCCACGCTCGCCTCGCCATCCGAGCAGGCGCGCCCACTCGGCCGCGCTCCAGGCGACGCCGACCAGCAGATTGCGCGGATCGCCGAAAAACTGGGGATCGTTGTGTTCGAACACGTAGTGCCCCGTGAACTGGAGAGCCCAGCCGCCTGCAAACAGCGCGAGCCCGAGCTTCGGCCGGAGTAGGCTCACCGGCAGCGACGCGACGATCATCGGGATGCCGAGCAAGTGCGTGAGCTTCGTCCCCGGCTGCTGGTGCGCCGCACGGTAGAGCTCGAAGAGCTCCGTCCAACTAGGCCGCGCCGCGCTCGCGCTCATGAACCAAGTGTAGCGCAACATGCACGGTTTCGTCAGGCGCGTACGGCCCGTCAAGCGGCGCCGCGACGCTGCACCATGTCGCGCTCAGTGCCGCGTGAGCCAGTATCCCGCAGTGGCACCGAGCACGCCGAGGACGATGAGCGCGAGGCCGAGCACGGCTGAACCTTTGGGCTCGTGGGTCGGCTCCGTCTTTGCGCGCGGCTTTTTTTCGGATTTTGCGGCGGCGGGCGATGCGGCGCGGGCGCGTGCTTCTTTAGACGGCTTGGCGTTCGCGCTTGCGGGATCAGGCGCGGCGGCGCGCGCCGCGGGGACTTTGAACGCGGGTGCGCTCGCGGCGGGTGCGCTCGCGGCGCGGCTCGTGTCTTGAACTCGCGCTGCAACGCGCTCACGGGATCTTTTCGAGATGCTTCGGATCTGCGTGTCGTCGAGCTGTTCGTGGCCGCCGGAGAAGGGGCGCAACGCGTTCGCGAAGTCGTTCATCGTCGCGAAGCGCAGCTTGGGATCGCGGTTCATGGCGCGATGCACGACTTCGGCGAGCCCCGGCTCGACCCAGGGTGCGCGCTCCTGAATGGGCGGTGGCGGCTCGCTGATGATGGCGGCGATCACGTCGAACACCGATTCGAGCTGCCCGAACGGCGGGACGCCGCACAGCAGGTGGTAGAGCGTTGCGCCGAGGCCCCACACATCCGTGCGCTGGTCGCTGGCTTTGGCGTTACGCAGCTGCTCGGGTGAGGCGTAGTCGGGCGTGCCGAGCTGGCGGCCCGTCGCGGTGAGCGAATCGCCGCCCGTGGCACTCATCTGCTTGGCGATGCCGAAATCGCAGACTCTGACCACCAGCGCCGCGCCCTGCGGATCGAGCAGCAAATTACCGGGTTTTATGTCGCGGTGCACGATGCCGAGCGCATGCGCGGCCGCCAATCCGCGCGCGGCTTGCAGCGCGATGCGCACCGCGCATTCGCACTCGAGCGCGCCGTGTTTCTCGAGCACGTTGTCCACGTCTTGCCCGGCGAGGAATGGCATGACCAGAAAATGCAAGCCAAGCTCGTAGTCTCGACCCGCGTCGACGGTCGGCACCACGTGCGGATGCGACAGGCCGAGCGCGAGCATGGATTCGCGCTCGAAGCGCTGAGCAAATTCACCTTCGAGCAGCTCGGTGTACATGATCTTCAGCGCGAAGGTATTGCCTCCCAAGTCTTGCGCGCGAAACACCGAGGCCATGCCGCCTGCGCCAATCAAGGACAACAGGCGGTAGCGCTGCGACACGAGCCGACCGACATAACTCGCCGCGCGCTCTTCTGGTGAAACCGGCTGCATGATCGGAAATCGCGAGCTTAGGGCCCACGAAAGCGCGAGTCGAGCGATCAAGACTCTTGCGTGAGAAACAAATACAAAACTCCGCTACCCGCGGCGAGCGGCCTCGATCTTGGCGACGTCGATCTTCCGCATCGTCATCATGGTCTCGAAGGCTCGCTTGGCCTCGGTGCCGCCGGTGGCCAGCGCGTCAATGAGCACGCGCGGGGTGATCTGCCAGGAAAGGCCCCAGCGATCCTTGCACCAGCCACAAGCGCTTTCTTGACCGCCGTTGCCGACGATCGCGTTCCAATAGCGGTCTGTTTCTTCCTGATTGTCCGTGGCAATTTGGAAGGAGAACGCCTCGCTGTGCTTGAACTGTGGACCCCCATTGAGACCGAGGCAGGGGATACCGAAGACCGTGAACTCCACCGTCAGTACTTCACCTTCCTTGCCGCCCGGAAAGTCACCCGGCGCCTCGTGAACGGCGGTCACTTCACTGTTCGGGAAGGTGGCCGCGTAAAAGCGCGCCGCTTCTTGTGCGTCCTTGTCAAACCAGAGGCAAATCGTGTTCTTCGGCGTCATTGGATGCTCCTTGGTTCCGATCAGCAAAATAGCAGCTGTTGCGAACGCCGTGCCAGCATCTCAGGGCATCACGGAGCGGATCGCCACTTAGCGCGCTGTCTCCGCCGTTGGCATCGCTAACGCCAGACCACGCCGAGCGCGAGCCCCGGCCGAATTAGCGAAGGTCTGGCCAGGACCCGGTTCGTACCGGCGCTATCGATGACATCGTAGTGGGTTCGGTACAGGGCGAGGTCGGCAACCAGCGCTAGCTCGACGGCGATTGGCGAGCCTCCCCACTCGAGGCCGGCGCGAGCTCTCAGCCAAGGCGACCAAGCGAAGGCGCCCGCGGTTGCGGTGGCCCTCGGCGTGTTGGATTTCGACGTGACGCGCGTCACGTCGATGCCCGGCCCGCCGCCGGCGACTAGGCTCGTGCGAGCGCTCATGCTTCGGTGCCAGCCGAACAACAACCAGCCGCGGTTGCTTTGAACGGTCAGATCGAATTCTGCACTGCGGTAATGCTGGTCCAGGCACGACTCGACAGCACCCAGAACGAACAGCGCGTCGCGCGTGCCCGCGAGCTCTACGCCGGAGAAAACACCTGGACCCTGCTCGAGGCCGAAGGCGCCGCCGGACCAGGCGGCCTGGTAGCTCGCACCCAACCGCTGCGAGAGCCGTCGGGTCGGCGCGCGAGCAGGCGGCCCAGTGTCGCCCGCGAGCGGCGCGGGCTTCGCGCGCGGGGCCGCGGGTTTTGCCAGATATGCGACCAAGGCTCTTTGCGCATCAGCGCGGCTCGCGCCGCTGACACCGTGCAGAAGCGCGAGCAGCGACGATTCCACGATTTGTCCGACGGATTCGCGCCCGAGCTCGTCGAGGCCTTGTGGCAACGGAATATCGCGCACGATGAACAGCTTGCGCGCGTCGTCCCCGAACACCAGGCGCACCGTCGCGAGCCGCGGGTACAAGATCCAGACCGTGGGCTCGTGCGCGCCGCGGTGCGCTGTCAGGTCGCGCTCGGTCAGCTCTGCGCGCCGCTCGAACCGAGCGCGAATGCGACGAACACGCAACAGATCGGAGATCACGCGCGCGAGTTGGTCGCTGTCCTCCGAAACCCCGACCAACACGACCTCCACCGCCAGCGGTTCGTGCTCGGAAACGGCCAGCTCCGAAACCTGCGCCCGCGCCGCGCGCGGCAGAGCCTGCGCAAAGATCAGCACGAGGAAGATACACAGTCCTCGCCGCATGGACTATTCGGTCGCGCCCGCCGCCAGCGCCGAGAGGCGCTCGCGGGCCTGCGCCGCGTAGACCGAGCCGGGGAAACGAACCAGCAACGTCTGCCAAGTGGCTCGCTCTTCAGTCGAGCGGCTGAGCATGCCTAGCGCCTGAGCGCGGCCGACCAGCGCCTCTTCCTCGAGCGGCCCCCCATTCGAGAGATAGCCGGAGAACCGCTCGAGCGCCGCGCCGGGCGCGCCCCGCAGCAGTTGGAGTTTTCCGAGTGAGACCAACGCGACATGCGCCTCTGGCGAGCCAGGGAACTGTTGCTCGAGCTCCTCCAGTAGAACCGACGTGAGCGCCAAATCTCCCGTGCCGCGCGCCGCGTTGGCAGCTCGCAAGAGCGCGGCGGCGTTGGGCGCGCCCGGCTCGCTTGGCGGTACCAAGGCAAACGCGGCGCTCGCCTGCTCGTGTTGCGTGGGTTCGGCGCTCACCGGCGGTGACGGCGTGGACGGCAGTGACGGCGTGGACGGCGCGTTCAGTGCCGAGCCATGTGCGTCGAGATTCCGCGCGGGCATGACGGGCACGCTGCTCGGTGTCGGCGCTGCGTTCTGCGGCTGCGCCGAGTCCACGGCTGGCAGCGGGGGCGGGGGTTCTGCATTCGCCTCGCCGAGCGTGGGCACATGCCGCGTGCGCCCCGACGCCGGTGAGGGCGCGCTCGCCGGCGCGGTGGCGGGCGGCGTGCGTGGAGTCCACACAGCGCGCACGGCGAAGGCGACCCCGCACACCACGAACACGGCCGCGGCGGCCAACCAAGACACGCGAAAGGCGCGCGTGCGCGCACGCAGGCGGGGCTTGCGGGTCTCGAGCGCAGCAGAAACGAAGCGAGCCAGCCGCTCCTCGTCTCCCGATTGCACGGCGGCGATGCGATCGAAATCTCGGCCGAGCTCATACGCGGCGCGAAGCTCCGGCGATGAGCCGAGCACTTCCGTGAGCTCAGCGAGCTCACCGGGGAGCAGCGCGCCACGACGAGCGCGTACACCGAGGTTCTCGGGATGGTCTTTCGCGTTCTTCATGGTTTAGCTCCGACGACCTCGTACAGCTTGCGATTGCGAGCGAGCTCTTCGCGCAGCGCGGCGAGCCCGCGCCGTAGACGGCTACGTACCGTGTTGACAGGGGCTCCGATCACATTGCTCGTTTCCTCGACCGTGTAACCCAGCACGACGTGCAGGCCGAGCACTTCCGCCTGCGCGAGTGGTAGCTCGTCCAAGAGCTCGCGCAGCGCGTGCCGGCGGCGCGCAGCGTCGACGAGCTCGGCGGGCGAGAGCGCACCGTCCGCGACCTCTTCCGGCTCGCTGCCAACTTCGCGTTCGCGCGCGGCGCGCCGTCGTCGCGTGGCGAGCGCAGTGAGCAGCGCCACCCGCGAGGCAAAATGAAGGATGCTCGATTCTGCGCGAAAACTCGGCAGGGCGGACAAGAGCGCCAGCGAGGCCTCCTGACAGACGTCCTCGAGCTCCGGGCTGTGCGCGCCCATCACTCGCCGCACGACCCCCAGCACCGCGGGCGCGACCGCGAGCAGCAGCGTCCGTTCCGCCACGCGGTTCCCACGCGCGACCTGCGCCAGCAACGCATACAGCGGGTCTGCCGCGTGCGCACGCGCCGACTCGCCGTCCGGCGAGGGAGGGCCAGAACCAGGGTCGCGGAGTAAGCGCAGCATTTCAGTGGCCACTCAACTTGTAGCGGCTCGCCAAGAAGTGGACCCCAAAAATCGTCCGCGTCCGCGCCGCGCGCCTACGGACATGTCAGCGTGTTCAGCAGGACGTCCACGTTCCCGCTGAGCGCGACCAGATCCGTCGTGCCATTGTGGTCTAGATCACCGGCAAAAATCGGCCCGTCTAACTCGGGGTAGTACACGGTAGGTTGAAAGGTGCCGTCGCCGACGCCGCGCAGCAGGCTGAGTCGGTCACCGCTGACGACGATGTCCGGTATCCCGTCCCCGTCGAAATCCGCGACCTGCGTCGCGCCCGAGCTGAACCCAACCGGATAGCCCACCGCGTCCGCGAAGGAGCCGTCTCCGTGGCCGAGCCGCACGTTGACGAGCGGCGCGCTCTGCGTGCCACCGACCTCCACGATGTCGGGCTTGCCGTCTGCGTTCAAGTCCGCGATGCTTGACGGGCCCGCGTTCGGTGTGTCGACCTCGGAGCTGAACGTGCCGTCTCCGTTGCCGAGCAGAACGATCATCTGAGGCGAGCTCGTGCCGTAGCTCACGACGGCGAGGTCGAGCTTCCCGTTCGCGTCGAAATCCGCTACCGCGGCTGGTAGCAGTTCGCCGGTGAACGCGTGTGGGATGGTAGCCGCAAATGTGCCGTCCCCGTTGCCGAGCAGGATATTGATCTGCGACGAATCGAGCTCCACCAGATCAGGCCGCTGATCGCCGTTGAAATCTCCCGTGAGCACGGGGCCGGGTTCGTCCGCGGTAGCGTACGTGGCAGCTTCGGTGAACGTCCCGTCGCCAGCACCGAGCCATACCCCGAGCGAGCCGGTTTGTAGTTGGATGTTGGATTCGGCGAGCACGATGTCGAGCTTGCCGTCGTGGTTGAAGTCTGCCGTCGCGAGCGACCCTGGATTGTGGGTGGTCGGATAGCTGACCAGGGTTTGGAATGTTCCGTCGCTCGAGCCGAGTAGCACGCTGAGCGAGCCACCGAGCGAGTTGCTCGAGTAGGCGGTCAACAGATCCAATTGGCCGTCGCCGTTCACGTCTTGGAGCGCGGAGCTGGCTTGGCCACCCAAGACGTTCTTTGCTACCGACGACTCCGGGCCTCTCGCGAGCGAATGCGTGCTCGACGCGAGCACGACGCTCAATCCGCCTGCCCACGCTTCGCCGCCCTGGGCCAAGCGCGAATCGGTGAACACGAGATCGTCACGGCCGTCCCCGTTCAGATCCCCCACCAGCAAACCGACCGGATCGTAGGGAGAATCCAGCCCACCGTGACTGTCGCCCGGCGCGAATGTGCCGTCGCCATGACCCTGCAGCACGCCAAAGCTGCGTCCGTTCGTCATGGCGACGATGTCCGGCTTGCCGTCGCCGGTGACGTCCGCAATCGTCAGCGTTTCTGGCGAAAACGGGGGAGTGTAAATGACGGGATCAGCGAAGGCGCCGGCTCCGTCGCTGATACGCACCGCCACTTGCGCGGTTACTGTGGCCGTCAAAATGTCGTTGGTTTGGCAACCGAGCGCGAGATCCGCGCTGCCGTCGCCGTTCAAGTCACCGACCGCCAGCGAGATGGCGTCGAAGCTCGATGCGTAGTCACACTTGAACGGCAGATCCACGCGGTCCGCGAACGTGCCGTCGCCGTGGCCGAGCAACACACTGATCGAGCTATTGTCAGTGCTGCCGGAGGCGTACGCGCCCTTGTTTTCGATGACTAGGTCGAGCTTGCCGTCTTGGTCGAGGTCCGTGATCGCCACGAAGGCCGGATCCACTCCAATCGGGTATTCGACGTGAGTGGGGAATGCGCCGTCGCCGTTGCCCAGCAACACACTCGCGCTGCCGTTTGCGGCGAACTGGTAAGAGGCGAAATTGACCGTCACCAGGTCTTGCTTGCCGTCGCCGTTCAGATCTCCGATGGCCACCGCCTGCGGCGCGTAGTCCGTCACGTACTGCAGGTGTGGCGCGAAGGTCCCGTCGCCATTGCCCAGCAAGACGCTGACGGTGAACGGCTGAACGTTTCCGAGCGCGGGCGTTTCCGAGTCCGTGGTCACGATGTCGAGATTGCCGTCGCCGTTCAAATCGCCGACGGCGAGTGACGTCACATCCGCCCCCGTAGTGTATTCGACCCTCGGCGCGAACGTGCCGTCGCCGTTGCCGAGCAGCACGCTGAGCGCGCCCGCGCTGGAGTCGGTGGTCAAGGTCAGGGCAGCCACATCCGGGCGGCCATCGTGATTGAAGTCGCCCATCGCCGGCGAGATCACGTAGTCACCCATCGGGGTTAGCGGAAGCCCGCTCAGCGACAGCTCGCACGGTAGCGGTGGGCACTTGCCGCTGCTGCAGGCTTGACCGGGCGCGCAGACGTTGCCGCACTGTCCGCAGTTCTGGGCGTCGCTCGTGACGTCGAGGCAGCGCGCGTTCGCGCCGACACCGCAGGCGAGCGAACCCGCCGCGCAATCGAGACCCGCGCCGGCCTCCCCGCCCGCGCCACTCGCGCCGCTCGAGCCCGCGCTTCCGCCCGACCCCTGGCCTCCGCTCGGCTGGCCTGCGGCGCCCGGATCGGCCAATGTCTTCCCGACCACCCTCGGGTCATCGAAACACGCGGCAGCGAGCAACGAAGCCGTAGCTGCGAACATCGCCGTGGTGAAGGGCTTCCGCTCGGTCATCATGAAGATAAGTAGCCGTCGTTGATGAAAACGGACGCATGGATTTTGTGGTCGGCGTGCGTCATTTTGTCTTATTCGGCACCCGACACCCGAAGGGCATCACGCAGTTACGACGCGCTAGGCGCTCCGAACCACTTGGTTAGCGCGTCACGCAGGCCGTGATCCGTGCCGCTTCCGGCCCACGCGACGTGTCCGTCGGGCCGAATCAACACGGCACTGGGAGCGGTCACCACGCCGAGCACTGGGAGCTCCCAAACCCCTGCGTGTCGAGCGTCGATCAGCCGAACCCGATTCGTCCAGGGAGAGATGTCGAGGGCGCCGGGCTCGGCTAGGTTGATTAGTAGCGGTCGCGCTTCGTGGAGCAGGCTGAATACTCGTTGCGTGCCGCTTGCAGTGACCAGGTCGAGATCGGGCATGCGACGACCGAGCAGTGGGTGTCCCTGACCGAGGTCGTAGTGAATATCGAGGCCAGACATCATCGCAGCGTAGCGCTTGCGAGGTTCGTCTAGCCTCAGCAGCTCAGCCATGGTCTCGCGCAAGGCGTCGGTACGCGCATCACCGCGGTTTATCGCGGTTTGCGCCAGGGTACTCTTGAGCACGCGCGCGGCGATGGGGTGCCGCTCGGCATAATAGGTGTCGAGCAGGCTCTCTTTCGTTGTTCCACTGACGACCTGGGCGAGCTTCCAGCCCAGATTCACGGCATCCTGGACACCGATGTTGAGTCCCTGTCCGCCTACCGGGGAATGCACATGCGCCGCGTCGCCAGCCAAGAGTACCCGCCTGTCTCGGTAGGACTCCGCCTGTCGGGCCATGTCCGTAAACCTGGAGATCCAGGTGGCGTGCCGGAGACCGTAGTCCGTGCCGTAGATGGCGATGAGCGCTTCGCGGACGTCGTGCAGCGTCGGCTCGTCTGCTGGGCCGATGTGCGCTCCGCACAGTACGACGCGCGCGCGCTTTCCGTCGTCCAGTTTGCCGATGCCTTGGACGCCCTGCTCGTTGCGGCGAAGGCCCCACGCGGGCTCCTCGCTCAGCTCGACCTCGGCGATCAGGTAGCTGACGGACGGGTCCCAGCCTGGGAAGTCGATGCCTGCTTGCTTGCGGATCAGGCTGCGACCTCCGTCGCAGCCGACGAGGTACTGCGCGCGCAACGAATGGCCAGCGGACAGCGCGACGTCCACGCCGTCGTCGTCCTGCGCGAAGCCCGTCACCTCACGCCCGCGGTAGATCGGCACCGAAAGCTCGGAGACCCAGGCAGCCAGTATGCGCTCGATGTCGTTCTGCCTCAGCGCGAGCCCGTAGTTGTGCCGGGTGGGAAAGTCGCTGATGTCCAGGGTGACACCCGCAAAGCCGGCGACCTGAGCCACTTGCCCTTGCGAAAGGAAGCGCTCAGCGATGCCACGCTGGTCGAGGATCTCGATGGTGCGAGCGTGCAGACCCCCCGCGCGCGTGCCGGCGAGGTCTTGGTTTTCACGCCGCTCGACGATGGCGACGTCGACCCGCGCCAACGCCAGCTCGCTCGCCAACATCAGCCCTGTCGGGCCACCTCCGGCGATCACCACCGCATGCGTTTCTACGGCCACACCGCGTCCAGGTTCGTCGTGCATTGGGATCCTCCTCTCTTGTCGTCTCTCGCTTGCGGCGACAACTGTGCGGCACGACCTGGGGCTTGCGGCAAGCCCCGGTATCTGGCATAGGTTGAAAGTGGAGAGGGTGGGGTTCACGCTCGCTTTTTTGTTTCCATGCGTACCAGCTCGCGGAACGGCGGCGAAAAAAATTCCGGCCGCCACCTCAAAGCTACAAGTGGCACTACGCGACATCGTGCCGCGCCGCGTGGGGCACGGCGGATGCACTCGGCAACATCATGAGCGATTTGATCCGTCTGCCGCATCACGACGCGAGTGGCAATCTGCAGGTCGTGATCGAGGCGCCGCTTGGGTCGACTGCCAAGCTCAAATACGATGCAGACGTCAAAATCGTGCGCTGGGAACGCGCGCTGCCCGAGGGCTGGGCGTATCCTTGCGCTTGGGGGTTCATCCCGAGCACGCTTTGTGACGACGGCGACCCGCTCGACGCCGGAGTGCTATTCGAAGGGAGCACCTGGCCGGGGGTGGTGGTGCCCGCGCGCGCCATCGGGGTGCTGCGCGTGCGTCAATTTCTGCCCAATTCCGAGGCTCAACACAATGACCGCGTGGTGGTCGTGCCCGTGCGGAGCAGCGACGGTTCGTGCCCCGGGACGCCCGAGCGCGCCCTGCGTGAAAAGCTGGAGCAATTTTTCGTCGCAGTCGGTGAGCAGACTGGGAAACGAGTCGAGATCGACGGCTGGGGCGGGCCTGAAGACGTGGAGCGCGCGGTCCGCGAGGCTGCCCAACGGTACCAAGCCAGTAGCGGTGAGGGTAGCTGACCCCAGGGCGCGCTTTCCCATGCAACGAGGCACAATGGTGGGAGCGCGGCGCGACGCCACGTGCGCTGCCGTACTCAGCGCAGGTATTTCTCGACACCCCCGCTACGGCATTTGCGTCAAGAGCGAGAGCCGCGACCGACGGATCCTTCACGGCCACGAGATCGTGCGTGGCGTCCGACACGGGCGCGATCAAAGAGCCGCCGCTGAGCGAGCCCGCGTTCGCATTCGGGTCGATGTAGAAGCTCACGTCGTCGATCGCGATCTGGTAGGGATGTCTTCGAGACATTGCAAATCCAGCGTGTGTCGAGCGAAAGCTCTGATTCCGCATTTGCGCTATCCGCAAAATGAAATTCGCCGAGCGATCGACGGTAGCCGAGACGAGCGCGCCAGGGCCGAGCACGGCAATGTAGTAGAGGTCGACGGAGATGGCCCGCTATCGAAACCCAGTACTGCCCGGCTTCTATCCCGACCCAAGCGTCTGTCGCGTGGGCGACGACTACTATCTGGTGACGAGCAGCTTCGAGTACTTCCCGGGAGTGCCCATCTTTCATAGCCGCGATCTCGTGCGCTGGCGGCAAATCGGTCACTGCTTGACGCGCGCAAGCCAGCTGCCACTCGTCGGAGCAAGAGCGTCGGGCGGGGTATGGGCGCCGACCCTGCGTCATCACGACGGCGTATTTTACATGACCACGACCAACGTGTCGTTGGACGGAAATTTCATGGTCACCGCGCGCGCGCCGGAGGGACCCTGGTCGGAGCCGATCCGGATCGCGCAGCCGGGCATCGATCCGTCGTTGTTCTTCGAGGACGACGGAACGGCGCTCTACACGAGCTCGCACCAGGGCGCCTTTCAAAGCCGGATCGACGTCAGAAGTGGCAAGCTCCTGTCGGAGCCGAAGGTCGTGTGGAGTGGAACCGGCGGGCAGCACCCCGAAGGGCCGCACCTGTACCGACGCGACGGTTGGTACTACTTGCTGATGTCCGAGGGCGGCACCGAATACGGCCACATGATCACGATGGCGCGGAGCAAGAGCGCGTGGGGGCCCTTCGAACCGTGTTCGCGCAATCCGCTGCTCACCCATCGGAGTTATTGGAGTCCGATCCAAGGCCTCGGCCATGCTGATTTGGTCGAGACAGCAGACGGCGCGTGGTTCGCGGTGGCGCTCGGATTTCGTCCGAATGGTTACCCGCCCTGTTATCACCTCGGCCGCGAAACGTTTTTGAGCCCCGTCGCGTGGCAGGACGACGGCTTTCCGATCTTCGGCAATGCGGGCCACTTGGCGCTCGAGGAGGAAATCGCGGCGCCGCTCGAGCCCGTGCCGCGTGCGGCCGAGCGCGATGATTTCGTGGCGGCTGAGCTCGCGCTGTGTTGGAACTACCTGCGCAATCCGCAAGCTTCGGCGTACTCGCTCAGCGAGCGGCCCGGACACCTACGCATGCACGGCTCGGCAGACGGCCTCGACGACATCGCTTCGCCCAGCTGGCTCGGCCGGAGACAGTGTCACTTCGCGGTCCGGGTCGCGACGCGGCTGGCATTCCGCCCCGCGACCGTGCGCGAGGAAGCCGGGCTCGTCGTGCGTATGAACGAGCAGCACCACTACGAGATCTTCGTCGCTCTTCGCTGCGGCGTCGCGAGCGCCGTACTCCGCCGTCGCATCGGCACGCTGCAAGCGGAGGTCGCTTGCCAACCGCTCCCCCCGAGCGACGACGGATGGGTCCTCGCGATTGCGGCCGAGTGCGCAAAATACGTGTTCTCGTTCGGTCGCTCAGAGAGCGACCTCCAGCGCTTGGGGGAAGGCGAGACGCGCTACCTCTCGACCGAAGTTGCAGGTGGTTTCACCGGCGTCTATTTTGCGATGTACGCGACCGGCAACGGCGCCCCCTGCAGCGGCCCCGCGGATTTCGACTGGTTCGACTATCTCGAGGGCACGGAGGCAGCGTGACGCTCGCGCCGTCAGCCGAATCAGGAGCAAGACCCCATGCCAGAACAACCGACAGTGGCGGCCGACCCAACAGCCGTGCGGGTCGCGCTGTGGCGCGCGCTGCACGTTGAACTCGATCCGCCGCCGCACGTGATCGAGGACGAGCTCGGGCTGCGGCTCGCGGCTCCCGACGACGGCTGGCGCGGCCGTCCCGACATGGACGCGCAAGGTACGCGCCCTTTCCGTGCGTCCATCGTGGCGCGCGCGCGCTTCATCGAGGACCTCGTCGCCGAACAGGCTGGCCGTGGCGTCGACCAGTACGTCCTCTTGGGAGCGGGTCTGGACACCTTCGCGCAGCGAAGGCTTGAGCTCGCGTCGCGTCTGCGAGTGTTCGAAGTGGACAGACCGGGTCCGCAGGAGTGGAAGCGACGACGCCTGATCGAACTCGGCTTCGGTGTCCCGGATTGGCTACACCTCGTGCCCGTCGACTTCGAAACGGGTGCATCCTGGCGGGAACGGCTAGCGGCGGAGGGCTTTGCCGCGGACCGACCTGCGGTCGTGGCTTCTACCGGCGTGAGCATGTACCTCACCCGCGAAGCGAATCGAGACACGCTCCATCAGGTTGCTCGGCTCGCCGCGGGCTCGACGCTCGCCATGACCTTCCTCGTGCCGCTCGAACTCGCGGCGGCCGATGCGCGCCAGGGTCTCGAGCGCGCAGCCAAGGGCGCGCGCGCAAGCGGCACGCCGTTCATCAGCTTCTTCGAACCCGCGGAGCTCATGACACTCGCGCGCGAGTCGGGATTTCGGGAGGTTCGACACGTGTCGGCGTCTGAGCTCAGTCAGCGCTACTTCGCCGGGCGGAGCGACGGGCTCCGTCCGCCCGACAACGGAGAAGAGATCCTGCTAGCGATGACCTGAGGCGACCGCCCGCGTTGAAGCACGACGAATCCAACGCTACGCTCGAGCGCATGGTCACGATTCGCCCAGCCAGTGAGGACGATGCGGCCGTCTGTGCCGCGATTTACGCGCCGTACGTGCGCGATACGCCGATCAGTTTCGAGCTCGAACCCCCCGACACGGCGGAGCTCCGCCGCCGGCTCGCCGCGACGCTGCCGACGCTGCCCTGGCTGCTCGCCGAGCAGGCCGGCAGCGTGCTCGGCTACGCGTATGCCGGAGTTCATCGCGAGCGCGCCGCCTATCGCTTTGCAGTGGATTCGAGCGTTTATCTCGCTAGGGGGGCGCACGGCCGGGGCATAGGGACGCAGCTCTACCGAGCGCTGTTCGCGCTGCTCGAGCAGCAAGGGTTCGTGGCGGTCCACGCCGGTATCACGCTACCCAATCTCGCCAGCGTCGCGCTGCATGAGAAGTTGGGCTTCGCGCTCGTCGGGATCTACCGCGGTGTCGGCTACAAGTTCGGTGCTTGGCACGACGTCGGTTGGTGGCAGAAGCCGCTGGCGGAGCGCACGCTCACGCCGGCGGAGCCACGCGCGTGGACGGAGTTACCCGGAATAGGCTGACCCAGCGCATTGCGTGCATTGGAGAGTCGCGCCGTGACGCGCGTGGAGCTCGCGCAAAGCGCAGGACGCGGCGCGTCCGAGTTCATCAGGTGGGCGCCGTCGCCTGCGCCGCCTTCTCCATCTCCGTCGCCAACGCAAAGTCGCGCTCCGTGATGCCACCGGCGTCGTGCGTCGACAGATCGACCGTGACCTTGTTGTAGACGTTGAACCACTCAGGATGATGGTCTTGTTTTTGGGCCACCAACGCGCAGCGCGCCATGAAGCCAAACGCTTCGGCGAAATCCCCGAAGGCGTAGGCACGGTGCAGTTTGCCTTCACGCAGCGTCCATCCGGGCAGCGGCTTCAGCCGCGCCGAGATCTCGTCCCCGGTCAGTTTGGCGAGTTTCATCCCCAACTTATAGCATCGAGACGGCAGACCTTCTCGGTCAATTGGAGATCAGGGCGCGTGCTCGGTGTGGCGATCGCGCTGCATGCAATTGCCCCGCGGCAAGATCGCCCCACTCGCGCAGCGGACCCGTAGCTTATCGAGTCACGAAGTCTATGGCGGATCGCGGACCACGTTCTGGTTCGGCGGCGGTAGCGTGACGGCGGAAGGCGCTGCCGGTTTGAGCACGAACAGCTCGTAGTTCTTGGGATCGAACATGCGCTGCGCGGTCGCACGCACCCGTTCGCTCGTCGCACACGCGACCCGGGCGTCGAGATCGTTAGCGGCTGCGAAATCGTCCCCGAAGAAATAGGCGTTGTCGAGTCGGTCCAACCACCAGGCGTTGTCCGCAGGGTCGAAGCGAATGTCGCTGGCGACGTCGCGCAAGAAATCCAAGCCCTGCCACAGCGTAGCTCGGTCATCGCCCAGCGCGCTCGAGGAAATCCAAGATAGCGTGCGGCGCGAAGCGCTTCGTGCCGCCGAATGCCATGTGTTCGACGAAATGCGCGAGCCCGCGCTGATCAGCCTGCTCGAGCACGGACCCTGCGTTCACGGCGAGCCACAGCGCAGCCCGCTGCTCGCCCTTGCGATGCTCTCGCACGTAGTAGGTGAGCCCGTTTTGGAGCTTGCCTAGATGCACGCGCGGGTCCATCGCGGGTGTATCCGGCAGCTCGGGGCTCGCGGGCGCCGGCGTACCGGCAGGTGGGGGCGCCGGTGTGCCGAGAGTGGCCGCGTATGCCGCTGGCGGCCCCGGCGGGTACTTCACCGATAGGTTAGGCCGTAGGCAACCGACTCCGAGAACGCTCGCGCACGCAAGCATACCGCCCCGCCCAGCCCGCAACATACGAGCCGAACCTAGCACACAGGCGCGCGGCGACGCTATCTGATGTCTTGCAGCACCTGAGCCAACGCGGCGCTCGGACCGTAGGGTGGGCGGCGAGAAATGTCGGCGCCGACCTCCCAGAAGACGGGTACCATTTTTCGGGTGAGCGCCGCCTTGGCCACCGCTGACATCCAGCGCACGCGCGAGGCGACCTCTTTCTTGTCGCTCGCGCTGAACTCGCCGATGAAGGCCGGGATATCGTTCTGCGTGCAGAACTCGGTCATCATATCGAAGAGTCGATTCAGTTCGCCGACGTCGCTCGGGCTACCCCAAGTGAGTGCCACCTTTCCCCAATCGGCGTCCTCGGTCATGCCCACGAATTGCCAGGGTGTGTAGTAGTGGACCGAGATGAAGAGCTTGTGAGGAGCCGTGTCGCTCGGCAATTTGTAGTCGCTGCTGCACGTCTTCATGATGTCCGTCGAATACCCAGTCACGATCAGCAGGCGTTTCGCGTTGTTGCCACCGGTGCTCCGCACGGTGTCGATGAACAGCTGATTCACGTGCGTCAGCGTCGCGTAGGCGTTCTGCGGCGAACCCGCGCGCTCGAAATTCGTTTCTTCGTTGAGCGCCTCGAAGAGGAGCTTTTCGCTTTTGCCGGCGAAAAAATTCGAGATCTGGCTCCAGTAGGCGCGATACTTCTTTTCCGCTTCGGGGCTGAAGGTGGCGTAGGTCGCTGCAAAGCGGGCTTTGTTGCTCGAGTCGATCCAGCCGCCGTCCCAGTGGATGTTGAGTACGCAGAACATGCCTGCGCGCGTGATCCAGTCGACGACCTCGCCGACCCTCGCGAGCTTTTCGGGTTGAATGCGACCGTCGACGGCGTAGGTGTCCCAAGCGACCGGCACGCGCACGGTCTTGAACCCGAGCGCGGCCAGGGCCTGCACATAGGCTTTGCTGATGCGAGGGTTGCCCCAGCCCGTTTCCCAGCTGGTGGTGTTGTCCAGCGTGTTGCCGATGTTGACGCCCGGACTCATGCGCGCCGCAGCGGTCCAGGCGTCGAGCTCCGCCATGGGCTCTACGGCCGCGTGCTGCGCCTTGGAATTGGACGAGCCACCCGCGTCAGGTGCTTCGGGCGGTGGCCTGAGGCAGGCGACCGCGAGCGCGCCTGCGGCCGTGGCCACGGTCGCGGCGGAGAGGCGCTTGCGCACGGATGACAGCCAAGCCTGTTGCGTTGGTCGATGTTCTGTTAGCGGCTCCAGTGGAGGCTCCCCGCGTCGAGCGCGATCTCGTAGTAGCCATGCGCGTCCCAGACGAGCGGCCGTCCGTTTTGTGACAGCGTGCCGCCGTCGACGGCGACGCGCAGGCTGCGACCCGGCGGGAAATGCGCCGGCAGCTGCCAGTGCCAGCTGGTGTTGTCGCCGTGCGCGTTCG
>DASXKQ010000100.1:0-1588 GCA_036496745.1 Polyangiaceae bacterium
CATCAATGTAGAGACCAGCCTGTACACCGTTCGCTTCAACATGGTGATGCTCCCCGAGGAGCGCGCGATGCTGCAAGCGCTGTCGCGAGACCAGGGCTTGAAAGAGTCCGACGTCCTGCGCCAGACGATTCGCCGCGACTATGCGGCGAAGTTCGGCAGCAAGAAGCCGGGCGAGCCGAAGCCCAAGTACAACTCAACAGCGGTGCGCGAGGCCAAGCGCAAGCGTAAGTGACGGCAACGAAAAACCCCGGCGCTGCGTCAACAGCCCGGGGCGTGGTCCAAAACCAGCGAAGGAATCGAACATGTCGAGAATACAGCAGAAACGCGGGACAAACAAGAAACGCACCGAAAAGCCCGTCAGCTCGGGCATTCACAGGGCAGCGGCAAGGGCTGGGATTGAGAGTGCGGAGCCCCCGCTCGATTGGGACGAGATTGTCGCAAAGGCGGCGAAGCATGGGCCACTGTACGTCGAGCTGGTCCAACTCGCGAAACGCTTCAAGGAAGCTGGCGACGACGTCAGCGTGGGGGCAGGGCTGGCGTGCTTCACGCTTGCCGGTGTCGCCCCGCATGCGCACACGGCCGTCGAGGTGCTCGCGAGCACAGCGCACACGCTGATGGGCGTTTCGGACTCAGCGTTTGCCAGTCGCATCAAGGGCGAGGCGGTGTCACCGTGAGCGCGCCCTCCGTGCTCGACGTCTCGGGAACGGCCACGATGAAGCTCGATCTTGACGCCCTGAACCGGCTGTTCGCGGGCGGCAACAATGACGAGGTTTCCAGGGAGGCGCTGCTCAGCAATCTGGTCGATCACGCCGCTGACCTGCTCCAGATCCTTGGATACGCGTTCGCCGCGCAGGGGGGCGAGGGCTTCGACGAGAATGGCGAGGTCAACATCACGTGGCGCCTCGCTGAGCACTTACGTGCATCACGCAGGCTGATCGAATCGGCCGAGATTGAGATCACGGGGCCGGCCAAGAAAAGGGCGGTGCAGTCATGATCGACCCGCACCACGACTGCAGAGCGCTTGCCGAGAGCGTCGTGATCGCGCTCGGCGTGAACGGCGCGCACCACAAAGAGACCGCGATCATGGAGCACGCGATCGCCAACGAAGTGATCCACCTGCGCCTACTTGAGCGCCTGCTCGAGCAGCACCAGGACAGCTTGGATCTGTCAGACGCTCTGTACCTCGCGCAGTCGGTGCGCCAGCGGCTCGAGCTGGCGGGCGAATGCGCGGGGATTCTGGCCAGCTTGCTCGGGACAAAAAGCGAGGCCACCAATGGCTGACCTCGACGCCGACGACATCAAGGCGATGGTGGCGGACCTGATCGACGTCGCCGACATTGTCCTCGAGCTGCAACAGGAGCTCGCTAACGCGGCGACGATCGAAAGCGTGCTCATGGCCGTCCAAAAGCTTCGCCGTGTGCGCACGCTCTTGGAGGCCCCGTGAGCGCCACCGACAAAGAAACGTTCGAGCGCATCACCGCGATCATCTCGGCTGCGATCGGCAGGCCGTTCCCGCAAGCGAACAACCCGCCGTCCCGTGAAGAGCTGCTCCTGGCCGCGTCCTTGTGCGCGGGCGCGGCGGAGATGT
>DASXKQ010000101.1:0-118056 GCA_036496745.1 Polyangiaceae bacterium
ATCTGGGTGGAAGCGGAAATGAACTCCGTCAACGACAACCCGATCGTCGTGCCCGATGATCGCGAAATCTATCACACGGCAAACTTCATGGGTTATTACGTGAGCTCGGCGTGCGACATGCTGCGCAGCGACATTGCGCAAGCTGCAACTTGGTTACATGCCTTGCTGGCCAATTTGGTCCATCCCAGAAAGAGCCGCGGTTTACCGACCAATCTGATCGCCGATCCGATCAATCACAGCGGCTTTCGACCGATTCAGATCTTGGCGGCCTCGCTCGCCGTGCAATGTCGCAAGCTCGCGCAGAGCCACGCGTCGTTCGTGCTGCCGACGGAGGGAGACAACCAGGACGTGAACAGCCTGGGCACGCACGCCGCCTTCGATCTGAGAGCGGCGGTCGAGCACCTCGAGCAGTTGACGGGCATCGTCTTGATGGCCGCGGCACAAGCCCTGGAGATCCGCGGCATCGCCAAGGCCGGCGCGCGGAGCCAGGCCGTGGTCGAGGCTTACCGCCGTGACGTGCCGACGCTCCGCGAGGATCGCCTGGTGGACGGAGACTTGCGCGCGAGCGTCGAGTTCGTTCGCCGCATGGCCGCGCCCGGCGAAACTCCGCCGGTCGTGACAGAGCGCTGGGACAGCGCCTACGAAGTCGCGGAATAGCCCGCACTGGGACGCCCGCGTGCCGGCGCGCTCAAGGCCCTCAAGTCTTCAAGACCGCGCGCAGATCACCGCTACCTGCGTCTTCGCTCCGAAGTCGATGCCCCAATAGCAGCCGTGATCGCGGACGGTCGCGACGCTGGACTCGGGGATCGGCGATCCGAGGGCGGCTCGACACGGCCGAAAACCTGCGCGAACGAGACGCTCTAGCCACATGTCCGCCGTCTCGTGGCGCTCGCTGCGGAGCTCCTCGCGTTGCGCGAGGACGTCGTCGATCTCGCGCGCGAAGAAGGCCGTCTTCAGCGCCATGGCCTGCTCGAGCGTCAAATCGCTCGCGTCGAGCATGCGAAACGCGAGATCGAAGTGCCGCCAGCAATGCAGCATACGGCGCTCGAGATCCGCGACGTCGTGATCCACGTGGGGCTCGGTGAGCACGAACAGCTCGGGAGCGAGCTGCCTCAATCTGCGCAGGGTCGCCTGCTTGGCGTCTCGAGCACGCGCGTTCGGCAGATGATGGAGCGCGAAGGCCTCGTTCATCAGCAGCCGGCCGCCCGCGCGCAAGGACGCAATCGCTGCCCATTCGTCGGCGCCTAGGTGTTCCACGCACCGGCAGAATCCGACGAACCCGAACTCCGTGCCGAGAGCGCGCGCGGCTTCCCGTAACGCGCGTTCGGCGCAGTCCAGGCTCGCGCGGTCGGGCTCGACGGCGATGATCGTCAAGCGCGGCGGAATCACGCCGTTTCGTGCGATTTCGGCGAGCAACGCGCGCAGCTGGCGGCCTGTGCCGATACCGAGTTCGAGCAGCGTGACGGGCGCGCCGCCTGCCCTCGCGATCTCGCCGAGCAACAAGGCGTTGGCCACGGGAGACGACAGCGCGATGGTGGGCACGCGCGTTGCCAAGAGCGTGAATAGCTCGATTTGAGGGAGCGTGAACTGTGTCAGATACAGATTCGCTCGCGCGGGCGCGCGACCGCCCGAGCGCGTGAGCAGCGCGGACGCGAAGATGGCCGCGAGCAAACTGCTCGCGCCGTAGCCCTGCTCCTGCGCCCGGTTCGCGACCGCTCGCAAGTGCGCCTGCGCCGAGTCGAGCGCGCCGTGTGAAAGCTCACGGACTGCACGGCACAGATCTCCGAGGGCGGCGTCCGCAGCAGTCATGATTCGCTGCAAGATCCGTGTCCGCGTTTCTGCGATCTTTGCCCGGTTATTTTCAAATACTAACAGTAATGCTCGTTCGTGTTCGATTGCGCGCAATCAGCGCAACCGTAGTGAACGTCTCGCATATTCAGACTCGCGTCACGCAGGGTGAGCGGCGCTTGCTCCCCGATCCATCGTGTCGCGACGAGGTAATATGTTGCGTAACGGCATCGCGGCGACGGCTTCGCTCATCGCGGGATTTTCACTCTACGCGCGCCCTCACAGGCCGAGATCGATCGCGGGGAGGCTATCGCCCATCTGACCCGGCATGTTGCCGCGGCTCGTGGTGTCACCGAGGCCCAACTGACCCGCGTTGTTCACGCCCCAACATTTCACGCCGCCGTCAGTGAGCAGCGCGCAGATCGTGTTCTCACCGACGCCGCGCGCCAGCGCGCGCGCGCTTTGGCCTGCGCCGAGATCGACGGGCGGCAGGTTGTCGCCCATTTGACCGGGCAGCGTGCCGCGGTCCAGGTTGTCGCCGAGCCCGAGGGCTCCGTAGTAGTTGTCGCCCCAGCATTTCACCGCGCCGTCGTCGAGCAGCGCGCACGCGTTCGTGCCCGCCGCGATCGCTTGAGCGGTGCGACCGGTGCCGAGATCGACGGGCGGCAGGTTGTCGCCCATCTGATCTGGCTGATCGCCGCGGTTCATGGTGTCGCCGAGGCCCAAGCCCCCGGCGACGTTGGAGCCCCAGCATTTGACCGTGCCGTCGTCGAGTAGGGCGCAAGCGAAGACCGTCCCGACGGCGAGCTGGCGCGCAGTGCGGCCGCTCCCCAAGGCGATCGTGGGCAGGTTGTCGCCCATCTGATCCGGCTGATCGCCGCGGTTCACGCTGTCGCCGAGACCGAGTTGGCCAAAATTGTTCACGCCCCAACACTTGACGGTTTCATCGTCGAGCAACGCGCACGTGGTTCCGTACACACCGCCGCCGCCCACCGAAATGGCGCGGGCGGTGCGGCCGGTGCCGAGCTCGACGGCGGTCAGCGCGTCCCCCATCTGTCCGACCGGGCCGCTGCCGTCGCCGCGGTCGACGGTGTCGCCGAGACCGAGCGCTCCGAACCGGTTGCTTCCCCAACACTTCACCGATCCATCATCGAGGATGGCGCACGTGTGCCCTCCCTCGCTGTCTTCCGCCCCAGCGGAGAGCGCGACCGCCGTTCGGCCGCTGCCGAGATCGACGCGCAGCAGATTGTCGCCCATCTGATTCGGCATGTCGCCGCGGGTGAGCGTATCCGCGAGGCCGCACTCTCCGTTCGAACTGCTGCCCCAGCACTTGACGGTCGCGTCGTCCAAGAGCGCACACTTCCAGGAGCCTCCGGCGGCGATCTGCTGGACGCTGCGTTGCGTGCCGACGTCGATGGCGGGTAAGAGCGCTCCCATTTCGCCGGGGGCGTCGCCGCGATTGACCGCGTCGCCGAGGCCTAGGCTGCCCAGCTCGTTCTTGCCCCAGCATTTGAGCGCACCGCTCGCGTTCAACGCGCACGCCGAGTCGTAGCCGAGCGCGAGCGCCGTCACGGAGCCCGGCAATGCCCCCGCGTCCCCCGCCACGCCGCCGGTGCTCACTCCGCCGGCGCCCGCCGCGAAGGCGCCGCCACCTCCAGACGAAGTTCCGGCAGCGCCGCTGCTCGAACTCGAAGGGCGATCGTTGTTGCCCAGGGATGCGGCGGGCGCACAGCACAGGCCGAGCGAGCCGAAGAGCGCGGCGAGCGGAAGCGAGGACCAGCAGCCCATGCCGACCAAGTATCGACCACGCTCTGGCGCCGAGCCTGCAAGGTGGCCGGTGTGACCAATCGATCCATGCACTCGACCCGGCATACCTTCATCACCCTGGCGTGCCCGGGAGGGGCCCAACGTGGACACACTGGCGCGGGTCACCCACAACGCGGCCGGAGCGATCATCGACCGCTACACGCATTGGCAGATCGAGCCGTTGCGGGTAGCAGTCGAGTGTTTCAGGTTTGCGGAGTGTAGATCGATTGTAGATCCGATCGCGAATGATGCTTGTTTTGTAGTGGAGGCGCCGGGAATTGAACCCGGGTCCGCGAGGCTTAGAGATATTCTTCGTTCACGTGCGTAGCCGGTGATTTTCCCTCGCCGGCACGAGCTCGCGGATTCGGCCGCGACCTAGTCTCGGTGTTTCTCGGCGGCCGACCCCGAGGCGCGGGCGGCCACCCAGCTTTAGTGCTGACGCCCTTCCGTTACCAAAGCTATCTCACGGTTGGACGGCTCACGACGGGTTTTTAGGCCGCGAGAGCGATTGCATTGTCGTTTGCAATTGTACGGCCCGTTTGATGGAGTGGGACGGGTGCCACTGCACGCAGACTATCCTTCAGTCCCCACGTCGAAACCGATCGCCCCCGAGATTGGGGAGGAGGGGTGGGTCTCCGCAATGTAAGCCGCGGCGCGGCGCGGTCAAGCGGGCGGGGTTTTTGGGCGCTCAGTTGCAGCTTGGGGCGCCCGTCGACGGTCCGAGCGGTCCGGCATTGTCCATGCACGGATCGCCGTCGAACACGGCCATGAATGCGGCCGCGCATCTGCGCGTTGTCCCGGGTCGTCGTTCGCGCGTCGGGTTGACCCTGAGCGGGCTTCGACGCATGGTTCGCGCGTGTCGGACGTGATTACCCAGATTGAACTCTGCCCGGAGCTGCTCGCCTTCGCCGAGGAGCGCGTACGCGCCGGCGAGTACGCGAGCGTGAGCGACGTCACGCAGGCGGCCTTCCGGCTATTGAAGCTGCGCGCCGAACGGCTGGAAGAGACGCGCGTCGAGCTCGGCGGCTATTTTCAAGACGTGGACGAGGCCTTCCTCGAACCGAGCGACGAAGCGTTTGCCGATACCGTGCACGAACACGCCTTGAAGCACCTCACGGAATGACGCAGGTCCGGCTTCACCCGCAGGTCTACCTGGATATCGACAAGGCGCTCGGCGCCACGCGCGCGCAGTTCGGCCCGGAACAGGTGCGCATCTACGAGCGACTGATCCTCGACGCGCGCAAGAAGCTCGCGGCAGAGCCCGAAAATGGGCAAAAATACGCGGAATTGGGGGCGGACGTGTACCTATTGTCGATCGCGAAGGCGGGCATCGACGCGCCGTACGGCTACATCTATCGCGCCGCGGGGGATGGGACCGTGTCCGTCGTGCGGCTCGTGCATCTCGAACGCTACTTGCCGGATCTGATCGACAAGGAAGCCTGAGTCACAGCACGTTCGCGTCGGCAACGGCACTCATGGCTACGAGCTGCTCGACGCGCTCGATCTCCGAAAGCTTCCGCGCCCGACTGCCCTCGAGGCGAAACACGGCCGAGCCGCTCGAGTAGTAGAGGGTGCCGTCCGGCGCGACGTCGAAGGCGAGCACGCTCTGCAGAAGGCTCGTGATCCCCTTGGGCGTGATGCGCACGAGCTCATAGGTGCGCGCGAGGTTTTGTTCGTCGTGGTTCGCGTGATCGGCGTCCTCGCACACGGCGACCCAGTTACCCCACACCAGCATCCGCTCGGCGCCGACGGCTTGCTCGCGAGCGGCCAAGCGCAGCGGTTGCAACAGCTTGTCGAGCAACGCTCGTCCGAGCGCCGGCGCGCGCGGTTCGCGATAGGGCCGCCGAATCGCGTAGATCTCGCTGTCGGACGCGGCGATCGGCGCCAAATAGTCGAATTTGCCGTCTATCGCGATCACCTCCACGCTGCCGTCGTTCAGCGACAAGCGATGCACGCCGAACGGCGCGAGCCCACCGTAAACGCCCTTCGCTGTCCGCCCGATGCCGGCCGATGCGTACACGAGCCGCCGTTTTCCGCCGGGCACCCAGCGCGGTGCGCGATCCACCACATCGCCTTCGGTGACGGTGCGCACACCGCGACCATCGTCGGCGAGTATGCCGATCGCGCTCGAGCCGCCCTGACCCTCCACCGTGCAGGCGATCGCTTCGTCTTCGAGACTGAGCGCGACATCCGAGATACGCGCGTCCGCGGCGTGGAAGATGCGCTGTTCGTCCAGCGCACGCGCGGCTGATACCGCCGCGCCGCCGGCACTCGCCGTCCCCGCGCCGGCACTTGCCGTCCCAGGCACCTCTGGATTCGCCGCGAAAATCTCCGACATCGCGCCTACCGTGATCGCATACATCAGTTCACTCCCGACGCGGCCGCGTGACAAGCCGACCACCTGCGCCGACAGTTGCTGCGTCGGCGTCTGCCGCGTTGGCGTTTGCGCCTCGCGCTTCCGCGCCTGCTCGGCGTAGGGACTCTCGAGCTCCCACGCTTGCCGCCCCTCGCTCACCACCCACATCTTGCCGTCCTTCAGGCACGCCAAAACCACAGCCATCGCGGCCCACTCTACTCGATCGCCTGCCCCCGACCCGCCGGTGCTCGGCGCCCTGCGCCTGCGCGCCGTCGACCACCCCCAAATCGCGTGCTCGCCAAGCCTCCGCGCGCTCAGGGGGTGGTCCACTGTCGCCAGGCGATACCGCGCGCATCCCGCCCCCAACGCCCGCACCCGCACCTGCACTCGCGCCCGCACCTGCACTCGCGCCCGCACCCGCACTCGCGCCCGCACCCGCACTCGCGCCCGCGCCCGCACCTGCACTCGCACCCGCACCTGCACTCGCACCCGCACCCGCACTCGCTTGCGCTTCTGTGTGACGCGCGCTCCGGCGCGCGCTTGGCCGCGAAAAAAATCGCGCGTGTGCGATTTTCATTGACGGATCCGCGCGGTCCTTCTCTCGCGCTGCGAGGAGTCGCATCATGCTCGCGGCGTACGACGTGCAGGGGCCGCTGCGTGCGCCTTTGCGAAGGGCAGACGGTTTTTGCTGCACACGGACTTTCGAAGGGCGATCTGCTGACCCGTGGAGAGCTCCAAAAATCAGGTGGTATCCATAGGTATGGGAGAGCGATATGAACTGGGGACGCTGGGAGATCGCGCACTACTTGCCGGGCTTGCGTGCTTGGTTCGCAAGGGAAACGAGCTCACGGCAGAGCTGCTCGCGCATCTCGGCGAAGTCGACGAGCGACGACTGCATCTCGAGCACGGCTTTCCGTCCTTGTTCGCTTACTGCACGGAGCGCCTAGGCCTGAGCGAAGCGGCGGCTGGGAGGCGCATCGCGGCGGCGCGGGTGTGTCGAGCGTATCCGCAGGTGTTCGCTGCGGTCGCACGTGGAGATCTGCATTTGTCGGCGCTGTGCGCGCTCCGTCCCTATCTCGATCAGAAAAATGCCGCTGAGCTTCTGAGCGCGTGTCACCGCAAGACGCGCAGGCAAGTCGAAGCAATCATCGCCCATCATTTCCCTCGCCGCGATGTGCCGGCACAGATTCGCCGTCTGCCGATGGCCGACCCCAAGCCGAGCGAGATCCACGTGCTTTCGAGTACGGAGCTCGAAGGCGTTCCGAGCGATGCTTCTTCTGCCCAGGCTCCGTTGCCGCAACACCCGGCGCCCGCCTCACCGCGGCCGCGCATCGAGCCGCTGTCTGCCACGCGCTACGGTGTGCATTTTACCGCGGATCTACGCCTGAAAAGCAAGATCGAGAAGGCGCGGGCCCTCGCGAGCCATCGTTTGCCGAGCGGCGATCTCGCGGGGCTGGTGGAGCTCGCGTTCGACACACTGATTCGAGATTTGGAACGGCAGCGATTTGCTCTCGGTCGAAAACCGCGCGGGGCACTATCGCCAGGCGATAGTGGCGCTCGCTCGCGGCACATTCCGGCGGACGTCGCGCGCAAAGTCTACGTTCGCGACGGCGAGCAGTGCACGTTCATCGCGGCCAGTGGTCGGCGCTGTGATGCGCGCGCGTTTCTCGAGTTCGACCACGCCGAGCCGTGGGCCAGTGGCGGCGCGTCGACGGCTGAAAATCTGCGGCTGCGCTGTCGCGCGCACAATCAATGGCAAGCCCGCGCGCAGTTCGGATCCGTGCCGGCGAGCGCGCAGCGAGAGCCGTGACTTGGAGCGCTTCAAAAATGAGGCAGAGTCCTGTCTTAGCCGGTTGGAATTGCCGGATGCGCTTCGCTCGCGGTGCTTGATGTGTGCGCCGCTCGATAGCGCGGCACGGCGCGGCTCAATTGAGTCGCGCTCGCGCTACGCGCTCGCGAACTGGGAGTCAGGTGCCTTGCGGCCAGAGCTTCTGCACGAGCTCCGACATCGACTTGACGGTGTCGGGCTTCATGCCGGTCGCGGGGTGCGGCCAGGAGAAACTGCGCGAGACGATTTGGTTGCACGAGAACGAGACCAGCACGTCATTGGGCGGCTGCGTGGGGTTCGAGCTGAAGCTCAGGCCCATCTCGGCGTAGAAGACATTCGGCGCGCAACGCGCGTCCGCGTTGTCGAAGTTGTCCTTGTTGCCGAGCAGCTTGCCGAGGTTCTCTTTGAGATCGGCGTCGAGCACTTGGGTTTGGCTCAAGATACGAAACTCGTGGAAGCGCGGCGTGGTGTCGGCGGCGGGCACTGCCGCGGCCCCGGGCGCGCCTGGGATGAGTCCCGGCGGCAAGAGGTTCGGCGGGATGAGCTGCTGCAGGCCCGCTGCGCCCGCCGAGATCCAGCTCTGAATTTCCGGCGGCAGGCCCGGTACCGCGCCAGGTGCGCCGGGGACGGCGGCCGCCGCGGCTGGCGTCTCGTAATTCTGCAGGCGATATGCCGTCAGGTTCGAGGTCTTCAGCGTATCGAAGGGAGCTGCGGGAGCGCCGGCGCACCCCGAAAGGGCGGCAATTGAGGCGCAAACGAGGGGAGCGAGCGTCGAGAGGTTTCGCATGGACCGCTAAGTAGACCCGAATGGACGAGCTGCCAAGTCGGGAGCTCTCGGCACGCGCCTACAATCCGGAGTAAAAACGGAGGGATGCGCTGGGAAATCCGCCGCGTTTTCTACGCCCTGGTCGCGTTCACGGTGATCGTGCTCACGGGCGGCGTCGGGTTCTGGGCATTCGGAGCACGCGAATACTCGCTACCGGACTCGATCTACTTCGCGCTCTCCACCGCAGCGACCGTCGGCTTCGCGGAGCTACCGCACCTCGCGCGCCACCCGGGCCTGCGCGTGATCAGCGGCCTCTTGATCGTCGCCGGCATCGGCGCGATCGCGTTTTTTCAATCCACGCTCACGGCGGTGCTCGTCGAAGGCGTGCTGCTCGAATCATTTCGGAGGCGCCGCATGCAGAACAAGATCCAAGCCTTGCAAGATCACCTGGTCGTCGCGGGCGTCGGTCGCACGGGCAAGTACATCTGCGAGGAGCTCGACGCGATCCGTCGCGAGTTCGTGGTGATCGACAAGGACGAAGAGCTCCTGATCCGGCTCAACGAGGAATTCGAGGGTCGCCTTCTGTACGTGGTCGGCGACGCCACCGAAGATCACACGTTGATCGAAGCCGGGCTCGAGCGCGCGCACGGCGTGATGGCCGCGCTCAGCGCGGACAAGGACAACCTGTTCATCGTGCTCTCGGCGCGCGCGCTCAATCCGCGCGCGCGCATCGTGTCCAAGGTGATTGAGCTCGAAAATGAGCCCAAGATCGTGCGCGCCGGCGCCGATCAAACCGTCAGTCCACATCGCATGGGCGGCATGCGCATGGTGAGCGAACTCGTGCGTCCGAAGGTGACCGAGTTTTTGGACCGCATGCTGCGCGTGACCAAAAATCTGCGCTTCGAAGAGGTGGAAGTTCCGACCACCTCGCGCTACGCGAGCAAGACCCTGCGCGAGGTGCCCATCCGCCAAGAGACGCGCTTGCTGGTGGTCGCGCTCCACGAACCCGATGGCGACTACGTGTACAACCCCGAGCCCGATCATCCACTGCACGGCGGTACCGGTTTGATCGTGATGGGCGAACCGGATGGCGTGCAAAAACTGCGAGAGCTCGTGGCCCGCGCTTGAGCGCCAGCCTCGCGCGGATGTGCGCACGCCGAACGAACCAGAGTTAGGCCGCGTGCGGCCGCGTCGGCGCGCTCAACTCAGCTTGCTGATCTCGTCTTCCGCGTCTTCCGGACGAATCGGCTCGGAGACGCGATACGCCTCGTTCAGCCAATTGCCGAGATCGATCATTTTGCAGCGAGTGGAGCAAAACGGGCGCGGGCCGTGATTGTCGGGCGCGTCTTCCAGCACGGTTTTGCAAATGGGGCAGACGATGCGCATTTCCGCTCCTAGAATACTCCGCGTCGGCAAAAGTGGCTCGAGGGCGTCTCGCGCGCAACCGCTTGCCCGCGAGCGCATAGCGCGGCGGCGCGATTCACTCGGCCTTTTCAGGGCGATTCGGAGAGAGCGGACGGGCCCCGAAAATTGCCCGCTCGCCGAGGGATTTCCAAGTGCGCCCTTTCGTATAAGACTAGCAGGCGTTTCTCTACCGGGCCGCCCGGTCCAGCGCGCAACCCTTAGTGCCCTTCGCCGGTGGTCGGACGGGGGCCCAGTCCCCGAGGAGTCGGTTATGAAGAGCATGTCCTTGACCTTGGTTGTATCGAGCCTGACGGCGGTTGCGCTGCTTGCCAACTGCACGATCACCACGAACAGCGACAGCGCCGACGGTGGAGCAGGCACCGGTCAGGTTTCCGCGGGCACGGGCGGCACCAGCTCTCTCCAAAGCTGCGTGCCCGGCGAAACGCTCGGCTGTTTCTGCACAGCGACCACGCAGGGCGTTCAAACGTGCGCGTCGAACGGCACGTTTGGCGCCTGCACCGGTTGCGAAACCGTCGGGTCGGGTGGCACCACGGGCAGCGGCCCATGCACCTCAGGTACCACTCAGAATTGCTTGTGCGGGCCGAACTCGGCGGGTGTCCAGATTTGCAATGGAACGGGCTGGGGTCCCTGCGCGCTTTGCTCGGACGGTTCGGGTGGCGCCGGCTACGCAGGCTCGGCGGGCTACGGCGGCACGAGCGGCGCAGCGGGCACCGGCACCGGCGGCGCTCCGATGGTGTACGGGGACTGCGGGACGTGCATCGCCGCTCGATGCCAACAAGAGTTCGACGCATGCTCCGCGGACAAAGGTGATCCGGACTCGGGCATCGACGTTCCTTGCTGGGGCGACGGCGTCAACGGTCAGTTCGGGCAGTTCACCTCCTGCATGGAATCGCTGCGCACGCTCGGCGCTCTCAAGCCGGACGACGCGGTGGCCTGCGGCGACTCCGTCGAGAGCTGCACACCGCAGACTTGCTTTTGGCCACCGAGCGGGATGACCGCGCCCACGACCAACCTCATCAACTGCCTGGCGACCGACAAGACCAACACCAACTGCACGTCGAATTGCCCGAACGATTCGGGCCTCAACAACAGCTGGGCCACCCCCAACAACGGCTTCACGTGGCCGCCCACGAGCTGCGCCAAGACGGACTGTACCTCGTACATGCCCTGAAGGCTGAGACGACGGCCGGTTGCGACTCGGCCCATGAAAAGGCCTCCGAATCGGGGGCCTTTTCATATTTCAGAAACATTAGTAGAAAGCCAAATCCATGAAGCGATCCGCGTCCCTCTTTGCGCTCGTTACCCTCGCCGCAGTAGCCGGGTCCGCGTTGGCCCAAGCGCCCCCGACTCTCACCCCACAACAGCGAGCTGCGCAAATCCAGCAGCTGCAACAGCTCAAGCAGAACGCGCGCCAGCAGGCGCTGCAAGCGGCGGCCGCGGGCGGCGCCGGTGGCGTTCCCGCCGTCGTCGTGCCCCCGTTCGCAACGGCACCCGCGGCGGCCGGCACAGCCGGCAAGGGCGGCGCTGGCGGCACGGCGGGCACCGCTGGTACCGCTGGTGTGCACCCGGTGCTCGTCCCCGCGATCGCGTCCACGGCCGAGCTCGCGGCTCTGCAGGTCAGCCGCCCGGATCGCAAAAAGGCGAGCGCAGCGGCGCTCATCGCGCGCTGGGGCGATCTCGTCAAAGACGACAAGGCCAAGGCCGAGCTCAAGCTTCACGCGCAGCGCGTCGCGTACCTGAACCGCATCAAGACGATCGCCACGCGCAACGGCGCGGTCGGCATCGCGAACAGCGCGGACCAGTTGCTGTTCGAGGAAGAGAAGCGCGATTTCGATGCCATGACCGCGCTCAAGGGAGGTGCCAAGTGAAGCGCTTCGATATACTCGAAGGGGTGACTGCACGTCGCATTGCATTTTTGATCGTCAGCGCCGGCTTGCTGGCAGCTACGGGCTGCGGCTTCTTGAAGAAGAAGGATCCACCGCCGGCTGACTCCACGGTGGCGCCCGTCGTCGCCGCGCCCGTCGCGGACACGGACGTACCCACGTCCGAAGATTTCGAAGACGACGCCTTCAGCAAGATCACGCCGGCGAACTTCACGACCGAGCTCGGCGAACTCAAAAAAGAGATCGAAGCGAAGTAACTCGCTTACTGCCAGCGAAACGTCCGGATCGCGAGCGCGAAGCCGAGCACGCTCCAGGCGCCGAGCACAGACAGCTCGAAGCTCAGCGCCGAGAGCGGCGCGGCATCGTTGTAGATGCCGCGCAGTGCGTCGTTGACGGCCGTCAGCGGTAACAAGCGGATGGGCAACTTGAGCCACTGTGGAAAGCGCTCGTAGGAGAAGAACGAGCCGGAGAGCAGCCACATCGGCAGTTGCACGAAGTTCATCCAGCCGTTGGCGACCTCCGTGCTGTCGAGCCGTGCTCCGATCATCAGACCGAGCGCTGCGAAGGCGGCCGCGCCGAAGCATGCCGCCACGATCAGGCTCGCGAGGCTGCCCTGAATCAGCGTGCCGAACGCCACTCGGCCAAAGGCGACCAAGAGCGTCAGCTCGAGCACCAGAAAGAGCGAACGCGAGAAAAAGTACGAGAGCAAGAAATGGCTGCGGCGCATGGGTGTCACCGCGTAGCGCCGTAGCAGCTTGCGCTTGCGGGCAAGCACCAAGTTGAAGCCGATGCCCCACATACTGCTGCCCATCAAGTTCAAGCCGATCAGGCCCGGTAGCAAGAAGTCGATGTAACGCGCGCCCTTGTCGCTCACGGTCTGCTCGTGAAGGGTGAGCGGGTCGCGCGCGCCCGCCGCGCGCTCGAGCACGTCGCTGGTGATCGCGCGCGCCAGCAACGCCTTTTCTTGCGAGGCGTCGAAATGCAGGATCGGGGGCTGTCCTGGTCCGTCTTGGTCGACGAGCAAGTCGATCTTGGTGCGCGCGAGGGCGCGCGTTCCCTGCGCGCGATCGAGAACCTGCGCCGCGACGCGCTTGCTGCCGAGCAGCGACTGCGCGAGCTTGGGCTCGAGCGCAGACGTCACGGCGATCTGCGGGGGCGCCGGCGATTTCGAGCGGAAAGCCAGCCCGAGGCCGATCGCCATCAGCAGCGGGAAGCCGAACACCCAGAACACGTAACCCGGTTCGCGCAAGAACTCGCGCACGCGCGCTTTGACGAGCTCGGCGAGCGGGCGCGGCACGTCTTCTTCGGTCTTGCTCATGGCGCGGCCTGCTGTTGTGCGTGCTCTGGGTCGGCTTCTCGCGCGGCGTGGTTTTCGTGTACGAGCGCGCGTCCCGTGAGCGCCAGAAATACGTCGTCGAGCGTGGCTTGGTGCGTGCTGAGTCCAATCGGCGTCACTTGCTGCCGCTCGAGCTCGGCCAACACGCCGCGCAGGGCTCCCAGGCTACGATCGATGCGCAGCCGATAGCGCTCGCCGCGGCGTTCGACGGTCTCCACGCTGGACAGAGCGGACAGCGCGGCCTCGTCGAGTGCGGGCTTGGCGTCGAACTCCACGAACTGCACCAGGCCGAGGCCGTCGACCAACGAACGCGGCGTGCCGAGCGCGATGATCTTGCCGTGATCCATGATCGCGATGCGGTCGCACAGTGCGGCGGCTTCCTCCATGTAGTGCGTGGTGATCAGCACGCTGCGCCCGCTGTTGCGGAAGCGCTCCACGATACTCCACAGCGCCTTCCGGGCGCGCGGATCGAGTCCCGTCGTCGGTTCGTCGAGGAACAAGAGTTCGGGATCGCCGGCGAGCGCCGTGCCGATCGCCACACGCTGCTTCTGCCCCCCGGACAGCTTGCTGTATTGCTTAGCGCGCTCCTCTTTTAGATCGAGCTCGTCGATCAGATCGTCTACCGCGCGACCTTTGCGGTAAAATGAGCGAAAGAGCCGGAGCACCTCCGCCACGGTGAGCTTGTCGGCGAGCTGCGTGTCCTGCAGCTGCACGCCGAGCCGCTCCTGAATCGCCCGATCCTGACCTTTACCCCAAGCGAGCCCAAACAGCTCGATGCTGCCCGCGTCCGGCGGCTGCAACCCCTCGAGCATCTCGACCGTCGTCGTCTTGCCCGCGCCGTTCGGTCCCAGCAAGCCGAAGCACTCGCCGACCTGAACGTCCAGATCGATCCCTGCGACGGCCACGGTCTCGCCGTAGCGTTTGACGAGCGAGCGACAAACGATGGCAGGGGCTTTGACGGCGGACATTGAAGGCCCGCAACGCTTCCTCGGAGGCGGCAGCGGGTCAAGGCCGAGCTCAGGCCGGCGGAATCGACGGCACGTCGGCGTGGGGTGCAGGAGCGATGCGCTTGCCCTTCGGTTGCCGGATCTCCTTCAGGAGCTCGTCGAACCAGGCGAGCCCCGTGTCGAAGGGCTTGCCGCCTCTCACGCGCGGGAATTCGATGGCCCGCAAGCGACCGCCGCGGTCCTCGTCGTGGCCGATCACGCCGGATTCCCCGCGCAGACCGCACTCCACGGCGTGGTCGACCATGCTTTTGATGAGCCGGAGATCGTCGGCGTTGGCGGCGGCCGAGCGCGCAAAATAACCGGACTTCTGTACGAGGGTTTTTTCCGCGCCGAGCTGCTTCGCGAATTGCTTGCCGAACCAATTGCCGACGTTCACGGCGTCGAGCTTGACGTGACCGAACGCGTCGCGCGGGATCTCTTCGCCCTTGCTCTCCATTTCCTTCACGATCTGGTCGACGCAGGCTCCCTCCGACACGAAGATATTCACGCAGTCTTGCTCGTCCATCACGCCGCGCAGGCGCTTGACTTCGCCCTCCACGTCGAATTGCATTTCGGGCACGTACACGGCGTCGAGATCCTTGTGCGAACGCGCGAGGTTGAAACTCGGCAGGAAATCGGGGTGCATCAGGCGCTGACGATAGACCTTGGCCGTGTAAGCAGTCAGCCAGCCGCAGTTGCGGCCCATCACCTCATGCACGATCAGCATGCGCGGGTTCGCGGAGTGCTCGTTCACGATGTTTTCGAAGTAGATCGCGCCCTGCTCCGCGGCCGTCCAGGCGCCGAGCGATTGCCGGATCGGGTACACGTCATTGTCGATCGTCTTCGGCAAGCCGACGACGGTGAGCGCGTAGCCGTTCTTCTTCAGGTACGAGGCCAGATCCGCGGCTGTCGTGTTGGTGTCGTCACCGCCCACGGTATGGAGCACGGTGATGCCGTCCCGCGTGAGCTGCTCGGCAGCGACCGCCAGCGGATCTTGTCCTTCTTGGACGAGGCCGCGCTTCAAGCAATCCTTTACGTTGGTCAGCTTCACGCGGCTGTTCTTGATTGGGCTACCGCCATGCTTGTGCAGCACGGGCGCGTTCGCGCGCACCTCCGCCGTGACCGGCACGCTCACGCCTTGCAGCAAACCCTTGTAGCCGCCCAAGTAGCCGACGATCTCGACCTCCGGCGCGAGCTCCGAGTAACGCTCAATCAGCCCGCCTACCGCCGACGAGAGACACGGCGCGAGGCCGCCCGCCGTCAAGATCGCTACCTTCGTTTTTTCATGGCTCACGCGGCTAACCTCCGATGGGAAACTCCGCGCAACGCACTACGAGAACCAGCAAAAAACGCAAGTGATTTTCATATGCGCTGGCGAGCGTTGCGGTGAAGCGTGCCAGACGCGCCGCGTCACTCGCGTCACCCTGCGGGTAGGAGTTGCCCGGTCAGGGACTCGACGTTCGGAATGGCGGCCGCCGCGCATTTGCCCGCGTGGATAGAGTGTTGTGGTGACCCATGGCGCACGCTTCGTGCTTGTAACGATCGCTACTTGCAGGGTGTGCCTGGGGCGCCGGGTCGAGACAAAAATGCCAGCAATGTCGAGGCCTCAAGGGTTTCTCCGCAGCAAACCAAGTACCATTCGTTACAAGGTTTCCGCGATCCAGCGGCGTGCCGGCGCGAGTTCTGCGCTGTTCGATCCCAGCTCGCACGCCTGGCGATCGAAGCACCCTGTGCCACGAGCCTATTCGGACAGCGCGGCACGCGCAGCGTCAATGGTCTGATCAACGTCGTCGTCGCTGTGCGCGACGGAGATGAACGCCGCCTCGAATTGCGAGGGTGGCCAATATACCCCACGGGTGAGTAAACCGCGGTGAAAGGTGCCAAAGCGCTTGGTGTCGGAGTGCCCCGCGTCGGAGAACGAGCGGACGGGTCCACGGTGGAAGAACAGCGTGATCATCGAGCCAACGCGCTGGACGACGCCCGGCGCGTCGGCGTCGCGCAACGCGCGCTCGAGGCCTGTTTGCAGCCGTAATCCCAGCGCTTCCAGGCGCTCGTAGGCGGGCGGGTCGAGCTCGGCGAGCGTCGCGAGACCCGCGCTGACCGCCAGCGGATTGCCGCTCAATGTGCCGGCTTGATACACGGGGCCGAGCGGCGACACCTTCTGCATGATCTCGCTCTTGCCGCCGTAGACCGCGAGTGGCAGGCCCCCGCCCACGACCTTGCCGAGGCAGGTGAGGTCCGGCGTCATGCCGAACAGACCTTGGGCTCCGCCGCGCGCGACGCGCGAACCCGTCATCACTTCGTCGAAGATGGACAGCGCGCCGTGACGCGCGCAAAGCTCGAGCAGCGTCTCCAAAAATTGCGGTTGCGGCGGCACGCAGCCCATGTTGCCGGCGACGGGTTCGACGATCACGGCCGCGATGCGCGCCCCGTCGCGTGCGAAGAGCTCGCCGAGCGCCGCAGCGTCGTTGTAGGGCAGAGTGACGGTGTGCTCGACCGTGGACGCGGGCACGCCCGCAGAATCGGGGTTGCCGAACGTGGCCGCGCCGCTGCCGGCCTTGACGAGCAGCGCGTCGGCGTGACCGTGATAGGCGCCGTCGAATTTGACGATCACGTCGCGGCCGGTGAAGCCGCGCGCCAAGCGGAGCGCGCTCATGGTCGCCTCCGTGCCGCTCGATACGCAACGCAGCATGCCGATGCTCGGATAGCGCTCGATGATCGCTTCCGCGAACGACACTTCCAGTTCGGTGGGCGCGCCGAACGAGAGCCCGTGCTGAGCAGCGTCGCACACCGCGCGCAGCACCTTGGGATGCGCGTGCCCCAAAATCGCGGGCCCCCACGAGCCGACGTAGTCGATGTAGGCATTGTCGTCCGCGTCGAACAGCCGCGAGCCGAGGGCGCGCGCGATGAACAACGGATGTCCGCCCACCGCGCGAAATGCGCGCACCGGACTATTCACGCCGCCCGGCAAAAGCCGCTCGGCGCGCGCCATGAGCTTGTCGGATGCCGCGTACGTCATGGTTCCTCTTGTAACATCACAACGCGCACGCTGCACGATCACCCAGCGCGTCAAAATCCGCCCAAGCTACGTCGATTTCACGCCTGATCGCGAACTGGTTGAACAGGAGACTCACCGCGATGGCGCGAAGACGCGAAGAAAGAGCGGGGAAATTTGGGGTCGCACAACGCATATATTACGGCCGCGGCGATCGCGTCTCATTGTGGTCACCCAAAAATCTGGGTCTTCGCGCCTTCGCGGTTACTCTCAAAAGCGCAGCGCGACGAGCAGCGGTTTAGCCGTGCTTACGCCGAGAGCGATCGTTCAGGAGCGAGCGCCAGGTGTCGATGCGGTCCATGGCGTGAGGCGGCCACTCGAAGCGGGCGAGGCGGCTCAAGAGGTGAGGCGTATGATCGCCGGCGCGAGTGCGCTGACCGAAGACGTCGGCGGCGGCCTCCAGGGACTCGAGCGCGCTCTCGCTATTGTGGTCGGCGATCTGCAGCCACGCGCGCGTGAGCAGGAAGTGCTGTCGCGCCTCCGCCTCCTCCACCGTGACGCGGCTCGCCTCTTCCAAGAGCACGCGCGCCTTGCCGTTTTGATGGCGCACGAGCGCAATTTGCGCGACCAGCAGCTTGCTCTCGATCACACCCCAAGGGTCGTTCATGTGCTGGAAGGATTTGGCGGCGCGATCCGTGTACTGCTCGGCCATGTCGAGATCGTCCGTATCGAGGCCGATCATGGCCAGTAGCCGATCGCAGGCCGCCTGCCCGCGCGGCGTGCGCAGCGTCTCGAAGGTCGCGAGCGCGTCGAGCGCGCCGAGCTCGGCGCTGTGGAAATTCATCAAGCGATGTTCCACGTGCGCGATCGACACGTCGGCTTGCGCGGTACCCAGGCGATAGCCGGCGCGTTCGAATTCCGCGCGCGCCTCTTGCGCGAGCCGGCGCGAGCGATCCGTCGCGCCCTCCGAGTGCTCGATCCAGGAGAGCAAGAGCAAGCACTGCCCGCGACCGAGCGCTTGCCCGAGCGCCGCGAAATTGCGCTCGCCGCGCTGAATCGTGCGCCGTGCGTCTTCGTAGCTGCCGAGCAGGTACTCGATTTCCCCGGCGACTGCCTCGCATTGCGCCTGGCCGAGCACGTTGCCGAGTTCGACGAAGGTCTGGTGCGCGCGCTGCGTGAGCTCGAGGCCGTCGGCGGAGCTGCCTTGATCGCTCGCCAAATGCCCGAGCAGGCGCAAGCTGTGCGCGATGTTCTCTTGATCGCCGAGCTCCTCGAAGCGCGTGCGCGCGAGCTCGGCGAAGGTCATGGCTTCGGCGGTGCGGCCCGTGTGGCGCAAGGCCTCCGCTTGCCAGCGATTTTTCAGGGCCAACGTGCGCCCGGTGAGCTTGCCCTTGAGCAGCTCCAGATCCGCGATCGTGGCCAGTGGTTCGCGCGCGCCGTTCCAGCTTTGTTGCAGGAAGTCGAACAAGAGCAGGGCGGCGGTGTCGGCGTCGTCGGCCTGCAACAGGTTCACGACGCGCTGGCGCACGACGCGCCGGCTGCCGGCCAGTGGATGCTGCGTGAGCGCCGCGGCGGAGGCGCGATAGATGCGCTCTTTGTCGCCGCGCTCGCCGAGCCGAAGCAAGAGGTGCTCTTGCAGGAGCTCGTGCGGCCAGCTGTAACGACCCGGGCCGCGCGGCACCAGGATTTCCGCGGTCTGCAAGCTTAGGATCGCCGCGTCCGCCGGCAAACCGAGCGAGGTGAGTAAGGCGTGCAGCACGTTCTTGCGGATGTCGCCGCCGAGCGTCGCGGCCGCGTACGCTGCGGCGCGGTACGCCTCGACCATTGCCGCGACGCGGCCGTCCCAAAGCTCGGCCGTGGTTTGCGCGCGCATCGCCAGCACTTCGGGCGGCACGCGATACACGCCGTTTTGAAACTCCATGTTCCCGGCCAGGGCCCAGGCATGCAGTTGTTGCAACGCGAACAGCGGATTGCCGCGGCTGCGGCGGGCGGCTTCCTTCACGGCAGCGTCGTCGAGCGGCAGCGATTCCCGCAAGAGCTCGGCGGTCGTGTCGGGTGGCAGGGGTTCGACGTCGAGCGCTTTGCCCTGCATCACGTCGCGCAGTTCACGCAAGCGATCCGCGGTGACGGTGCCGAGCACGATGTCCTCGAGGCGCACGGTGCCGACCATCACGATGCGCTGGTCGGGTTCGTCCTGGTGAATGCGTAGAAGGCCCTCGATCGTGGCCGGGCTCGCGTTGTGGATGTCGTCCAGCCAAAACAAGAGCGGGCGCCCGCCGCCCATTTTGCGCAGCGTGTAGCGCGTCACCATGCGGCGTGTCTCGAGAGTGTCGAGCGTGAAACGAATGCCGCTCGGTCCGACCGGTTGATCGGTGCCCACCGGGCGCAACCACTCGGCCGCGCCGGCCACCCAGGCGCGGCCGTTCTTGTCGTCGCGGCGCACCTTCCAGCGCTCGAGCAGCGATCGCTCGATCGTGTCGCGGTCGGCGCGCTCGAAGTTGTAGTGGTGGAGCGCGGCGCCGACCATGCCGTCGAGCGAGCCGTGAATTTTGCGGTAGCGAGCGCGCAGTGGCACCATGCTGCCCTCTTCGTGCACCACCTCGCACAGCCACTCCACGATCCGGCTCTTGCCGCAGCCGGCGGGGCCGACCAACAGCACCAAGCGATGTGGCGCGCCGACGCCGTCGATCACGTCGTCGCAAACCTCGCGCAGGGTGCTGCGCACGTCGTCGCGACCGACCAGCGGGCTCGGGCGAATACTGAGCAGGCCCGGGGCGCGCTCCGGCGCCGGCGATAGATCGAGGTTCGGTCCGCGCGTGCCCGTGCGGCGCGTCGGGGCCGCGCTTCGGAGCGGCGAAGAGCGCTTTTCGATCGGCAGTCGCCAAGCGGATGACTCGACGACCTTTGGTCGCCACTTGGCCCAGTCCGCGCGACACTCGGCGGCAAACTCCCAGCGATCCCAGGGGCGTTTGGCCAAGAGGCGCCCGACGAACGCGCCCATGCCGTCGGGAACATCGAACGTCGGCTTGAGCGCCGGTGCTTGCTCGAACGCGTGCACGCGCAAAAGCTCCTTCGACTCGCCAGAAAAGGGCGCGCGCCCTGAGAATATTCGATACAAGATGCAGCCGAGCGGATAGAGGTCCGTTGCGCCGCACACGTGGTGCATCTCGTGCTGGATCTGCTCGGGTGCCATGTAGCCCGGCGTGCCGGCACCCGCGTGGGGCGCAAACTCCATCGGCTTGTTGCCGTCTAGCCGTTCGTCATGGGCGTCCTGGCGGAGCCAGGCGAGGCCGAAATCCAAGACGTGCACCTGGGGCGGCTGGTCTTCCAGGCCTTCGACCAGCACGTTCGACGGCTTTAGATCGCCGTGAATGATGCCGCGCGCGTGGGCATGCGCGAGCGCCGACAAGATCTGGTCGATGATCGCCCAGATCAGCGGGAACGACAGCTCGCTATGCGCAAGCTCGTGCAGCGACACGCCCGACACCAAGTCCATCGCCAGGTAGGGCGAGCCGTCGCGCAGCTGCCCAAAGTCACGCGCGCGCACGATGTTCGGGTGGTTGAGCGCGGCCAGCGCGCGCGCTTCCTTGTAGAACCACATCACGTACTCACCGGCGAGGTTGCCGGAGGGCGGAATCACGCGCTTGATGGCGACGAATTGGCCGTTCGATTGATCGCGGCAGCGATAGACGATGCCCATGCCGCCTTCGCCGAGCACGCTGACCACCTCGTAGCGGTTGGCGATCACGTGTCCGGGCAGGACCGGAACCGCTCCCGGCAGCTTGGACGCTCCCTCGGGCGCTACGCTCGCCGCCGATGGAATGCTGGGGGGGGCGCTATCCGTGTCCTCGGGCGCGGCGGGAAGGAGTTCGTGCTCGCGCACCAACTCTGGATCGGTCTTGGGTCCCTGCTGCACTGGGTCTGGTTGAATGCGCTCTACGCTAAGATCGGACGGCTCATCCCTGAGAGGACTTTCCGAGGAGCCGATCCGGCTTGCACGCGCCATCGCACGCCGCGCAGTTTAGCCACCTGTGCCTGTGCGTCGAGACACCTGGGGCCCTGATATTGTAGTGATTTTGAAACACACGAAAAACACTGTTACTTCATGGGCTTGCGAGGCTGTAGCGCGCTCCGAACGCCGGCGGTAAGGTGCGCCCCATGCCGAACGCGCGTCCAAGTGATCCGAGCCTCGCAGAACGTGACCCCGAGGTAGCTCGCCTGATCCGAGCCGAAGAGGTGCGGGAGACCGACAAGATTCGGCTCATCCCGAGTGAAAATTACGTGTCGCGCGCGGTGCTCGAGGCGAGCGGTTCGATCCTCACCAACAAGTACTCGGAGGGTTACGCCGGCAAGCGCTACTACGAGGGTCAGCAGATCATCGATCAGCTCGAGGAGCTCGCCTGCTCGCGCTTGCGGGAGCTGTTCGGTGCCGAACACGTGAACGTGCAGCCGTACAGCGGTAGCCCGGCGAACCTCGCGGTGTACCTGGCGTTTTGCAACGCGAACGATCCGGTGATGGGACTGTCGCTGCCGTCGGGCGGCCACCTCACGCACGGCACGACGGTGAGCATCACGGGCAAGTACTTCAAGAGCGTCAGCTACAACGTGAGTCACAAGGATCACCGCATCGATTTCGCCGAGGTGCGCAAGCTCGCGCTCGAGCACAAGCCGAAGATCTTGTGGTGTGGCACCACGGCCTATCCACGCACGCTCGACTTCGGGAAATTCCGCGAGATCGCCGATGAGTGCGGCGCCAAGCTGTGCGCCGACATCGCCCATATTTCCGGCTTGGTCGTGGGCGGCGTCCACCCGTCGCCGATCGGCATCGCCGACGTCGTGACGAGTACGACGCACAAGACTTTCCGCGGCCCGCGGGGCGGCATGGTGATGTGCAAGAAAGAGTTCGCGAAGGAGATCGATCGCGCCGTGTTTCCGGGGCTGCAAGGCGGTCCGCACAATCACACAACCGCCGGCATCGCGGTTGCCGCCAAGGAAGCCTCCACGCCCGAGTTCAAGAACTACGCGCGCGCGGTGGTCGACAACGCCAAGGTGCTCGCGGAAGCACTGCTCGGTAAAGGCTTCTCGCTGGTCACCGGCGGGACTGACAATCACCTGATCTTGATCGATCTGACGAGCCGCGGCGTCACCGGCAAGGTGGCGGCCAAGGCGCTCGACCGCGCGGGCATCGTCGGCAACTACAATGCGATCCCGTTCGACCCGCGCAAACCCTTCGATCCGTCGGGCTATCGCATCGGTACGCCGTCGATCACCTCGCGCGGCATGGGCCAGAGCGAGATGCTGAAGCTCGCCGAGTTCATGGACCGCGTCGTCAAGGCCGTCGACGACGACGCGACGATCGAGCGTACGGCCGCCGAAGTCCGCGAAATGTGCGCGGCATTTCCGCCGCCCGGCATCGCGCACTGAGTCGCGTCGGCGCGCACCCGCAAATTTGGCCTTTCTCGGGCCCGGCGTTAGGGCAGAGGAGCATGAGGCGTGCTTTCTTGCTCGGCTGCGCGGCGCTCGCATTGGGCTGCCTGGTGCCGACGCGCGTCCACGCGGCGCTGAGCGAAACGCCGTTCGGCAGGCCCAAGGTCAAGCTCGACCGTTTGGATTTTCCGAGCGAGATCGCGGAGAGCAAGGAGCTCGAGGCTCATTTGCGTTTGACGCTCAAGCGCGAAGCGCGCCGCGCCGACTGGGGCGCGGGACGGCAAAGCCGCATCAGCTATCGCTTCAGCGTGAAGGAACTCGACCTGCGCGAGGAAGCCGGCGTCCTGCACGTGACTTGTACGGCCCTCGGCCGACTGCCCAAAGGCAAATCGGCCAAGAGCCACATCGTGTTCGGCGGTGACCCGCGCGAGCGTCGCAAGGTCGTCGAGCACGTGCTCGAGATCGTGGCGCGCGGAGTGGTGGCTCGCCTGGCGGAGCTCGAGCGGGTCCGCCGCGCAAGCTTGTAGCCGCACGTCGAAGTGTTTTCGCGGCTGCACCGATGTGGGCTAAGATCGGCGCCCGCCGCATGCCCGTCGCTACAGGAAATTGCCCCAACTGCGGCGCTCCGATCGAGTTTGCGCTGGGCTCGTCGCTGGCCAAAGTCTGTGACTACTGCCGGCACACCGTTCTACGGAGCGATCGCGGCCTCGAGAACTTGGGTAAGGTCGCCGATCTCGCGCTCACGCCGTCGCTGATCGCCGTCGGCGACGAAGGCACGCTCGGCGGCCGTCCCTTTCGGGTGATGGGTCGCACTCAGCTCGATCACGGCAAGGGTCCGTGGGACGAGTACTACGTCGCGTTCGAAGGCGGGCAGAGCTGGGGCTTTCTCGCGTACGCGCAGGGCGAGTGGTACGTGACGTCGGCCGCGGCGGGCGCGTTGCCGCCATTCGAGTCGCTCGCGCCCGAGCAGGATCTCAGCTTGAACGGCGCGTTCTTCCGCGTCGCGGAAGTGAAGCGAGGCACGGTCACGTCCACCGAGGGCGAGCTCCCGGGGCTGATTCGGCCTGGGCTCGCGCGCTCATATGCCGATTGCTACGGCCCAAACGGCGCGTTCGCGACGCTCGATTACGGTGACGGCTCGAGTGCGCCGACGCTGTTCGCCGGCTGGGTCTTCAACGAAGCCGCGATGACCGTCACCGCGCTCGGTCCGCGCACCGCGCAAAAGATCAAGACGGCTACGCTCAAGTGCCCCAATTGCGGGGGTGACGTGCCGAAATTGTCCGGCGAGCGCGCCGAACGGCTCGGCTGTCCGTACTGCGGCGCCATCAGCGATCTGGCCGGGCAGCGCGTGATCAGCGCGCAACAAGCGGCGCGTGCCGCTGCCGAGATTCCAATCGGTACCCACGGAACGCTCGAGGGCGTCTCGTACTTGTGCATTGCGTACATGCGGCGCGGCACGAGCTTCGAGGGCGAGCCCTACTCGTGGGACGAGTACCTGCTTTTCAGCGAGTCGCTCGGCTTTCGCTGGCTGGTGAAGGACCCGGAAGCCGGTTGGTCGTTCGTTTCGCCTGTCAACCTGGCCGAGATCGATCTGCGTGGCTTGCCGGGCGTCGTGAGCTATCACGGTCGGCAATTCCAATTGCGCAACACGAACACCGCGCGCGTCGAGTACGTGCTCGGTGAAGTGTACTGGAAATGCGAACTCGGCGAGCTCACGAGTGTGTCGGATTTCGCGCGCGGCGACGACGTGCTTTCGCGTGAGGCGGGGGACGGCGAGGTGCGCTGGAGTCTTGCGACGGCCGTGCCGTGGCCGGTGCTGGCGCGCGCGTTCAACCTGGCCGTGGGCGGTGCGGGCTCGCGCTTCGGCGGTTACGGGTCGTCCGGTCCGAAGAAGATTCCTAGCGCGCTCGCGCTGCTGCTGGTGATAGGCCTGATCATTCTGGTAGCCGCTGCTGAAGGCATGGACGGCAACGGCGGCGGTGGTGGCGGCGTCCCGGTCGGCGGCGTGTTCTATGGCGGAAAATGAGGCGGTTCGCGCTCCCGGCTACACCGAAGTGCGAGTCGACGCGGGCGATACGGGTGAGCTCGCGGTCGCGCGTTTTCTAGTGCTCGCGGTCAGCGCGCTCGGTCTGGGTGTGGATCAGATCGCGCTGCGTCAAGTCGGCGCTTACCTGTTGCCTGGTTCGTCGCCGAGCGAAAGCACGGTGCACGGCCTGGTCGTGGGCTGCGCGCTACTCGCCGCGCTCGTCGCGCTGCGACGGGGTGCGTCGTTCAACGCGCTCGCCTACGCGCTCGCGCTAAGCTCGTTGGTTCTGGGGTCGAGCGGCGCGCTCTGGTTCCTAGCCATGCGCTGCGCCTGGCTATTTGCCGTCGTTTCTTACGCTTTGCCGGTGTCGGCCGCGCTCGCGTGCGGCGTCGCGTGCGCGAGCTTGCGTGGCGCGTTCGCCAAAGCAGCGCGTGGTCTCGACGTGCTCGGCTATCTGCTGCGGCCCGCCTGCGCGCTGCTGGTCGTGCCGCTGCTCGTGGCCTACGCCGCGCTCGCGACGCAGGTGGGTCTGTGGCGAAGCGCGGCGGTGCTCGGGCTGGTTCAGGCGGCGCTCGCGTTTTACGTGCCGACGCTTGCCGCGTTTTTGAACGGGAGAGCCGCGCGGCCCGTCGCGCTGCGCGCGCTTACGGCAGCGGTATTCTGTGTGACTCTCGGCTCGTACGCGCTGGCGCGCCACGCGCTGCCGAGCGGCGCGCTCGGCATATTCCCCGGCGACGTCATTTGGCGTAGCGCAGCGGGCGCCGAGTACACGCTGATCTCGGTGCAACAGAGCCTCGAACTCTACAGTGACCGCGAGCTCAGGCTGACGAGCGCGGACGCGACGCGCTACGCGGAAGCACTCGTGCAGCCCGCCTGCGCGCTCGCTCCGCACCGCGAGCGGGTGTTGCTGCTGGGGCTCGCCACCGGCTTTGCCGAGCAGCAGCTTCTCCGTTACCCAGACGTGAGCGCGCTCACGTCGGTGAGCAGTGATCTGTCGTTCGCGCGGCTCGCCCTGGAAAATCGACAGTTGCGTGCGCTCGGCGCGATCGCCTTGCGTGATCCAAAGATCCAGCTGGTGGAGGCCGAGCCGAGCGTGTGGCTTCTGCAAGCTCGAGCGAAGTTCGATCTGATCGTGGTCGATTTACCCGATCCGAGCGGCTATCGAGAGGGCAAGTACTACACGCACTACTTCTACCAACAGCTCCGCGAACATCTCACGGAAAACGGCGTGTTCGTGACGCAGGCGACCTCGCCGTCCTCGAGTCCGGATGCCGTCGCGAGCATTGCACGCACGGTCGAGGGCGCGGGCTTTCGAACGAAAGTCTACGCGGCCGCGGTACCCATGCTCGGGGAATGGGGGTTCGTGCTCGGCGCCTGTGCTGCGCTGGTCGAGCCGTCCGCGCTTTCTGCGCAAGTACGGGCTGTTCTCGATCAATCGCACTACGTGAACGGGGCGGTGCTCACGCTGCTGCTCGCGAATGCCCCCGAGCGTGCGCAAACCGCCCCCGAAAATACGCTCTTCCGCCAGCCCGTCGTCGAGATCTTGGAAGACGAGCGTCGGGCGCGCGGCTTCTGAAGACGCGAAACTCGGCCCGCCGGTGACCGATGGGCGGCTGTGGTAACATGGGTGTCATGGCGAGCGCGCTTCGCAAGCGCATTCCGTTCGATCCGACCATCTATCCGGTAGAGGAAAAGGTGGGGGAGGATCTACTGCAGCGCTGGATCGTCGAGCTGCTTCGGCCGCTTGTGGCGCGCTGGTTCGATGCGCACGGCATCGTCGCGCTCGTAGGCGCGGATCAGTTCATTTACTACCAGCAGCACAATCCGATTGAGCGCGTTGCTCCTGATCTCTACGTGCTGCCAGGCGTTGCGCCGAATACCCGCGTGCGCTCGTGGAAAACGTGGGAGACGGGCATTGTCCCGAGTTTTGCGCTCGAGCTCGTGTCGCTGAATTGGGGCAAGGACTATCTAACTTCGCCGGCGCGCTACGGGGTGATGGGGGTACCGGAAGTCATCGTGTTCGATCCGGCTCCCACGGGTCCCGAGCGGACTCGCTGGCAAGTATTTCGACGCGTGCGTGGGGAACTCCGCAAGGTCGAGAGCAGCGATGCGGATCGCGTCCGTTCGCGCGCGCTCGGCTGCTACCTGCGAGCCGTCGGCGCTGAGGACACGCTACGACTTCGTCTGGCTACGGGGCCGCGTGGAGCCGTGCTGTTCCCAACGGAAGACGAGGCCGAGCGGGCCGCCAAGGAGGCCGAGCGGGCAGCCAAGGAAGCCGAGCGGGCAGCCAAAGAAGCCGAACGGGGCGCGACGGCGCACGAACGGAGTGCGAAAGAAGCTGCGCTCGCGCGGATCGCCGAGCTCGAAGCCGAACTCGGCCGTCGCCCTCGCCGCTGAGCTTCAGCTCCGACCGAAGCGGAGCGCGACGCCGCTGAATGCGCGCAGCGCGTAGAGCGCGTTCACGGCTGCGTATGGGTAGAGGTAGTACTCGATGTGGCCGGCGACGGCGACGTACGTGATGTAGGACGGATAGTGGATCAAAAATCGCGCGCCACGCTCGAGCCAACCGATCAAGCGTGTGACGAGCGAGCGCGATCCGGCCTGGCTCGGGGCTGCCTGTGTGTTGATTTCCGGGCGGCGGATGAAGGTCGTGAGCGCGATGCCCGACGCGAGCGCGACGAGGCCGAACAGCCCGAGTAGCAAGAAGCGGGCATCCGCTCGCTCATGGAACAGCCGCGCGGAGGCGGCCGCCAAGATGCAGAACGCCTTGAGCTCGTCCATCAAGAAGTCCAACAAATGACCGGGCGTGGATTGGATACCGCGCCAGCGCGCGAGCATGCCGTCCATGCAGTCGAGGACGTACGACGCTTGAAAGACGAGCACGGCGATCACCAGCCCTTGCGTGCCCGGTAGTGCGATCAGCAAGCCGGCGGAGGTCACTCCGACCACGAGCGAGACCAGCGTGATCTGGTTCGGCGTGACGCGCGAACCCTTCAGCAGATCAACGAAGACCGCGGCGATCGGGCGGCAAACGTATGCGTTCCAGAACAGATCGGGAACCTTGCTCGTCTTTCGGTACACTTCGACGGCGCTCATGAGCCGAGGCGACCTTAGCGTGAACTTTCGCCAAACTCGACGGTGGCTGTGGCCTCTCCGGTTTGCCGGGGCTGCCGCGCTGTGCGCTGCCGGTTGCCAAAGTGCGCCCCCCAGCGGCTCGCCCGCTCAATCGCCGCAAAGCGCGAGCCCCGCGAGCGCGCTCGCTCCGACGCCGCTCAGTGTGGCGCCGCCCAGTGTGGCGCCGCCCAGTGTGGCGCCGAGCGCCCCACCGCAGTCCGCGGTCGCGACCCAATCAGACGCGGGCGCGCGCGACCCTATCCAGATCGCAGTGATGGGTGATTCGCTGACGGATCCCAGGTCCCACGGCGGGGGTTACCTCGATGTCGTGCGCCGGCATTGCCCCGCGGCGCGCATCGACAACTTCGCGCGCGGTGGCGCGATGGTGAATCAGATGCGCCGTCGCTTCGACGAGCAAGTCTTGAGCTCGCCGATCCGCTACACGCACTTAATCGTGTTCGGCGGTGTCAACGATCTGTATAGCGATCTGACCGCGCTGCGCACACCCGGCAAAATCGAGGCTGACTTGTCGTATATGTACGGCGCGGCGCACGCGCGCGGCATGAAAGTGGTGGCGCTCAGCGTGGCGCCCTGGGGCGGCTTCACGCGCTACTTCAACGAGTCGCGAGCGGCAGCAACCCACGCCCTCAATGCTTGGATCTTGGCGCGCCCGGCGGCTCACGAGGCGGATGCGGTCGTCGATGCTTTTGCGCTGCTTTCATGCGGAAACGCCGACCTGCTCTGCGAGCGCTACGCGCCGCCGTTTCGCGATGGAATCCACTTTGGTCCGGCTGGCCACGAGCTGCTCGGCGAGGCTCTATATCGCGCGGCGTTCAGCGACTGCCGCTAGAGCGGTGCGAGCCTAGCTTTTCCGAGGATTTTCGACCCCTGGCGACCGCATCGCTTGGGGGGCGCTGAAATCTGCGCTATCAACCGGCGAAATGGCGACGAGCAAAGGCACGGACAGCGAGCGGGCGGACGACAATGACGAGCGCGAGAGCGAGCGCCCAGCGTCGAACAAGCCGCGCCGCAAGCGCGTCGATCCGGAGCTCGAGCCCATCCCGGTGATCAGCGGTCGCTACATGACGGCTGCGGTGATCCTGGGTGCTGCGACGTTGATTCCGTCCACCAACCTCGGCAACCTACTCGAGCCACCGGATCCTCCGGGCTCCGACGTGGCCAACTGGGTGCCCGGCAAGACCGGCACGATTCGACTCACCGTGGTGACCGCCGATGAAGCGTCGTTGACGTGTGCCTCGCCACAGTCGTTCGAGGGCAAGCACTGCGCGTACAAGAGCGAGAGCGAGCCGTGGCCTCGCGACCCGAACCAGCCGCTCGACGACAACAAGGTCGACATCATTCAGCCGTATCGCACCTGGCTCGACAACAAGTTGATCTTGGTGTCGGACGTGTGGGCGCAGCCGGAGCTCGCCCTGCGCGTGCACCGCGAACCCGCCGCGGGCATGCAAGCGGACAAGCTTGCGCGCTTCGTGACGGAGTGCAAAGTCAAGTTCGTGGGTCGCATGGACAAGCCGGATCTGCGCTGGCAGCCAGGGCAAGCCTGGGGTGTGGAGCAGCAAACGATCGTGGCAGCCGCCACAGAGTGCAAGATCATCGACGAGCCGTCCGGCGAGTGCCCGGCGGGCCCGATCTGCGTCCTGTTCCGATGAACGCCGAGAGCACCGCGGAGCGCTACCAGGCTCCGTTCGTGGCGCACGCGCTGGCGAAGTGGTTCGGCTGCGGCAACGTCCCGGTCGCGCCGGGAACCGCCGGTTCGATCGGCGCGGTGCCGCTGCATCTTGCGCTCCGCCTATTGCCTCCCGGCTTGCACTTGGCCGCGATCGTCGCGACGACGGCGGTCGGCGTCTGGTCGGCCAACGAGATAGCCAAGGAAATGGCCGTCGAGGATCCGCAATGCGTCGTGATTGACGAGGTCGTGGGCACGCTGCTGGCGATGGGCATGGTCCGTTCGCGCAGCATCGGGACGCAGGTGGCGGCGCTCCTCTTGTTTCGCTTGTTCGACACTTGGAAACCGGGTCCCATCGACGCGTCGCAGCGGGCCAAGCCGGAGGGCGTGGGCATCGTGCTCGACGACGTGCTCGCCGGGATCCTGGCGGGCGCCGTCGCGCGCGTGATCGGCTGATTGTTGCCCGCGAAAGCCTCGCCAAATCGTGACGGCGGGCGGCTACCGCTAAACTAGCGGTAATCCTTGGCGCCCGGTCCGAGCAGTGTGCCGCACATCGTCTTGCACAGGATGTCGTTCGCCGAGCAGTCGCATTTGCCTTCGCTCTTCAATTTGAGCTTGTCGATCATGTGCTGTTTCGTAAAACCCGCGATGCGCTCGACGCGTTCGAACTTCCAGTTCCCCTTGATTTGCTTGGGCGTGCGCGGATCGCTGGGCGCGCCGTCGGGTTCCGCGCAGCAGCGAAAGCCGAGGAAATAATAATAAAAGCCCTCGTCGTGCGTGTAGATCTTGGGACGGCACTGGTTGCGCACGCCTTTGTACCAGGGGCCCCCGGAGTGCACGCTGTCGTACTTGCCTCTAAAATCTGACGAGTAGGTCTCGCTCGAGACCACCTCGTCGGTATTGCCTGGTAGATCGGCGACGCCGTACGCGCTGATGCATTCAGGCTGACTGCCGTTGCGCACGCCCTTCCACAGTCGCGCCAGCTCATCGGGATCGCGCGCGGCGACCTTTTTCATGTCGGGCGCGTCCCACTCCACGTCACCGAGGCACTTGTTCGTGTCGCGCACGTACCCGTAGGGGAAGGGCAGCATCTCCGGCCCTTCACACGCGAGCGTCCACTCCGACTCGGTGCACAGTCGTTTACCCACCGCGGCGCATTTCACCTCGGCTTGGTGAAAGCGATTCATCACCTCGGGGCGCGCGCCCTTTTCATTGGGCCATGTGTAGGTGTCCATGCAGTAACGCTTGTGCGTTTTGTCGCCCACGCAGGTCGACTTCGGTTCGAACTCCTCGCACACGGTCTTCTTGTTGGATTTGTCGTACCAGCTCTTCTTGCAGGTCATCTCGACCTTGCTGCAGTACTCGCCGTCGACGAGCTGCATGCCCTGGGGACACGCGGAAGTGCTCGTGGATGGCGTCTTGGGCGCGGCACTGGGCGCGGCTTCGGCGACAGGAGCGGGCTCCGGAGCTGGCGCGGGCTCCGCCGTGGGAGCAGAGCTCGGAGCCGCTCTGGTTGACGGAGCCTCCGCCGTGACGGCGGAGGCGGTCGGCTCGCGGTGGATGGATTCGGGCATGCGGCTCGCGCAAGCGAGGACGAGCGTGCAGCAACAAATGGAGCGGCGCATGGCGACGCCGCTTGTTACCACTATTCGGCGGGCAATGCTTTGCGTTCGAGCGGGTAGCGCATGCGCTGTTCGGTCGCGATTTCGATCACGCCGAGCGCGTCGAGCGCGACGATCGCGTAGTACGCCGGGTCGACCTCGAACCAGCGCGCGGCGAACTTGGGGCTCATCGAAAACTCGTGGTGATTGTTTTGGAAGAGCTCGCCCATCGTCAAGAAGTCTACGGGCAGCGTATTCCGCGAGACGTCCGCGCTCTGGTAGTTGCGGTATCCGTAGCGATGCCCACACCAATTGACGATCGCCCCGTGAATCGGGCCCATGATGAAGTGTGCCGGTAAGAGCGCAAACCAGATCATGGAGGGCGCAAACTTGACGTACACGAGCGTGTAAGCGGCGCCCCACAAGAGGCGCATCGGCCACCATTGCCCGAGGCGATCGAGCGCCGGCCAATCAGGCATGCCGCCTTCGAAACGAGGCTCGGGCTCCTCACGCCGATACGCGAAAGCGTCGTAGCGCTTCTTGGTCGCGTACATCATCGTCATCACGTTCTTGTAAAACAGCGGCGAGTGCGGGTCCTTCTCGGTGTCGCTGTACGCGTGGTGCATGCGATGCAAGATGGCGTAGCCACGTGGTGACAGAAAGCTCGACCCTTGGGTGAGGTAGGTGAGCAAGTGGAAAAAACGTTCCCACCCCTTCGACATCGTGAACTGGCGATGCGCGCCGTAGCGGTGCAAGAAAAATGTCTGGCAGAAGACCGACAGCTGCCAGTGACCGACAAAGAAGGCGATGATGATCCACATTGGGGGTTCCGCTCTGCCGGCAAGTGCCGAGGTACGGTGGGCAAACACTAGCGGCGACTCGGCCCGTAGGTCAGTCAGCTTTCCGTCATTTCGGGCGCCACGCGCTGCAAACAGGCCAAAAACCAGGCATTCGCTTGAAACGTTCGCGGGATGTGGCTAGGGTGCCGCCTCTCCCTTTGGCGGAACCGATGCAAAATCCGCTGGTGTCCGTGATTATGGGTTCGCAGAGCGACTGGGAAACGCTGCGCCACGCGGTCGATACGCTGAACGAACTCGGGGTGCCGCATGAGACGCGCGTCGTCTCCGCGCACCGCACGCCGGACCTGATGTTCGAGTTTGCCGCGAACGCCGAAGGGCGAGGCATCGCCGTGATTATTGCCGGCGCGGGCGGCGCGGCCCACTTGCCCGGTATGGTCGCCGCCAAGAGCCGGCTCCCCGTGCTCGGCGTGCCGGTGCAGAGCCAGGCGCTCAATGGGCTCGATTCATTGCTTTCGATCGTGCAGATGCCGGCAGGCATTCCCGTGGCAACGCTCGCGATCGGCAAGGCGGGCGCGATCAATGCGGCGTTGCTGGCCTGTTCGATCCTGGCTCTCTCCCGTCCGGCTCTGCGCGACGCGCTCGCGCGCTATCGCGACAGTCGCACGCAGAGCGTCCTCGACAACCCCAGCCCGGAAGGTTGACGATGGCGACCATCGGCGTACTCGGCGCCGGTCAACTCGGGCGGATGCTGGCGCTCGCGGGTGTGCCGCTCGGACATCGCTTTGTGTTCGTCGATCCGAGTGAAGGTTCGCCGGCGGCGGCCGTCGGCGAACAGCTCACTTGCGCGTATACCGATCGCGTCGGGCTCGAGCAGCTGGCACGCGCGGACGTCGTCACCTACGAATTCGAGAGCGTTCCACTCGAGGCCGCGGAGGCTCTGGCTCCGCGCGTCGCGCTCTACCCGCCGCCCGAAGCGCTGCGCATCGCTCAAGATCGCTTGCTCGAGAAGACCTGCTTTCGCGAGCTCGCCATCCGGACTGCTGAATTTGAGGCAGTTTCGAGCCGGGAGGAGCTCGAGCGCGCGGTCGAGCAGATCGGCTTCCCGTGCGTGCTCAAGACGCGCCGCATGGGCTACGACGGCAAGGGGCAGTCCGTTTTGCGGACGCGCGGCGATCTTGGACTGGCCTGGGATACCGTGCGGCGTGAGCCGAGCATTCTCGAGAGCTTCGTGCCTTTCGAGCGCGAGCTCAGCGTGCTCGCGGTGCGCAGCCGCACCGGGGAGACCGCGTTTTACCCGGTGGTCGAGAACCACCACGCGGAGGGCATCCTGCGCAAGACGGTTTCACCGGCCCCACATCTCACGGAGGCCCTACAGCGAGGAGCGGAAAGCTACGCCACGCGGCTCATGGATCGCCTGGGCTACGTGGGTGTCCTGGCGCTCGAGCTGTTCGAGCTAGGCGGCGGGCTCGTAGCCAACGAGTTTGCGCCGCGCGTGCACAACTCCGGGCATTTTTCGATTGAGGGGTCGCACACCAGTCAATTCGAGAATCACTTGCGAGCGATCCTCGGGCTACCGCTCGGCGCGACCGGCGCGCTCAGCCCGAGTGTCATGCTGAATCTGGTCGGGGATCTGCCGAGCGTCGAAGCCGTGCTGGCGATCCCGGACGCTCATCTGCATTTGTACGGAAAAACACCGCGACCGGCGCGCAAGATCGGCCACGTCACCGTGCGAGCTGCCCGCAGCGAAGAGCTTGCCGCGCGGGTCACACGGCTCGAAGGCGTGCTCGCGGCCACTCAAAAATAGCGCGGTATATCAATAGGTTGGCTAGTACGCTGCTCCCGGAGCTTGCCCGCGGCAAGCAAAGAGGTGTAGGAGGAGCACACACATCGAGCTTGTTCGGTGTCAGAAACGAGCGTTGACCATGCGTTGGCTCCGAAAAATTCTCAATCGCGTGCGTTTTCCGCTTCCGCTCCTGGCCTAGCGCCTAAGCCGCGCGGGCTTCGCGCGAATGCGGATTGCTCGTTTTCGTATCGCGAGCGTGGATGATCTACACTCCGCGGGGTGTCGCGTCGCGTTTTCCTGCCCGTCGAGGGGGCTCAACGGCCGCTCGCCACGCTCGACGCGGTGCGCGCTCGCTTGGGCGGTCGTGCACGCACCGACCAGCAAGCCGGGCGTGTGGTGTGCTTTCTAGATACGGGTGCGACCGGGGTCGTGATCTTCGGCAGCGGTAGCGACGTGCACGTGTTCTCCGGTGCAGGCTGGGTGCGGCGAACCACACTCGACGCGCTCACGCCGATCGACGATCCCGCGCCCGAGCTCGACGCGATCGCCTGTGATGTGCGCGTGTTTGCCGCGCTCGAGGAGGGGGCGCGCGTGCGCTTCCAAGACGTGAGCGGACTCGCTGACGGGACCTTGATCGAGAAGTGCCGCTACGGTGCGGTCGTGCGTCGCGACGACGATCGCGTGATGGGGGTCGGCTTTCGTCGCATCTGGCCGCTCGCCAATCCCTGCGACGCGCCGAGTTGAGGGCAAGCGAGCCATGAAGGTGAAGGCCGAGGACGCCGAGCGCCTCCGTCGCGTTGGGCTGTGCGCGAGCTGTCAGTTTAGAAAAATCGTTCGCTCGCAGCGCGCCAGCGAATTTTGGCTCTGTGAACGAAGTCGCCGCGAGCCGCAGTTTCCCAGGTATCCGACGCTGCCCGTGCTCCGCTGTGCAGGATACGCGCGCCTGGCGGACAAGCCGCCGGATCAGTAGCGGAATTCCGGCTATGCGGGCTCCGGCCTGAGGCCGAGCCCGAGCGCCTCATCGACCACTTTTTGATAGGCGGTGTCGCTTCGGCTGTCGCGCCACGCGCCGCGGCGGCGCACGTCCGTGAGCGTTTCGCGCGCGCCCTGCTCGAAGCCGATATTGGCGTGGAAACTGGGCAAATGGGCTTTGGCTTTGGCCGACGAGTAGGCGCCGTGAAATTGCGTGATCTCGCGCAGGAAACTCATGCGCTCGGGCAGCCTTTGCAGGAGCCACGCGGTCGGCACGAAGAGCAACTGCGCGGTCGTATCGAGAGCGCGCGCGGCCTCCCGGTAGTAGTCGCGCCAGGTGAAGACTTCGTCGCGCGTGGCGTTGTACGCCTCACCGTACGCCTTGGGTAACAGCGTGGCCTGCGCGAAGACCATGCCGCAGTCGTCGCGGTGAGTCGATTGCCAGAGTCCGAGTCCGTCGCCCGCGCACAGGATCGGCAAGCCGCGCACGACGCGATCCCAGGTGCCGCTGTCGAATTCGAGTTGGTCGATCAGCGAGCCGCCGGGGCCGTAGGTATGGCTTGGACGCACGATCGTGCAGGCGAACTTTTTCTCCGCGGCGGCGGCCAGGAAAATCCGCTCGCACGTGAGCTTGTTCTTGCCATAATCGCTGAGCGGCTCCTGCGGAAACGTCTCGTCGATCAGCACGTGCGGCGGGACTTTCACGCCGTAGCTGCAGACGGTCGAGCAAAACAACAATTGCTCGCAGCGCCCGCCGAACGCGCGCACGGCGCTCTTCGCTTGATCCGGCGAGAAGCAGATCATGTCGATCACGGCGTCGTAGCGGGCCTTCGCGAACGAAGCCTCGAACTCTGCGAAGTCGTTGCGATCCCCCGACAACTGCTGAACGCTGGCCGGCAGCGTATTCTCACGCTGCTTGCGATTGTACATCGTCACTGTAGCGCCCCGCGCGAGCAAATGCTTCACGATGCCAGTGCTGATCAGTCCTGTACCACCGATGACGAGTACGTTCATGGCGGCGAGCGTAGACCATGGCCACGAGTCTGAGCTAGTCTCCGCGCTCAATGGCTTGGTCCAAAGCGCCTTATCTTCGGGCGGCGCTGCTCGCTACGGGTTTTGCCTGTGGCTGCGGCAGCGTGCCTGGTATCAACTACTATGACTCACCAACGTTCTCGGCCGGCGGCGCGCTTGCCATTGGGGGAGCGGGCAGCGGTGGCGTGAGTGGCAGCGGAGTGAGTGGCAGCGGAGTGAGTGGCAGCGGAGTGAGCGGCAGCGGGGCCGCCGGCATGCCGAGCGACGGAAAGTGCGCGCCGGCGATCGAAGTGTCCGGCCAGAGCTACACACTCAATACGACCGGCCCGGTCTGTCTGCGCGTGCAGCAGGATCTGCAAGGCTGGGGCTGTTCGAACGCGGACGATCGCACGATCCAAGTCAACGGCATGACGATGACTTGTGGGACTTTGCCGCTGCCGCCCAAGGTGAGCGGTTCCTACTACTTCGATATTTCCGCCGGTATGCTGGCGTACGCGCAGATATACTGGTTCTGATGAGCTCCGTCCCAAAGCTCCGCGTCGCCGTGCTCTTCGGCGGGCGCTCGGCGGAGCATGAAATTTCGCTGCTTTCAGCGCGCTTCGTGCTCGAGTCACTCGACCGCGAGCGCTACGAGCCGATCCTGATCGGCATCGACAAGAGCGGTCGCTGGCACCTGCAAGAGGCGGCGCTACTGCTCGGCTCATCGCGTGACCCTCGGCTCGTCAAGTTGAACGAGGCCATGCCGGGAGTGCTCTTACCACCACACCCCGAGCGCGGCGGTGAGCACATCGTGCGAGTCGACGATCGGAGTGGACTCGGCGTGGACGTCGTGTTCCCGGTCTTGCACGGACCCATGGGCGAGGACGGCACGATCCAAGGTCTGCTCGAGCTGGCGGGAGTGCCCTACGTGGGCGCCGCCGTGCTCGGCTCCGCCGTCGGCATGGACAAGGACGTGATGAAGCGGCTCTTGCTGCAAGCGGGGCTGCCCATCTTGCCGTACGAAACCGTGCGCCGGCTCGACTGGCAACGCGATCCCGCCGGCGTGGCGCAGCGGCTCGCCGTGCTCGGCTACCCGCAGTTCGTGAAGCCGGCCAATCTCGGATCGTCCGTGGGTGTGCGCCGTGTGCTCGAGCCGCCGGCGAGCGAGGCCGCGGTCCTGCACGCTTTTCTGTTCGACGAAAAGCTCGTGGTCGAGCGCGGGCTCGATCACCCGAGGGAAATCGAATGTGCGGTGCTCGGCGGCGACCAGCCGCGCGCCTCGGTGCCGGGCGAGATCGTGATCGATCACCCTGACGGGTTCTATTCGTACGAAGCCAAGTACGTGGACGACAGTGGCGTCGTGAGCAAGATTCCCGCGCAGATTTCGCCGGCGCAAACCGCACGCGTGCAGGAGTTGGCCCTCGCCACTTTCGCGGCACTCGAGTGCGAGGGGCTTGCGCGCGTCGACCTGTTCCTGGCTCATGACGGCGAGCTCTACGTCAACGAGATCAACACCCTGCCCGGGTTCACTGCGATCTCGATGTTTCCCAAACTTTGGGCGCACAGCGGACTAGCCGCGCGCGAGCTCGTCAGCACGCTGATCGACGACGCACTCGCGCGCGCGGCGCGCAAACGCGCGCGGCGTACGAGCCGCTAGAATGCCGATCGGTTCGTCGCTCTAGACTCGGCTGATTGGAGACGGCGAAAGAGTCCAATGTAGGTCGCGCTCTCACCGCGGAGCCATCGCATTTTCTCCGCGCTTCCGCCGGCGAAGATACGAAAAGGACACACTCCGGTTGCGTTGCCGACGCTCGCACCGTCGAAAATTCGAAGTCATGCTGGCGAAGAAATTCTCCCATCAGGAATCGCCCACTCGACCGCTCAATCCGCGCCCCAAGCCGCTGTTCGAAGCAGTAAGCCCGCGCCGCGCGCAACTCGCGCTCGTGCGCGAGCCACTGCTCAGCGCCCGCGGGCTGGCTTGGTTGCATCGCAAAGAGCGCGCGTCGTTCGACGCGGAAGCCTTGCACGCGATACTCCAGCTCGAGAAGCTGAACCTCGGCTGATGGAGGGCGGCGCGGCGCTGAGCGCGTGCACCTCGTCGCAGACTCAGCCTGCGCGTAGCTGCTTCACCGCGACGGAAACGTCCTTGCCGTTGACGACGGCGCCCGATTTCTTGAGCTCCTTCATGGCGACGCCGGTGGCTTGGCCGTCGTTGCCGGCGGCCTTGATCTGCTCGACGACGGGGGCGAGCAGGGCGACAATCGCGTCGACGTCGAGGCTCTTCGGCAAAAACTCGCTCAGGATCGCAATCTCTTGCTTGAGCACGTCGCGCTGAGCGTCGCCTTCGGCGAGCGCCGCCAATGTCTCGTCGTTCGACTTGATGAGTTTGCGCAAAATGGCGGAGGCTTCTTCGTCGTCGCCCTTCTTGCCGGCGCGCGCGGCGTCGGTCGTGATTTCGCCCATCGCGACGCGTAAAATCTCTTTTTCGACGACGGCTCCCGCCTTCATCGCCTGGAACATGCGCGCCTTGATTTGGTCGACCAGCATTTGAATCGCACGATAACCGCCGGTCGAGGAACGTCAAGGCACGCGGCGAGCTGGGCGCGCGGGGCGCTCCGCGCTGGTCGCGGACCGGCGTGGCTCGTTCGGCTCGTCCCGCAGACGTCGCACTTGCTGCGCGGAGACCTCGCGGCAGCGCTGCATGAAGTCGATCAAGAGCTCGAGCTCTTGGTCGCTGTACTTATCGCAGACGGCCTGCATCGCAGCGCGCAAAGGCTCGAAAAAGCGGCGCAGGTCCGGCATGCGTTCCGGTGTCGGTTGGACGACCACGCGACGCCGATCGCTCGGATCGTGCGCGCGTACCACGAAGCCCGCCTGCTCCAAACGATCGATCACGCCGGTGATGGCGCCCGTGCTGAGCCCGGTGACCTCCGCCAGGCGTCCAGCGGTCATCGGCTCGGACTGGCTAATAATCAAATCGCCACACTTGTGATCCGAGGGGTTCAGCCCCAGGCGATCGGCGACGGCAGTATGGAAGAGCACGGTCTGCGTGCTCATCTTGCGGCCTTCATCCGAGATCGCGTCGATCAGGCGCTTGCGTTTGGACTTGTCCTTTACCGGCATTTATTAAGAAGTATGGGGACGACAATCCGCGCTTGACAGCGGATGGTCATTATCTTAGTCACTAAGACGTCAAACGGAAGAGATTTTTAGTCACTAAGATGTTTTTTCGGAAACGTCTCGAATTTAGGCTGTCAGTACAGGATTCCCAATGGATCAGATCGTTTCGATCGACGCGGCGACGAAGGACTACCGACTCGGCAAGGTCGTGGTGCGCGCGCTGCGCGGCGTATCGCTCGCGGTAACAAAAGGTGAATTCTTGTCGATTGCGGGTCCCTCCGGCAGCGGCAAGACCACGCTGCTCAACTTGATCGGCTGCGTCGACACGGCGACGACCGGCACGGTCAAGGTGGCGGGGCGCGACACGGCCAAACTCAGCGAGCGCGAGCTCACGCGCCTGCGCCTGGACACGATCGGCTTCATCTTTCAGAGCTTCAACCTGGTGAACGTGCTCGACGTATTTCACAACGTCGAGCTGCCGCTGCTCTTGCAGCGCCGTCTGTCGGCGAGCGAACGAAACCAGCGCGTGCTCGACTTGCTGGAGCGCGTGGGGTTGGCCGAGCACATCCGTCATCGGCCGAACGAGCTCTCGGGTGGCCAGCGCCAGCGCGTCGCGATCGCGCGCGCTCTGGTGACGCGACCGATGCTGGTGCTCGCGGACGAGCCCACTGCAAACCTCGACTCGGTGACCGGCCAAAACATCCTGGACCTGATGAAGGAACTGAACCGCACCGAGCAGACCACCTTCATTTTTTCCACGCACGACGCGCGCGTGATGGCGCACGCGAGCTCGCTCGTTCGCCTCGCCGACGGCAAACTCAGCGAAAATGGCGCCGGTCCGAACGCGGCCGAGCTGTCCGAACACCACTCTGCCCCGGGGAGCGCCGTCCTGACGTGACCGGCTACTTCGAAACATTGTCGATCGTCGTGCAGATCGCGCTGCGCAATCTGTTGGCGAGTCGTTATAAGACGCTAATTGTCGGTGGGATCATCGGCTTCGGCGCGTTCCTGGTAGTGATCGGGACCTCGTTGCTCGACAGCGTGGACCGCGCGATGAGCCGCAGCATCATCGGCAGCATCGCCGGCAACATCCAGGTCTACTCGTCGGATTCCAAGGAAGACTTGGACGTGATGGGCGGCTGGTCCTTCGACGCGAATCAACTCGAGCCGCTGACGGACTACGCGCGCGTCAAGCAAGTGTTGATGAGCGTGCCCAACGTGGCGGGCGTGGTGCCGATGGGCATCAACTCGGCCATGGTCATGTCGGGAAACACGGTGGACCAGGCGCTCGCGCGCTTGCGCGGGCTCGTCAACAAGCAGCGCGCCGGGGACAAGAGCACGGAGCTCGCTTCGGCATACGTGGCCGAGCGCGACCACGTGCGCCAGATCGTGAGCGTGCTCCGCGGCGACATCGAGAACGTCAAGCTCTTACACGACGAGCGCTCGGTCGCCACGGAAGACCTGAACGCCGTCGCCCACGCCGCGGCCCCGGAATTTTGGGCTGATTTCGACGCGGAACCGCTCGACCACCTCGAGTTCCTGGAGAATAAAATAGCGCCGCTCGCGACCGACGCGGACATGCTCTTCATCCGCTACGTCGGCACCGACCCTGCCGTGTTCGCTCGATCGTTCGATCGCATGGCGATCGTCGAGGGTCAGCCGATCCCGGAGGGCCAGCGCGGCTTTCTGTTTTCGAAGTACGTGTACGAGGAGCAAGTCAAGCTCAAGACCGCGCGCCGGCTCGACAAGATCCACGAGGCGCGTGACATCCGTCACTCGCTGATCAAAAAGGACGCGGACCTCCAGCGCCTCGTGCGCGAGTCATCGACGCAGGTCAAGGAATTGCTATTGCAGCTGGACGCGCCCAAGACCGCGCTCTTTCGGCAAAAGCTGCAGGCCGAGCTGCACGGCACGGAAGCGGACGTCGGCAAACTGCTGAGCCAATTTCTGAATACGACCGACGAAAACTTCGACGAGCGTTATGCGTTTTTCTATCGCGAGCTCGCGCCGTCGCTCGAGCTCTACCGCATCCGCATCGGCGACACGCTCACGATCAAGGCCTTCACCAAGAGCGGCTATGTTCAGTCCGCGAACCTCAAGGTGTACGGCACTTTTGCTTTCAAGGGGCTCGAAAAATCGCCGCAGGCGGGCGCTTCGAGCATGATGGATCTCGTCAGCTTTCGTGAGCTCTACGGTTTCATGACCGAAGACAAGGCCCGCGAAATAGCGGCCATGCGCGCACACTCCGGCGCCAAGGAGGTATCGCGCGAAAACGCGGAGGCGGAGCTGTTCGGCAGCGCGCCGAGCCCCGCCGCTGACGACGGCAACGCGCCCGCGGTCGACATGGGCGCGCAGCTCGCGGGCCTGGCCGGCAGTCACGCGCATGAGGAAGCGGCCCCCACCGGCTACGATCCCGCGCAGCTTCAGCAAGGGGTCGTGCTCAACGCGGCCGTGCTGCTCAAGGACCAAACCCAACTCGAGCCCACGATCGCGGCGATCGAGGCCGCCGGCAAGAGCGCGGGGCTTCCGCTCAAGGCGATCAGCTGGCAAAAGGCGTCCGGCTTGATCGGTCAGTTCACGGTGCTGATGCGGGTGGTGCTGTTCACGGCCGTGCTAATCATCTTCGTCGTCGCGCTCGTGATCATCAACAACGCGCTGGTGATGGCGACGCTCGAGCGCGTGCGTGAAATCGGCACGCTGCGCGCGGTGGGTGCTCAGCGGCGGTTCATCCTGGCCATGCTCGTGCTCGAGTCGATCGCGGTCGGCATCGTGTTCGGCGCGGCGGGCGCCCTCGCCGGCTCGCTGCTGGTGGTTTGGCTGGGGCACGCCGGCATTCCCGCGGCCAACGACATCTTCATGTTCTTCTTCTCGGGCCCGCGTTTGCATCCGTCGCTGGCCGGAAAAAACCTACTGCTGGCGCTGGGGATCGTGTTCTTGGTGAGCGTCATTTCCAGCATTTATCCGGCGCTTCTGGCCATGCGGGTGAGTCCGCGTGAGGCCATGCAGGCCGAGGAATAAACGAATGAGCGCCTTTTTCCTCGACATACGTATCGCTTTTTTAAGCCTGATCGAGCACCGGCGGCGTGCGGCGTTCTTGGGCATCGCGATCGCGGCGGTCACCGCGTTGCTAGTGATCCTGAACGGCCTGGCGGCGGGCATTCGCGGCACGCTGATCGACACCGCGCTCACGCTGAGCACGGGCCACCTCAACGTCGGCGGCTTCTACAAGGTGACCTCGGGCCAAGCAGGCATGGTCGTCACCGAGTACAAAAAGGTGGAAGACGCCGTGAAGCGCGACCTGCCCGAGGCCGACTTCATGGTCGAGCGCGGTCGCGGCTGGGGCAAGCTCGTGTCCGACACGGGTTCGATGCAAGCGGCGGTCAGCGGCATCGACATCGAGCGCGAGAGCGCGTTCAAAGGCGTGCTGCGCGTCGAGAGCGGCAACATCGACGAGCTCGCACAGCCCAAGACGATTCTGATCTTCGACGCGCAGGCCAAGAAGCTCAAGCTCAAGGTCGGGGACGCGCTGACGATCTCCGCGCAAACCACGCGCGGCGTGGCGAACACCATCGACTGCCGCGTGGTGGCGATCGCCGAGGACGTCGGCCTTTTGAGCCAATGGAACGTGTTCGTCTCGAACGAATCGCTGCGCACGCTGTACCAGCTGCGCTCGGACGTGGCCGGCGTGATCCAGATTCATTTGAAGCCGCAGTATCAGAACGATCTGGCGCCGCTGGCGGCTCGCTTGCGGCTCGCGCTCGAGCACGACGGCTATCGCGTGATGGAGGCGGATTCGCGCGCGTTCTGGATGAAGATCCAAGACGTGACACGCGAGGAGTGGACCGGCCAGAAGCTCGACGTGACCACCTGGGAAGACGAGCTCAGCTTCATGATGTGGACGCTGCAAGCGTTCAACGGCCTGAGCCTGGTGTTGATGGTGATCTTGGTGGCCATCATGGTGACCGGCATCATGAACACCATGTGGATCGCCATTCGCGAACGCACGCGGGAAATCGGCACGCTGCGCGCGATCGGCATGCAGCGCGGCGGGGTTCTGCGCATGTTCTTGTGGGAGTCGCTGCTACTCGGGCTGCTGGGCGGCAGTGCGGGCGCCGTTTTGGGGTTCGGCTTGGCCGCGCTCCTCAACGCGTCGAAGATCCACGTCCCGCTCTCCGTCCAATTGTTCCTGATGTCCGACACCGTGCGCGTGGCCGTACTCTTGCCCGCGTTGCTCGGCGCTATCGCCCTGATTTCCGTGGTGACCGGCCTGGCCGCGCTCTACCCCGCATTGCGGGCAGCGCGCCTCAAACCGGTCGACGCCATGTCTCACTTTGGATGAGGTCCGTCATGTCGAAAAGAAGCGTGCTGCAGCTGATCGCGTTCTTGTTTGCGTTTCCGGTGTTCGCGCTCGCAGCGCGCACGGCACGCGCCGCGCCGTCCAAGGACGAGCTCGTTCAGATCCTCAAGGTCGTCGACGATCGACAGCGCAATCAGGGCGACTGGCGCTCGTCGATCTACATGGAGCAAAAAGAGAAAGACAAGGTCGCGGTCGTCTACGAGGCTTTGGTTTTTCGACGGAGCTCGGATCAAAAATTCATGATCCTGTTCACCAAGCCGAAGGCCTCCCAGGGTCAGGGCTACCTGCGCATCGATCAAAATCTGTGGTTTTACGATCCGGCGGTCGGCAAATGGGAGCGCCGCACCGAGCGCGAGCGCATCGGCGGGACGAACTCGCGCCGCTCGGACTTCGATGAGTCGCGACTCGCCGAAGAGTACGATCCCGAAGACAGCGGGGAAGAAAAGCTCGGCGTGTACAACGCGCAAGTGATGACGCTCAAGGGCAAGCCGGGGCTCGACCTGGCGTTCCCGGTCATCAAATTGTGGGTCGACAAAGACACGAAAAACGTGCTGAAACGCCAGGAATTCGCGCTGTCCGGCAAACTCTTGCGCACGTCCTACTACCCAAAGTGGCAGAAGATCTACAGCGAGTCGCGCAAGGGCGACATCTGGTACCCGCAAGAAATCCGCTTCTACGACGAAGTCGAAAAGCAGAATTCGACGCTGATTCTGATCAAGACCGTCGATCTCAAACCGCTCGAGGCGAACCTCTTCACCAAAGCCTGGCTCGAGAGCAAGTCTCGATGAAGGCCGAACTCGGCGCGATCGCCTCTGCGATCGCGGTGCTTTGGACGGTCAGCGCGTCCGCGCAAACTCGTCCGAGCGAAGACGAAATGTTCGGCGGCGCAGCGCCGGCTCCGGCACAACCGGCGCCCGCGCAACCGGCTCCAGCACAAGCGAGCGCGCCCACCAATCCCGCGCCTGCGGGAGACGGCTCCGCGCCGGCCGCGCCAGCGGTACCGCCCGCCGCTGCCACGGCCGCGCCGCCTGCCGCCACCGCGGCGAACGCGGCGGCTCAAGCTGCGCCGAGCCGGGACACCGCCATCCTCGGCAGCGCCGAAACGCCGATGTTCAGCGAGGAGGCGGCTCCCGACGATCCGCTCAAGATCGGCGGACAGCTGTATTTGCGGGCTCAAACCACGGGAGCCCAGGGCCAAGTGCCGGGCGATTGGGCCTTCAGCTCGCCGTCGCTCTTGGACGTGTACCTCGACGCGCGTCCGAACGATCGCGTGCGCGGCTTCGTGCTTGGCCGCATGACCTACGATCCGACGCTGCCGGCGAGCGCGGGCGACGTGAATTCGATCGGCGCGGTGCAGCCCACCGGCGGCAGCGCGGGCAGCCAATCGCTCTCGTCGCTGTTCACTCCGGCGACGCGGGGTCCAAACGTCACGCTCGATCAGCTGTGGCTGCGCTTCGACGTGGGACACACGGTGTTCGTCACCGCTGGTAAGCAACACGTGCGTTGGGGCACCGGGCATTTCTGGGCGCCGACCGACTATTTGCATCTGCGCCGCCGAAACCCGCTCGATGTATTCGACGCGCGCGCGGGCACCACGATGCTCAAGTTGCACGTCCCGGTCGAATCCAAGGCGTGGAACTTCTATCTGTACGCGCTCACGGAGAGCGCCAACGCCACGCCCACGCTCGGCTCGGTTGCCGGCGCGGCGCGCGCCGAGCTCGTGCTCGGGCCGGCGGAGCTCGGGCTCGGCGCGGTCGCGCAACGCGACCTAAAGCCGAAATTTGCGGCCGATTTGTCGACCGGCATCGGTGACATCGATTTTTACGGCGAGCTCGGCCTGCGCTCGGCGGCGGAGATCGATCGCGTCAACTTCGACGCGAACGCGGTCGTGCCGCCGGCTCCGGCAGCGGCGAGCTACGAGACTCCGGATCAGGTCGCGCAAGCGCGGCTCGCCCAGGTAGTCGACAGCTACTACCCCGAGTTTCGCGCGAGCGGTTACCGGCCACAGGTCGTGGGCGGCGCGAGCATCTCCCACAAGTACAACGACAACGACACCTTCACGGTCGGCGCGGAGTATTTCTACAACGGCCTCGGCTATGCGAGTCCCGCCGCGTATCCAGGCTTGGTGCTGCCACACAGCACGCCGCTCAGTGACCCGGCGACGTTCTTCTACCTCGGACGTCACTACGCCGCGCTGTACGTCACGTTCCCCGCGCCGTACTCGCTCGACAACCACACGTTCACGTTGTCCACGCTCGGCAACCTCTCCGATCGCTCCTTCATCACGCGCCTCGACTATTCGCTCATCGCGCTCACGCACATGCGCTTCGAGGCGTTCGTCTCCGGTCGCTATGGCACGGACGAAGGCGAATTCCGCTTCGGCGTGAAGCACCTCGACCTGGGCGGCGTGGCCTTCAGTCGCGCGCCGGCCATCGTCGATCTCGGCATCGCGCTGCGGATCGCGATCTGAAGGACCGGCGTCCCCACGAGTATCCCGATCATTTTTCTGATCGTTGATTTTTGAAAAAAATCTCGGACTCGCGACACTATCGACTCGCACGTGGAGCGCGTCGAAATGAATGCGCAAACCTCCAAGCCCGTTCGCGGGCGCTCGACACATTGTAAATTTGTTCGACCATCGTAAGGAATTCACACAGCAGGCGCGCGTGTGGGTGCGAGTACGAGCCATTCAGTGCGCACAAACGAGTGTACCGAATCGTCGCCCATGAGCGGTGCGCCGCGCGTGCTTGGATGAGCGTTGCTCGGCGTGTTACCTTCATGCGCAAATGCGTCCGCGCCTATCTTGGGATCGAGACTCGAGCGTCGCATTCGGATCGAGAGCGCTTGGCTGGTTGCCCGCCCTGCTCGTGCTGATCGCCTGCGGTAGCCCGAGCGGCTCGACATTTTTTGGCGGATGCCCGCACGGTGGCTGTGTTCCGTTCAGCGCGACGAACGCAGGAACAGGCGGGCTCGTCGCGCAAGGTGGAAACCCGCAGGGCGGCGACGGCCAAGGCGGCTCGAGCGGAGGCGACGCGGGCGCTGCGCAAGGCGGCGCGGGTGCGGGCGGCGGGCTCGCCGGGGCCGGCGGTAGCGCGGCGGGCGCGGGCAGCGCAGGCCTCGGCGGAGGCGATAGCGGCGCGTCCGGCGCGTCCGGCACAGCCGGCACAGCCGGCGCTTCTGGAGACGCCGCGGGCGGCAATGCGGGCAGCGCGGGTGACGCGGGCAGCGGCGGAGCCGGCGGCTCGTCGAGTTGCTTGCCGCAAGTCGGCGCTCTTTCCAATACGCTCATCTACGACGGCAGTGAGGGCGCCTGCACGCTCGCCTTGGCGCCACCACGCTCCGGCGTTTGGTACGCGTTCGACGACGGCACGACGCCGGAGCCCTCGCTGGTCTCGCCTCAAGCCGGCGGTCGCGGCGGTGGCGGCACCGGCTGCTCCATTCACGATACCGGCAACGGGGCCACGAACTACGGTGGCGGCTTCAGTTTGGTCTTCAACGGCACGGCCGCGGCGCCCTGCGTGTACGACGCCAGTGTGTTCACCGGCATTCATCTCTATCTGCGCGGCAGCACCACCGCGACGCAGACTACGAACAACATGGTGCGCGTCAACGTCGTCACGACCACGACCAGCGACGAGTTTGGCACCTGCACCAACGCCTGCAACGATCACTACGGCGTGTGGTGCCCGGTGATGAGCGGAAACTTCACGCTGTGCGACGTGCCATTCGGGAACCTGAGCCGGCGCGGTTTCGGCTCCCCGGCGGATTTCAGCAAAGCGCAAATCCTGTTCCTCCAAATCCTGGCCGTGCGCGCGCCCGGCGCGCAAGGCGGGACCAATTGGAACCTGACCGCCGACGACGTGACCTTCTACTGACGATCGGGTTTTGCCTGCGGGGCTGCCCCGCGGCAGCGCGCGTGCACAGAGTATTTTAGCGGCCCCGGGCAGCGTTTTTCGGCCGCGCTGGCGAGGGTGCTAGTCTCTGCCACCCGATGCCGGCCGAGATCGATCGCGACGACAAAGGGCGGCCGCTCGAGCTCGACGTGATCGTGATCGGCGGCGGCGTGAACGGTCTCGGCGTGGCGCGCGACGCGGCGCTGCGCGGGCTCAAGGTGGCCGTCTTCGAACGCAACGATCTCGCGTTCGGCGCGAGCGGCAACTCGAGCGGCATGATCCACGGCGGTCCGCGCTACCTCACCAACGACCCGTCGGTCACCCATAGCTCGTGCCTCGACTCGGGGCACATTCAGCGGATTGCGCCGCACCTGCTCTTCCGCATCCCGTTCCTGATGCCGATCGCGGCCGGCGGTCTGCGCGCAAAAATCGAGCTCACCGCGGTGGACGCGTTCTTCGATTTGTACGACCAGTACCAACCGCTGAAGAGCGGCAAACCGCACGTGCGGCTGAGCGAGGACGAGATCCGCTCGCTCGAGCCCGGACTTTCGGGCGGATTTGCCGGCGGCGTGAGCTTCGACGAATGGGGCATCGACGGCTCGCGCTTGTGCGTCGCCAACGCGGTCGACGCACGCGAGCACGGCGCCGAGCTCTACGTGCACTGCACGGTGACCGAGATTTTGCGCCGCTCGGACGGCCGCGTTTTCGGCGTCCGCTATCTCGACCGCAGCTCGGGTGAGAGCGGCACGCGGACGGCTCGCTTGGTCGTCAACGCGACCGGCGCGTGGGCGCCGATCACGGCGTCGCTCGGCGGCCTCGCGCCCGCCGCAGCGCGCATTCGACCGGGCAAAGGCATTCACGTCTTTTTGGATCGCAGGCTCACGAACTACGCGATCATCGCGTACGCGATCGACGGCCGACAGGTGTTCCTGCTCCCGTGGCAGAACATGAGCGTGCTCGGCACGACCGACGACGACTACTACGGCGATCTGGACGACGTGCTCGCGACGACCGACGAGGTGAGCTACCTATTTCAGGCGATCGCCCATGTTTTCCCGGAAATTCACAGCGCGCGCGCGATCGGCACGTGGGGCGGGGTACGCCCCACGCTGCACGCCTGGGGTCCGAACGAGGACGCCTTGTCGCGCGAGCACGAGGTCGTCGATCACGCCGCGCACGGCGCGGATGGCCTTTACTCGATGATCGGAGGCAAGCTCGCGAGCTATCGTCTCTTCTCCCAGGAAATGACCGACGTGCTCGCCGCGCGTCTGGGCAACCGCGAAAAGCCGCGCTCGCACGTGGCGCCCCTGCCAGGCGGTGACGAACAAGTCGATCCGATGGACCTGGTGGTGAAGGGCGGCATGGAAGCCGTCACGGCGACGCGCCTGGAGTATCGTCACGGCGGGCGCAGCCTGCGCGTGCTCGAGCGCATGCTGCGCGAACCGCGCGAGGCGGCCGTGGTGTGTCCGTGCGAGCCGGTCACGGAGGCCGAGATCCGCTACGTGGTCCAAGAGGAGCTCGCGACCAGCGTGGAGGACGTGTCGCGCCGTACGCGCCTCGGTCTCGGCGCCTGCGCCGGCATGCGCTGCGCCCTGCGCTGTGGTCGCATCGTCGCGGATTTGACCGGAAAATCCCCAGAAAAAGGCCAAAAGATGGCGCTCGAGTTCTTGCTGCACACGCAGCGCCGGCGCGCCCCGGCGCTCGGGCCCGAACAAGCGCGTCAAGAAGCGCTCGCGCTCGCGGCCCTCGGCGCCGAGGGCTTCGACCGGGAGCACGCGTGAAGCTCGCGATCGTCGGCGCGGGCATGGCGGGCGTGGCGGCGGCACACGCGGCTGTCGCACAAGGCGCGCAGGTATCTCTCTTTCATGGTCCAGCCGGAGCGAGCGCGCTTTTTTCCGGCGCGCTCGATTTCGACCCCGAGGCTCGCAGCGGGGAGACCGTGGCGCTCACGCCCGAACTCGCGGCGTTCGTCGGCGCGCTCGGTCATTTTCGCGTTGGCTCCGCGCCGTGCGTGATCGCGACCGCGCAGGGGAACGTCCGCCGCGCGCGTGGCCGGGACGCCGCGTTGCTCGATTTGGCGGCGCTCGGCGGCAAGCGTGTCGCGCTCGCCGATCTCGGCCGGGACGACTGGGACGCGACGCTGCTCGCCAAGAGCTACGCGGCCTCGACCTGGGCCGCGGACACGCGCACGCGCTTCGAGGCCGTGCCCGTCGCGGGCCTGAAAAGCGGCTCGGAACGCCGGATCGCCCCGTTCGATCTAGCCGCGTTGCACGACCAACCGGAGCGCGTCGATTTTCTGGCGACGGCGCTGGCATCCGTACGAGCTCAGCCCGACGCTTGGCTGCTTGGGCCTTGGCTCGGCATCGAGCGCGAGGTCGCGGCCGAGCTCGCTCAGCGCCTCGCGGTGCCGGTGGGGGAGGCCGCGTCGCAGCCGGGGGGCGCGGCCGGAGCGCGCTTCGAGCTCAATCGCGACCGCTGGTTCGCCAAGAGTCAGGTGTTGGTCCGGCGGGAGCGCGTGGCGCGCGTCGAGGCGCGCGGCGCGGGCTTCGTGCTGCAGGGGGAGCGCGAGCCGCTCGGTGAATTCTCGGCGGTCGTACTCGCGATCGGCGGAGTGGCCTCGGGTGGCGTCGCGCTCGGCTCGCATCACGGCGTGAACGGTGCGGCCTTTCACTTGTCGCTGGCGGCCCCCGTGGTGATCGAGCTCGATGCCCAAATCGCCGACGTCTCGTCGCTCGCCACCATCGATTTCGCGGCGCGCGGTGTCGGCGTGCTCGAGCGAGTTGGTGTTCGCGCCGAGGCTTCAGGTGCCGCGTACGGGGCTCCCGGTCTGTTCGTCGCGGGCGACACGCTCTCGGCGCGGCCCCGCAGCGCGCTGTCGGCCGCCAGCTCGGGAGCGGTTGCGGCACACAGCGCACTCGCCTATCTGCGGGCGGCCTGAGAACTTGCTGCAGTAGTGCTAGCCCTAACCCGATGACGACGGACTACGTACTTTCGCCCAGAGCTCGCTGGATCTTCGCGGCCTCCAACGCGTTCGTCGGCGCGTTGTTCATCGTCCTCTGTTTCGTCGTGATCAAGACCCGCTTCTGGCTGGTCGACCTGCCGCTCGTGGTCGTCGTGCTGTTGCTCGAGGCCAGCGCGCTCGGCCTGTTTGCGCGGAGGAGCTGGGCGGAGCGCGTGTTGCGGGTCGCGGCTTGGGCGGCGTTCGCCTGTGGCCTCGCACTCAGCGCGCTGCTCGTGCTGACGATCGCCTTCTTGCGCGGCGTATACGGGGAGATGAGCGGAGTCGCCATGGCGACTTGCGGGCTCGTCGTCGCGCTCGTGATCCCCTATTTGATCGTGCTGCCCGCGCTCGAGCTCAGCTGGCTCGGCCCGCGCCGTGATTCGGCGTCATGAAGCTCGAGAGGCTACTGCGGATCCTCGCGGTCTACTCGGTGGTGCTCGCCGCGTGCGCGCTCGGGTTGGTTTGGTTCCTGCGCGTCGACCGCACGCGAGCTCCGCGCGGTCCGTATATCGTGAGCCTCTGGCGCGGAGGTAGTCGGCTTGCGCGCGCCGTAGTTGCGGCCGATCCCGAGCAGGCGACGCTCGAAGGCGAGACGCGCGGCGCGACGCGCTTGATCGAGCAGCTGATCGACGATGCGCCCATACTCGCCAAAGATCCGTTGATCTTCGCCGGCTCGCTGGTGTCCGCGCGCGACGGGCTGAGCGTCAGTTATCGTGGCAAGACCGCGTACGCAACGCCGACCGACATCCAGCGCCTCGACGCGTACGAGGCGCACGTCCAGTTCGGCCCGCTCGAGTTGATCGTGGGCATCGATCTCGAGCGCGTGCTCGGCTCCCTCGCCAAAGAGCTGGCCGCTTCCCCCGCCGAGTTACTGCGCTACGGCACGTTCCGGCGCTTCGCCGTGCATGACTCGAGCAGGTATCCGCGCGAGCTCCGGCCCGAGCAGGTGAACGCAAAGACATTGCGCGCGGCGGTGCTGGCGGCGGCGCAGTATCTACGGCGCGTGCAGCACCCGGACGGCTCGTTCCGCTACGAGATCGACGCGCTGACCGGAGCGGATACGCCCGGTTACAATTATCCGCGCCACTCCGGCGCAACCTATTTCTTGGCGCGCGCCGGCCGCGTACTGATGGATTCGGCGATCACCGACTCCGCGCGCCGCGCCGGCGCCTTTCTGCGTGACCACGCAACGCTCCGCTGCGGCGAGCACGTTTGTATCGGCGAGGGGCAGCAGGTCGATCTCGGCTCCTCGGCGCTCGCGCTGCTCGCCTATGTGGAGCTCGTCGAGGGCGGCGCGCCCGAGTTTCGCGAGCCCGCGGCCAAGCTCGCCGAGTTCGTGCGCAGTCTGCAGCGCCCCGACGGCGAGTTCAAACACGTCTATTCGATCGCCGAGAATCACGCGGTCGACGTGCAGTTCGAGTACTACACGGGCGAGGCAGCGCTCGCGCTCGGCGCCGCGCATCGCCTGTCGGGCGACGCGCGCGATCTCGACGGCGCAAGCCGCGCGCTCGCGCGCTTGACGCACAAGAATCCGCTCTTCGTCGGCGCGCGCTACTTCTGGGCAGCCGAGCACTGGACCTGCCAAACGCTCGACGCGCTGTGGGCGCGCGCTCCGGACGCCAAGGCGCTCGAGTTCTGTTTGAACTGGCAGACCGAAAATCGCATGGCTCAGCTGACGAGCCCGCCCCAATACGACGGCGCCATCGGCCGCGGCCCGTTCCTCGTACCGCGGCTCACTCCCCTGGCCAGCCGCCTGGAGGCCGCCGTCGCGACGCTGCACGCCGCGCGCGTCGCGCACACGGACGCGCGCGAAGTGGCCGCGCTCGAGGACGAGATCAAGCGCGGTATGGCCTTCTTGCTACGCTACCAATTCGCTCCCGGACCAAGCTACTTGTTCCCCGACGCGCGCACGCTGCAAGGCGGCGTGCCCGGGAGTCCCATCGAGATGAAAGTGCGCATCGATTATCCCCAGCATGCCGGCTGCGCGATGCTCCGCTATCTCGAGCTGCTCGCGGGCTAGAGCGTATCTTGCTCGATAGAACCCCCGACTGCCGCAATGCGGCGGCCTGGGGGTGGAATGGCTGCTCATCACAAACGAGTCGGCAACTCGAGCAGAGGAACTGAGTCAGCTCGTTGATGCCTACCGTGCGCGTTGGACGATCGAAGAGTTTTTCAAAGCGCTCAAGACGGGGTGCGCGTTTATGAAACGCCAGCTCGAAGACTATGAGGCGCTCGTCAACGCGCTGGCCGTCTCGGCGCCGATCGCGTGCCGTGCGCTGGAGCTGCGTACTCGTGCTCGCCTGAAACCGGAGGCGACCGACGAACTCATACTCGAGCCCGATGAGCTGCTCGTGCTCCGTCTCAAAGGTCGCACCAAGTTGCCAGCTAGCCCCACCAACCGCGACATCCTGCTCGCCGTCGCTGCCATGGGCGGACACATCAAATGGAACGGTGACCCAGGATGGAAAACCATCTGCGGAGGGCTCGAGAAACTCGTCACCCTCACAGAAGGCTATCGCCTCGCAAAATTACAGCCAGCCAGCGATCAACGATGAGACACTTGTTACGACCAGATGGGCTCCGAGGGGGCTCGCTCGACTCGTTTTTTCACGCCTCGGGGTCGCCGTCAGGCGATGACGAACTCTGTTGAAAAGGTCAGAGCCAGGCAGTTCACGTGCTCTTACGGTGCTGTCCGGGGCTGCGCGTTTGCGTGAGATTGCGCGCGCTATTGATCAGGGCCACGTGCGAATAAGCCTGTGGGAAGTTGCCGAGTAGTCGTCTTTGCGCGGGCTCGTATTCTTCGGCTAAAAGACCGACGTCATTTTTGAGCGTGAGCAGGCGATCGAACAACGCCTGGCCCTTTTCCTGCTGCCCGGTGAGCACGTGGGCGTCGACGAGCCAAAAGGAGCACGCTAAAAATACGCCTTCTTGCCCAGCTAGACCGTCGGCACCGGTGCGCTCCGCGGTGACATAGCGACGAACGAGTCCGTCCTGAAGCAGCTCGCGTTCCACGGCGCGGATCGTGCCGAGCACGCGTTCGTCGTCGCCGCCGAGGAAGCCGACGGCGGGGATCAGCAGTAGGCTCGCGTCGATTGCGTCGGAATCGTACGCCTGGGTGAAGCTATTTTTCTTGCTGCTGAACGCACGCTCGCACACGCTCGCATGGATGGCGGCTCGCACCGAGCGCCAGCGTTCGAGCGGCCCCTCGAAGCCATGTTGTTCAATCGCCTTGATCGCGCGATCGAGCGCGACCCACGCGAGCACCTTGGAGTGCGTGAAATGCTGCGGCGGGCCGCGCATCTCCCACAGCCCCTGATCCGGCTCGGACCAGGCTTGCTCGAGCCATTCGGTGTGCGCTCTTTGGAACGCCCAGCTAGGTTCGTCGGAATCGATGCCGCAGCGCCGCGCCTGGTGCAGCGTGTCGCTCACCTCACCATAGACGTCGAGCTGGAGTTGTAGCGACGCCGCGTTGCCGATGCGTACCGGCTGCGACGCCTCGTAGCCCGGCAGCCAAGGCAGCTCCGTTTCCTCCAGCCGGCGCTCTCCGGCAAGGCCGTAACAGATCTGAACCTTGCCCGGATCGCCGGCCACCGCGCGCAATAGCCAATCGTGAAAGGCAGCCGCTTCGTCGGCATAACCGCCGTGCAGCAACGCGTACAGCGTGAAAGTCGAATCGCGCAGCCAACAGCAACGATAGTCCCAGTTGCGGCTTCCTCCGATCACTTCGGGCAAGGAAGTCGTGGGTGCGGCGATGATCCCGCCCGTCGGCGCGTACGTCAGGGCCTTCAGGGTGATCAGCGAGCGCACGATGTCGTCGCGATGGGGGCCGTCATCGGTGGAACGTCCCGCCCAATCTCGCCAGAAGGTTTCGGTTTGTGCGAGCGTGCTGCGCGCGTCTTCGGGTGGCGGTGACTGTTCATGGGATGGAAACCAACGAAGCGAGAAGGGGATGCGCTCGCCCTCGTGCACTTCGAACTGGGCGACGCTCTTGAGGCCCTCACCACGCAGTGGGATCGCGGTCTCGAGGTCGAGCGCATCCGGCCCGGCGACGGCGGTCCAACGACCTTCGCGGCTTCGCACCCAGGGCACGATGTGCCCATAGTCGAAGCGAATCACGAGCTCCGAGCGCAGCGAAACGCACCCGGATACCCCTTCGACGATGCGCGTGACGACCGGCAGCTCGCCTATCGGCATGTAGTCGAGGACTCTCGCCGAGCCCGAGCTGGTCTGATAGCGAGTCTCCAAGATCAGCGTGTCCTGTAGATACTTTCGCTCGATTCGAGCGGATTCATCCGCCGGCCGCAGGAGCCAGCGACCGTGGTCCGGGGTACCGAGCAAGGCCGCGAAGCAAGCTCCCGCGTCGAAGCGAGGTACGCACAGCCAGTCGATGCTGCCGTCGCGAGCAATCAGCGCAGCCGTGCGCAGGTTGCCGATCAGGGCGTAGTCCTCGATTTTCACTTGATTGAATTGCCACGGCGCACTTCGACCTGCGCCCGGGTTGCAACCTGTCGCTGTCTGCAAGCGCGATGCCGGGCTCACGAGCTTTGCGGTGAGCTTCGCTTCAAGCGCAACGAGCCGTCGATCGTGAAGGCGGGCGAGCGGGGCAATCTTGCGCGCTCGAGACATTGCGCCGCACGCGCGTGCAACACGGCGTCGTCGCGCGGGCCAAGCGCGGCGCTCGTGAAGCGGGCTGATTTTCACTGATTTGACGGAGGCGAGGGGAGCGTGCGAGTCTCTTTTTATGTTGAAAAGCCATGGATCGTGGGCGTGGGTGATGTCTTTTTGGGGGTTGTGCGTGCTCAGCGGGTGCAGCAGCGATGCCAAGCCAGCCCCGGCCCCGGCGCAGCCCGCGCTCACGTGCACGAACGCGAGCACTCCGACACCCTTCACGCTGACGAACGTCATGCCGGCCATGGGAGCCAGCGTGCCGAACCAGGCAATTGCGCAACAGTTCACGATCGCGCCGGGCGGCGCTATCTCGACACTGCGGATGGGGTTCTCCGCGGCGCATACGGCGGGCGAGCCCACGACTCCCCTGAACTACACGGAAAGCACTGACGCCAGCGGTGCCTCCACGTTCCAATTCTTGCCTGTGACTTGGCCGATGGCAGGCCACGTCGAAATTGACGTGGGCGCTGACGAGGAGTTTCAGGATCCCGCCGGGACCACCTGTTACACGATCCCGAATCCGGTATTTTCCTACGACGTGACCGCGCCGTAGCTGTGCCGCGTGGAAATCAGCGACGCTTGCGCGCCAGAGAGCGTTGCACTACGTGATCGCCAAGGATTTCCGCGATGACCGACCGCTCCCTCGACTCCTTTTCCACGCGCTCCACGCTCGACGTCAACGGCAAGAAGTACACGTACTTCAGCCTGCCCAAGTTCGCTCAGTCGAGCGGCAAGGACATCGCCAAGCTGCCCTACTCGCTACGCATTCTGCTGGAGAATTTGCTGCGTTGTGAGGACGGCAAAGCCGTCGTTAAAAAGGACGTCCTGGCGCTGGCTGCCTGGAACCCAAAGGCGGAGCCGGACAGTGAGATCGCGTTTCATCCGGCGCGTGTCGTGCTCCAAGACTTCACGGGCGTGCCGGCCGTGGTCGATCTCGCCGCCATGCGCGACGCGATGGCGAAGATGGGCGGCGACCCAGCCAAGATCAATCCGCTGTTCCCCTCCGAGCTCGTGATCGATCACTCGGTGCAGGTGGACTCCTACGGCCACGCGAACTCGCTCACGCTCAACACCAAGAACGAGTACGAACGCAATCAGGAGCGCTACGTGCTCTTGCGCTGGGCGCAAAGCGCGTTCGACAATTTCAAGGTGGTGCCGCCGTCCACCGGCATCGTGCACCAGGTGAACCTCGAGTACCTCGCGCGCGTCATTTTCGACAAAGACGGCCTCGCCTATCCGGACACCCTGGTCGGTACGGACAGCCATACCACCATGATCAACGGCCTCGGTGTGCTCGGTTGGGGCGTCGGCGGCATCGAGGCGGAAGCCGCCATGCTCGGCCAGCCCATCAACCTCTTGATCCCGCAGGTGATCGGCTGTCGTTTGCACGGCGCGTTGCCGGAGGGCACCACGGCTACGGATCTCGTGCTCACCATCACGCGCAAGTTGCGCGACAAGGGCGTCGTTGCGAAATTCGTCGAGTTCTTCGGCTCGGGCTTGGACAATCTGCCGCTCGCGGATCGCGCCACGATCGGCAACATGAGTCCCGAGTTCGGCTCCACCTGCGCCATTTTTCCGATCGACGCGGAGACGCTCAACTACGTGCGTCTCTCCGGGCGCAGCGACGAACGCGCGGACTTGATCGAGGCGTACGCAAAAGCGCAAGGCCTTTTCCGCGACAAGAACACGCCCGATCCCGAGTACACGGATTTGCTCGAGCTCGATCTGTCGAGCGTCGTGCCGACCATGGCCGGTCCGCGCCGGCCACACGACAAGGTCGCCCTCACGGAGGTCGGTGCCAATTTCGGAAAGCAGTTGGGCGAGATGGTCGCCCTCGCCAAGGGCAAAGGCAAGGCCGCTGCCGCCGCGCCGCTTGCGCCGGAGGCCCTGCAAACCAAGGTAAAAACTTCGCTGGAAGGCGCAAACTTCGAGCTCGGCCACGGCTCGGTCGTGATCGCCGCGATCACGTCGTGCACCAACACCTCGAACCCGTACGTGATGCTCGGCGCCGGGCTGCTCGCCAAGAACGCGGCGGACAGAGGCTTGCAGGTCAAGCCGTGGGTCAAGACGAGCCTCGCGCCCGGCTCCAAGGTCGTCACGCAGTACCTGCGCGAATCCGGATTGCTCGCGCACCTCGAGAGTCTGCATTTCAACATCGTGGGTTACGGCTGCACCACATGCATCGGCAACAGCGGGCCCTTGCCGGAGCCGATCAGCAAGTCCATCCACGAGGGTGATCTGGTGGCCGTCAGCGTGCTCAGCGGCAACCGTAATTTCGAGGGCCGCGTGAGCCCCGATGTGCGCGCGAACTATCTCGCGAGTCCGCCGCTGGTCGTCGCCTACGCACTTGCCGGTCGCATCGACATCGACTTCAAAAAGGAGCCGCTCGGTCAGGACAAGGCCGGCAAAGACGTCTTTTTGAAGGATATTTGGCCGTCCACGCGGGACGTCGCGTCCGTCGTACAAAAGACGGTGACCTCGACGATGTTCCGCACGGAGTACGCGTCGGTGTTCACGGGGGACGAGGCCTGGCGTGCGCTCCCCGTGCCGGAAGGCAGCCGCTTCTCCTGGTCGCCCGAGAGCACGTACGTGCGCCACCCCACCTTCTTCGAGAACATGCCGAAGGAGCCGGCGCCGCTACAAGACATTGCCGGCGCGCGGGTCCTCTTGATGCTCGGGGACTCGGTGACGACCGATCACATCTCGCCCGCAGGCAACATCGCGAAGACCTCGGCCGCCGCCGAGTACCTCAGCGAGCATGGCGTCAAACCGCAAGACTACAATCAATACGGCGCTCGCCGCGGCAACCACGAGGTGATGATGCGCGGCACGTTCGCCAACGTGCGTCTGCGCAATCAGCTCGTGCCGGGCGTGGAGGGCGGCTTCTCGCGGCACCTGCCGGACGGCGAGCAAGGCAGCGTCTACGCCACGGCCATGAAGTACAAGGCGGAAAACGTGCCGCTTCTGATCCTGGCCGGCAAAGAGTACGGCTCGGGCTCATCGCGTGACTGGGCCGCCAAGGGGACGCTCATGCTCGGCGTGCGCGCCGTGCTCGCCGAATCCTACGAGCGCATTCACCGCAGCAATTTGATCGGTATGGGCGTGCTCCCGCTACAATACGTGCCCGGCGAAACGCGCGAATCCCTCGGCCTCACCGGTGAAGAAGTGTTCGGCATCGCCGGCGTCTCGAGCGGCCTCGCACCCGGCACGCGCCTGCAAGTCAGCGCGACGCGCGCCGACGGCACGACCAAGAAATTCAACGCCATCGCGCGCATCGATACGCTGGTCGAGCTCGACTACTACAAGCACGGTGGGATTCTGCAGTTCGTGTTGCGGCAGCTGTTGAAGAGCTAAGCCGAACACTTTTGCGGGCTCGATGCAGGAGCCGTAGGGGCGGAGATGTACGGACAAGAAAGTCGGGAAGAGATTGTTGACGGTGAGCAGCTCCGCTTGCTCCGGATCGGATACTTCCTATCGGCGGGCTACAGCGCCGTCTTCATTCCCATCGGCATCGTCTACGGCGTCATGTTCGCATTCGTCATGCGCTTGCCGACGAAGGGCCCACCCCCGCCGGCCTTTTTGCCGTGGGTATTCGGCGCGATGGGCCTCGTATTTGCGTTCTTCGCGGCCGTCAGCGTCACGTTGAAATTGCTCGCAGCAAAACGCCTACGGGAGCGTCGCGGGCGCACATTGTGCTTCGTAGCAGCGGCGCTGGCGGTCCTGGAGGTTCCGTACGGTTCCGCGCTTGGAATCTTCACCTTCATCGTTCTGTCTCGCGCCAGCGTAATCCGCGCGTTCGAAGCTCGGTCGGCCGCGGAGGAATAGCGCCCACGCTGTTGCTCATGGACCGTCGTGCTCAAGGCGCCGTAGCCGGAGGCTTGTACGTCCCGGTCAGGACGCGATACGCGGTCGCCAGCTGCACGTCTTTCCCCTGCAACGGGTCGCTTGGCACGACGCGCGCGACGCCCAGGTCGGTCTCGCGCATCGCGTCCGGGGCGGCCGCGCCGGCGTCCGACGCAGGTTCGGGCGGCACCGCAGTAGTCGGCGGTACGACTTTGTTCGGGGCTCCCTCGACTGCCGGCAAATGCCCTTCCAAGTTCTCCTCGCGAATCGCGCCGAAGAGCTCGGCCGGCGACGCTCCTTCCACCAGGATGTCTGGCGTGACGCCTTGGGCCTGAATCGCGCGGCCGCTCGGGGTGTAGTAGCGCAGCGTGGTGAGCCGTAAACCCGCTCCGTCGGGCAAGTCGATGATGGTTTGGACCGAGCCCTTGCCGAACGTCTTGGCGCCGATGATCCGTGCGCGATGATTGTCCTGAATTGCTCCCGCGACGAGCTCGGCGGCGCTGGCGCTGAATTCGTTGACGAGCACGACGATCGGCAGCGCGCGTAGCGCTCCGCCGCGGTCCGCGTGCACTTCGTCGACGATCTTGCCGCGCCGGCGGGTGGTGTACACGACCCCGCCGCTGAGCAGCTCGTCCGCGATCGCGCTCGCTTCGTTGACGAGGCCACCCGGGTTGTTGCGCAGGTCCAGGATAACGCCGTGCAGGTCCGCGCCGTTGGCGCGCCGCAGCTTGCCGACGTGATCGAGCAGCTCCGAGTGGGTGCCGGTTTGAAAGCTCTTGATCCGCAGGTAACCGTAGCCGCCGTCGAGCAGCTTGCTGGCGACGCTCTCGACGCTCACTACCTCGCGCTTCAACGTGAAGTAGAGCAGCTTGTCCGTGCCCAGACGACGAATCGTCAGGAGCACGCGCGTGCCGGGATCGCCGCGCATTTGCCGGACCAGCTCGACCGACGTCCGGCCGCGCACCGTCAGGTTGTCGATGGCCAGAATGCGATCGCCGGGCAGAATGCCCGCGCGCGCCGCGGGTGAGCCGTCGATCGGCGCGATCACGATCACGTACTCGTCGCCGAAGTCGACCTCGACGCCGATCCCGCCGAAGTGACCCTCGGTGTCGCCCTGAAAGATCGCGTAGTCCTCCGGCGGTAAGTAAGACGAATGCGGATCGAGCTCCGCGACCATGCCCTTGATGGAGCCCTCTACGAGCCGTTGGCGATCGACGGGATCGACGTACTCGTTTTCGATCCAGACGAGCACGCGACCGAGTTGCTCGACCACGCGGTACGGATTCTCGCGCTCGCTGCCCGCTTGACCGAGCTCGGTCGCGAACGCACCCAGCAGGAGCCCGACGGCGAGCGGCGCGAACCGCCGCGTGAGCCTAGAAAAATTGCCTGAGGCTGACATTGCTGGCCAAGCCTACCCGCCCACGCCGGAACCGGAAGTCACGGCAAAGGCACGGCAATTTACCGTGTCCCATTTTGGGCGGGAGCGATTTGGACTTTTTGCCATTGATTCCGCGCCCCTGTGGGTGCTACTCCGTCATTTCACGGTGTCAGCTGACACCGCCCCACATTGCCGAGGTCCGTTTGGCCGACGAGTCCACGAAGACAGCTGGTAGCGACAAGCGCAAACAAAGCCTTTATTTCCCTGAAGCCATGCTTCAGGAGATCAAGGATGAAGCGGCGCGGTTGGATCGCTCGCTTTCTTGGGTCGTCCAGCGAGCCTGGAAGATGGCTCGGCTGGAGATCAAGAAGATCCCGAGCGTGAACGATATCGGTGACGACGAAGAAGAGACCGCCAGCTGAGGCCGTCTCCGAGTCGTTTGCAGAGAGCGGGGACGGTACCCGCATCTACTACCGGCGACGTCCAGGGCCGAGCCCTGTTACGGCCGTGTTGTGCGACGGCTTGGTGTGCGACGGCTTCATTTGGAAGTACCTGTGGGACGACCTCGCGGCTGAGCTGAGCGTCGCTCACTTCAACTATCGCGGACACGGACGCAGTGCGCCGCCCGCGGACACGGAGGCGGTGGGCGTCGAAGCACACGCGCAAGATCTGGACGCGGTTCGTCGCGCGCTCGGCGACCCCGAAGTCGTCCTGATCGGACACTCGCTCGGCACCCAGGTCGCGCTCGAAGCGTACCGGCAGCGCCCCGAGCGCATCGCCGCCTTGGTCTTGATCTGCGGCAGCTTTGGTCGCGTCACCTATACGTTCAAGGGCAGCGAGATGCTCGCCAACGTGTTGCCCGATTTGATTGGCCTGGCGGTCCGGCATCCGAAGTTACTGCGCGCCATCTGGTCGCGATTTCCGCCCAATGTCGCGCTGCGCCTGGCGCAGCTCACGGGTGATGTCGACCCCACCCAAGTGCGTCTCGAGGACGTACGGCCCTACTTCGAGCACGTTGCGAACGTCGACTTCGAAATGTTCCTGCGTATGTTGAAGGCCGCCGGCGAACACTCCGCCGAGGACGTGCTGGCCCGCGTCAAAGCGCCCGTGCTCGTGATCGCCGGAGCCAAGGATTCGTTCACTCCCAAGGCCGTATCCGAAGCCATGGCAGAAGCCATTCCCGGAGCGGAACTCGAGGTCCTTGCCAGCGGGACGCACATCGCGCCGCTCGAACTCTCGGCCGTGATTCACGCGCGGATTCGCCGTTTCTTGTTCGAACGCGTCCTCGTGGATGACACGTCCCACCCCGAGTGATGATAGAAATGGGGCATGGCCGAAGAACCCCTAGCGCCCGAACTGATCGGCGGTTTGCTCGGTCTGGTCGTGCACGATTTGCGCAATCCGCTCTCGGCATTGCATTCGAACGCGAGCTTCTTGCGCTCAGCACAAGAGAAGGCGAGCCCGGACGCGCAAGAGGCGCTGGAGGACGTGGCAGCCTCGTGTGAAGCGCTCGGGCACGTGATTGACAATCTGGAAATTTTAGCGCTCTCGCTGCGCACGGAAGATCGCTTCGACAAGAACTATTTCACGCTCGTGGAGCTGGTGACCGAGGCCGTCAATCGCTCGCGATCACTGGCCGTGAGCTACGGCGTACGTATCGATTGGGAACCGCCGTCCGACTTGGACGTCAAGCTCACGACCAGCCGCGACATGCTCGGTCGCGCTCTGGGCAATCTGATCAAGAACGCGATTCAACACGCGCACGAGGGACCCGTGCGTGTTTCGCTGCGCGTCGACGACGAGGGCGCGATCGTGCGCGTCGAGGATCAGGGTATGCCGATTTCGGCAGAGCTCGCCGAACAAGCCTTCACCGCGGCGGGACAGCTGAGCGCCAAGAACGCCATCGGCGGTCGCTACAGCCGTGGGCTCGGTTTGTTTGCTGCGCGCGTCGCGGCCAGCTCGGCGCGTGCGACGATCCGCTCGATGGCCGTGAAGGAAACGGGCAACGCGTTCGAGTTGCTCGTGCCGACCAGCAACGGCTAGAGCGTGTTTCGGCGCGGACTTACGGTTGAAAGATCACGACCGACTCGGGGGGACGAAACAGGATCTTCCCGGTTTCGCCGGGGCAGCCCCAACAGGTGCTGAAGTGCAAGCGCGGCTTGATCGAGTCGCTGTAGGCGAGCGCGACGGGTCCCGGCTCGTTCTTCATCACGAAGCTCGACGCGAGCGCATAGTCGTTGTCTCCGAGCACGCGCAGTACGGCGACGAACGCGCTACTGTCGCCCGATTTGCCGGTCACTACCAGGAACTCGGCGCCGGTGGCCGGGCGCCAAGTGAGCGGGGCGACCGTGAACAAGAAGCCTTTTTTGTCCCCCGGTCCGCGTGACACGACGGTGTTTGCCGCGTCTGGCTCGCGGTAGAATTTGAGCTCACTCGCGTACGGTGCGGTGTGAGGCTCGGCGCCAAAGAGCTTCTCGAGCTCCCCAATGGTTATCTTGCTGCGAGCGAAGGTCTCACCTGGCTTTGGCTCTGGCACGATCGCGGCGTTGGGCGCGCCTTTGCAGCAGCGAAAGCCGAGGTCCGTGGCCTTGCTGGTTGCTTCGAGAGTGTGTCGCGCCGCACAGCGATGCTCGGGGCCGGGAGCGTCGGCGGCCGCGCCGCGAATCAAGGCGCGCGTGCTGCCTTGCTCTTTGCCGGGGATTTCGCTGGACACCCACTCGCGCGTGGCGCCGAGGCCGAGCACGTCGAAGCTCGAGGCGCAGCTCTTGGCGTCGCTCGCGCAAGCAGTGTCCCAGCTCGAGCCGGAAGCGTAGTCCTGGCTTGCTGGGCCCTTGCAGGCGCGCTCCCACTCGAGCTCCGTGCACAAGCGTTCACCGCGCGCGCCACAGAGTCGCTTGGCTTCGTCGCGCACGACGTCGGTTTGCGTCGGCAGCGCGGGGTCGTTCGGGTAGGGCATGCGATCGATCTGGTACGGCCCGAGCTCGATCGATACGGTTCGCGGTTCGAGCTCTGGATTGCGCCCTGGATCTCCCGGCCGGCTGCCGACGATGAACGTCCCGCCCGGAATATCCACGCGCTCGCCGGCGATGGGCACTGGTATTTTGCGCGCAGGCGCGCGCGGCGTTGCGCTTGCCAAGGCGACCGACGTTGCACTCGCGCTCGATGTCGCGGGGGCCGGGCGCTTCTGCTTCGGACAGGCGACCAGCAACGAGGCCATGCCCAGGCACGGCCAGAAACGAGAACGCGGCACGGCGCGAGCTTGGTCGCACTCGATCCGTGTCGCAAGGGGTGAACAAAAGGCCCGCGGTCATCACCGTTTCCCACGCCGTAAAAAAGGGTGACCGGTGCGTCGAGCGAGCGCGCTTCCGAAAAATGCGGCAGAGTGCGCCTCTCATGCAGCGCACTCTGAGCGATCGGCTAAGCGCGCTACTCGAGCGAGGCGCGCTCGGCGAAGTGCGAGCCGAGCTCAACCATTTCGGTTTCGAGGTCGAGCCGCGAGAGCGCCTGCTCGAGCGCCTGGTCGCCATCGCGGAACGACTGCGAGGCAGGCAGGAAACGAGCCCGAGCGCGCTCGGGCTGGCGGTCGCATTGGCTCTGGCGCTCTCGCATTCGCGGGCAGGGCGCGCGTGAGCCAAGCGAGTCTCCGTCTCGCGGGGCGCGTCCTCTACCTGACCACGGACGCGGAGCTGCTGCGTCGCCAGCTCGCAGGCGAGTCGCTCGAGTTTTCGAGCGAACGCTCGCTGCTCGACAACGTGTCGACCGACGAGCTCACACCGGCCTGGGCCTGTTATTATTACGACCGGACGCTCGCCCGCTATTGTTTGGTCGGCCTGCGCGGCAACGTCGTGCAGCGGGACGCCATTGCGCAGGGCGGTTTTCGAGCGATCGTGAGCGGCTTCGGCAAGGGCTGCGGCAGCTCGCGCGAAACGGCGCCGTTCGCCGAGCTGTCCGCGGGAGCCCAGGTGGTGTTCGCCAAGAGCTTCGAAAAAATCTACCTGCAGAACTGCCAGAACATCGGCCTGCTCACGTCGACTGATTTTTCTCTGCTCGAGCGGCTGATAGCCGGCGAGATCGTATCGCGCGCCGAATTTTGCGTCGGACTTTCGCCGATCTCGCGCGGGATCGTCGAAGCGGGCGGCCTGTTTGCGTACAACCTCGCGCGCCTGAGCGGTCGTGTGAAACCGGAGTCCGTCGAGCGCGCGCCGCGGCCTCAGACGCTGGTCGAGAAAATTCTAGCGCGCCACGCGGTGCGTGACGCCGAGCACGGCGCGGTCGGCGTGCCGACGGTGGCGCCGGGAGATGCCTTGTTCGTGCGCGCGGACGTGCGTTTCAGTCACGAATACGTGACGCCCATGGCCGACGCGCTCTTTCGCGCCGGCTTCGGCGACGAGGCGCGTGTGGTGGAACCCGAGAGCGTGTTTCTGTTCCGCGATCACCTGACGTTTCTCGAACAAGTGATGCCGCCCGCCCATCGCGCGCTCGGCCTGCTCGAGCAATCGCGCGAGCTCGTCACGGTGCAGGCGGCCTTCGCCGAACGGCACGGCATTCGCTTGTTCGGCGAGGTCACGCGCGACGGCGAAGCGTGCGGCAGTGAAGCCATTTGTCACAACAAGGTGATTGAAGAACTCGCGTTGCCCGGCCAGGTCGTCGTCGGCAGTGACTCGCACACTTGCATGGCGGGGGTGCTTGGCTGTTTCGCCTTCGGCGTGGGCAGCACCGACATCGCAAACGCTTGGCTCACACGCGACGTGCGCGTGGATGTCCCGGAAACCGTGGCCGTCGTGCTGAGCGGTGCGCTCCGGCCGGGAGCGTGCGCCAAGGACGTGATGTTGCACTTGCTCGCGCTGCCACAGGTGCGGCAGGGCCTCACGCTCGGGCGCGTGCTCGAGTTCAGCGGGCCAGGGCTTTTGAGTTTGCCCTTCGGCGAGCGAGCTACGTTGACCAACATGTCCGTAGAAGCGGGCGCTTTCTCGGGGATCGTGGTGCCCGATGACACGACCATCGAGTACTTGCTGAGCGAGCGCGGTCTGTCGCGTGAGGCAATCGCAGCCGGCATCGTCACGCCCGATCCGGCTGCGTGCTACGCGCACACGCTCGCCATCGACCTGTCCGCGATTGCCCCGATGGTCGCGTTACCCTCGGATCCGAAGAGCGGTATTCCGCTGAGCGAGCTGCTCGCGACACGCGGCGAAGTGCGTATCGATATCGCGTACGGGGGTTCGTGCACCGGCGGCAAAGCGAGCGACATGGATCTCTACGCGGCCGTCTTGCGCGAGGCGCTCGAGCGCGGGCTGCGTGTCCCTGGGCGCGTCGCTTTTTACCTGCAGTTCGGCTCGCAGCGGGTGCGGAAGTACGCCGAGCAGCGAGGCTATCTCGACCTGTTCCAGCGTGCAGGGGCGACCCTGCTCGATCCATCCTGCGGGGCCTGCATTCGGGCAGGGCCGGGCACGTCGAGCTCGCCCGAGCAGGTGACGGTCAGCGCCGTCAATCGCAATTTCCCGGGCCGCAGCGGGCCAGGCAGCGTCTATCTGGCGAGCCCGCTCGTCGTCGCAGCGAGCGCCATCGCCGGCAAAATCGCCGCCGGCATCGCCCCGTCCGCGAGCTGACGCCAAATATTTTTCTCAGGGATCTACCTCAACCAGCGGATCTCAAACCTCAACCAGCGGATCTCAAACCTCAACCAGCACGCTCACGGGGTCGCAGGGGCAGAGCCCCGCTCGTCGACTAATCAGTCTTGCAAAGTCAGATCTCGATCCGCCACGGAGACCAAGACCCCAGAAAATCCGGCAAACCCGGCGCCGGCTCCCATCCTGTTGCGAGTGATGCCAGGCGGTTCGCGAAGGAACTCCCCAACAACAAAACCCTAAACCTCAAAAACAAAAAACCAAAGCTCGAAAGCATGTCAGCATGCTTTCGAGCGTGAAGAGTTCCGCCTATCAGCTCGGCCCAGGCCTCTGGGTGCGCCTCGGCTATCGAGCGTTCGACGCCGAGGGTGAGGCCGTGATGACCGACACGGTCGAGCTCGAGTGCGTGTTTGGTTACGGTCTGCTCTTGCCCGAGCTCGAAGCGAGGCTCGAAGGTCTGCGGGAGGGGGATCAGCGGAGCGTGTGGCTCTCGCCCGAGCAAGCGTTCGGCGAGCGGGATCCGGAAGACGTTCTCGAGGTCGACCGCGCGGACTTTCCAGACGACGTCGCGCCGGGTGACTGCTTCGAGGCCGAGGGGGAGGGCGGCCGCCGTGTGCTCCTGCAGGTGCTGGACGTCCTGGAGCACGCCGTGATGCTCGACGCGAACCACCCACTGGCCGGGCAGCGTGTGCGCTTCGAGGTCGAGGTTCGAGCGCTCCGCCCGGCTACGGAATCCGAGCTTTCTGCGGCGGAAGAGCGCTTAATGGCTGCAGACGCGCCCGCGGAGCCGCTAATCGCGCCAGAGAGCTTGCTTCGGGGGCCATCCCGGCGCTACGAGAAGGGCCCGGACGGCCAAGGCCCCCGGGCCGATACCGATTCCGACGGGTCCGATCCCGATTGACGGAGCACCATGCCCATCCCTGACCAATTCAAATACGACGTTCGAGTCCGCGAGCGCTTGTTGCGCAGCGGCGACCTCAGTGAAGCCGATCTCAAGAAGCACGTCGACGCTCTCGCCGATGTTTCCGATCAGCTCGTCGAAGTCGAGCTCAAGCAACCGGCGCTGCAGAAGGAGTCCGAGCGCATCGAACGCGTATCACGCCCAGCGCCTGCCCGGCCGATCATCGCGCCCGCGCGCTCCTTGGAAGACGAACTCAACGGCGTCGATGACGATGACGACGACGACGATCTCAAGCCCGCGGCCAAACCTGGCGTGAAGAGCGAGATCAACGGCGACGAAGAAGACGACGACGAGGACGACGACGACGAGGACGACGAGGACGACGACGACACTGAGGCCGCGAAGGAGCCCGAGGCCAAGCTCGAACACGACGCGCCCAAGGTCGAAGAAGGTGTGGTCAAGAAGGACGACACTGACGAGGGCTGGGACAAGTGAGTAAGGACCGCGGTGGAGCCGGGCCGAAGGATTCGGCCACCGCGGACCAAGCTGACGCGGATCTGCCGGCGGTCGACTTCACGACCTTCGTGGTCTCGTTGAGCCATTCGGCCCTACTGCACCTGGGTGACGCGCCGGATCCGCAGGACGGCAAGAGCGTGGTCGATCTGCCGCTCGCGCGACAATCCATCGATTTGCTGTCCTTGCTGCAAGAAAAGACGCACGGCAACCTGACCGGAGCCGAAGAGCGCGTGCTCAGCCAGGCGCTCTACGATCTGAGGCTCCGCTACGTCGAAGTCTCCAAGAGCAAGTGAGAGCAACAATCGTCTCGTGGCTGCTCGCGCCGCTCGCACTCGTCGTCGTGGCGAGCGCGGGCTGTAAGCGCCTGACATCGGGGTCCGGGCTCCCGGGTGCATTGCCTTCGGGGGCGGTGCTGGTCACGGCAGCGCCATTGCCACCGCCGGCCCCATTGCCACCGCCGCTGCCGGGGGCGGGCGCACCGAGCAGCTTTGCCGATCTCGCAGCGCGCGCGGATCCAGCGGTCGTGTTCGTGAAGACGATTCAAGAGGTGCGCGGCATCTCCGGGCATCGCCGCGTGGTGGGCGAGGGCGTCGGCACGGCGTTCGTTTTCGATCCGAACGGCCTCATCATCACCAACAACCACGTGATCGAAGACGCCAGCGATATCCGCGTGATCTTCGGGCGCAAGCGGGAGGTGAAGGCGGCCGTGGTCGGGCGCGATCAGCACACGGACATCGCCGTGCTGCGCGTGGACGAAAAAGGCCTGCCTTTCTTGCCGCTGGGTGATTCGAACGCGGTGCGCGTCGGGGATTGGGTGGTAGCGATCGGCAACCCGTTTGCGCTCGCGCACACGGTCTCAGCCGGCATTTTGTCGGCCAAGGGGCGCACGATTCAAGACGTGAAGGGCCTCGACGAGTCCGGCTATTACGATTTTCTGCAGACCGACGCGAGCATCAACCCCGGCAACTCCGGCGGCCCGCTGCTCGACATGGCGGGCAACGTGGTCGGCATCAACACGGCCATTCGCCGTCAGGCGAACAGCATTGGCTTCGCGATCCCGATCAACATGGTGAAGGACTTGCTGCCGCGCTTGATCGCGGACGGTCGCGTACGGCGCAGCGCGATTGCCGTGCAAGTCGCGTCGCTCCTGCCGGAGGACATGGCGCGCCTCAAGCTGTCGGACGAAAATGGCGCGCTCGTGCGCGTGGTCGTCCCCGGAGGTCCCGGCGATCGCGCGGGGCTGCAGCCCGACGACGTCATTCTCGCCTTCGAAAATGAGCCGGTCCCCGGACCCGAGCGCTTGCGTTGGATTGCGAGCCTGGCGGGTGTCGGCAAGCAGGTCACCCTGCGCGTTGCGCGCGGCGGGCGAATATTCGATTTGAAGGTCAAGCTCGACGAGCTGGCGGAGCAGCCTTCGGCTCCCGGCGGTGAAGAAGAAGGTCCGTAGAGCCCGCAACTACCCGGGTAGCCGTAGGTTTTTCTAGAAACTCGCGACGCACTGCGCGGGGGAGGTCGGGGGAGCGCCTTCCGTAAGCTGTCGGGTGATGCCTTACTCAGCTCGCGGCGCGCTTGCCGCCGTGCTTGAAATACGTGAGGGGCCGGTCGCGCGTAGCGACGCTCGAAGCGGTGTGAGGTCCCGGGACTCGGGTGTCGGGGCCCCTGACCCAAATGTCAGGGGGGTGAATAGTGGGCGTTCGGCGGCGTCCAACCAAAGTCGTGAGCAGGAAGCCGAGCAAGACCGAGTTCTCATCGCTCGCGCCCAGGGCGGTGACGCCGCCGCCTTCAGGCTTTTGGTGGAACGTCACCAGCGCCGCGCGTTTGCGATTGCGCTCTCCGTCCTGCGCGACGAACAGGACGCCCGCGAGGTCGTCCAAGAAGCATTCTTGCGCGTTTACCGGGGGCTTGCCTCGTTTACCGGCAGCTCCAGTTTTTTTACGTGGTTTTTCCGGATCGTGCAAAACCTGGCGATCGACGTCATGCGCAGGCCGGCGCGCCGAGACGTGGAGCTCGCTGACAATCGCGAACTCGACGAGGCCGAGATTCCACTGCTCAGCCGGATCGATGGCGGCGATCCGCTCGAGGTCATCCGTCGCCGTGAGATCCACGCCAAAATCGAGGCCGCGCTGGCGGCGTTGCCGCCGTATCACCGTGGGGTCATCGTGATGCGCGAGGTCGAAGGTCTCAGCTACGAGGAGATGGCCAAGGTGATGGGCGTGTCGAAGGGCACGATCATGAGCCGGCTATTTCATGCGCGCCACAAGCTGCAACGCGCGCTCGCCGAGTGCTACGCGGAGGAGACGATGTCGCCAGCTCGTGCCGCGGAGGAACCGTGACCCCCGCACGCTTGATGCGTTACTACGACGATGAGCTGCCGGAGGTCGCGGCGCGCTTGGTCGAACACGACCTCGCGGTGGAGCTCGAGCTGAGAGGGCAACTCGAGTCGTACGAAGTGATCGGCGAGTGCGTACGACAATGGGCCGAACAGCGCTCCCGCGGCCACGATGATCTCGTCGACGACGTGATGCGTGCAATCGCGGGGCGCCCGTACTCCAAGCGCGTCGCGCGCCGACGGTCGTCGCACGTGCTGGCCTGGGTCTCGCTCAGCTTGGGTCTCGCCGCCGGTGCGGCGCTGCTGCTGCGCGCGCTGACGATGCGCCCCGCGCCGGCGTCACTCGTCGCGCCGAGCGCCGAGCACGAAGCGGCGCGCTCGGTGGCGATCGAATCGGTCGACTTTGGTGCGCGCGGAGGCACCGTGTTCATGGTCTCGACCACCTCCAGCGACACGCCCGTGGTCTGGACCGACGACGACGACAGCGACGACGACCAGCGAAACGAGCCGTTGTGAAGCTCGTCTGGTTCGCCCTGTGCGCGGTGCTCTCGCTGGCTTCCCGCGCGGCGCCGGCTGCGCCCGTGCGCGCACGGCTCCCGCTCGCCGCAGAGCCGCACAAGGTAGTGCCCGTAGAAATCGTGGTCGGTGCGGAGGTATTGGTGCTGCACGCGACACACGACAAAAAGGGCGTCGACCCGCAGATCGGCGCGCTGCCCGAGCTCGCGCAGACGCCGTTCTCTTCGTTCGAAGGCTACGCGCTGCTCGACCGGACGCGGCTGCCACTCAGCAAGAGCGAACCGCGGGAACTCAAGCTCCCCAATGGCCGCACGCTCGAGCTACGCCTGCGCGACGCGCCGCAAAAGGATTCGGTGCGGCTCAGCGCCAGCATCAACCAACCGCGAGGCAAGGACTTCCTCCCGCTGCTCGAAGTCAAAGCCAAACCCGGCCAAGCCTTCATCGTCGCCGGCCAAAGCTACAAACGCGGCATCCTCGTGCTCGTCATCCGCATCGTCAAATAGCGACAACTTGGACGGCGCTGCCCCACTTACGCTCACCCCAAAATCCTTCGCGTCTTCGCGCCTTGCTGTTCAATCTCCTAGTCCGCAGGAGGGCCGACGCTAGGGACTATCGCGGCGAGGGGTAGGGTTAGTGTGAATGTGGTGCCGGAACCGAGGGTGCTTTGGCATTGGATGGTGCCGCCGTGGGCGTCGACGATGCCGCGCACGATCGAGAGGCCGAGGCCGGTACCGCGACCTTCGGTTTTGGTCGTGAAGAACGGCTCGAATATTTGCGGCATGTCGGCGGGATCGATACCGGAGCCGGAGTCGGTGACCTCGACGGTGAGTGTGCCGCTTCGCACGTCGTGGTGCGCGACGACGTGCAAGAGACCGCCCTCGGGCGCCATCGCGTGGGCTGCGTTGGTGAACAAATTCACGAACACCTGCGTCAGTTGCCCCGCGATCCCGCGTACGGGCGGCAGCGTCGCGTCGTACTCCCGTTGCACGATGGTTTTGGATTCCGCGAACTCGTGCTCGCAGAAAACGAGCGCCTTTTCCAGCACGTTTTGGGCGAGGATTGCGCCGGGCACGTCCACCGAGGGGCGCGCGTAGGTCACGAGGTCGCGCGAGAAATTGAGAATCCGCGCGGCAGCTTCGCCGATGCGACGCAAGCGCTCTAGATCGTCGGCGGCTTCCTCCGGTGGGCGCGTCGCGGCCTTGCGCTTCAAGTAGTCCGCATAGGCGATGATCGACGTGAGCGGGTTGTTCAGCTCATGTACGACGCCGGCCACGATCTGTCCGAGGGACGCAAGCTTTTCGGATTGGATCACCTGAGCTTGCAGCTTTTGCATCGAACGCGCGGAGTCTTGCGCACGAGCGTAGGCGCGCGCCTTGCGCAGCGAGCTGCTCAGTACCAGCGCCGCTTGCTCGGCAATTTGCACCTGCAATGGGTTGAGCGCCGCGCTCACGGCGCCCAGATGAAAGGTCGAGCCGACGGCGCCGTCTTCGAGATCGAAGATGCGCTCGTCGTCGAGCCAAGGAAAGAGCCGCGTCGGATCGCGGCCGATGCCGGGCACGGAACCGGTTGGCAGCCGAGAGATCACGAGTGGCGTCGCTTGTGGACCCGTGACGATGCAAGCGCCTACGGCCGCGAGTGGTAAAATAGACGCCAAACCATCGATGAATTGCTGGGTTATTTGCGAGAGCTCGTCGTCGATCGGCAACGTGACGGCCAAGCGCAGGAGAACCTCACGCCAGGGTTCGACCAGCGGCGCCTCCGAGCTGCGCCGACGGCCGCCGGACTGCGCAGGCTCGGACGGCCGCACCTCCGCGGGGCCGGGGCTTGGTGTGAGTTCCTGCGGGTCGCTGCTCATGGTTGCTTCCCCTCCGTGTCGCTGGCCTTCTCCAGGTCCAAGATCTTTTGCGCCCCGACGTAGCTCTTGGTCTCGTACTTGGTGATCTTGCCGACTTTGCGCACGATCTCCGCCATGCGCTCGGACTCACCGATGATCACGTCGGCTGCGCGCGACAGATCTGGATTGCTAGAGAGCTGACGGCGCAAGAGCTCGGCATAGCCGATCACGCTCGTCAGCGGTTGGTTGAGCTCGTGCGCCGCCGCGCCGGCGAGCTCGGCCACCAGCGCCTGCCTTTCACGGGCGAGCAGGTCCGATTGCGCCTTCTCCAACCGGGCCTCCATCTTGAGGCGCTCGCGAATGTCGGTGAAAATGCCGACGGAGCCGATCGGGCGACCGTTGTCTACTACCAGCGACGCCGACAGCAGTACGGGGATCGGCTGCTCGTCGGAGCCCAGCATGTCGACGCGGTAGTCCTGGAGGCGACCGTAACCGCTCACGCTCGGGTCGCGGATCTTCTTCATCACGTCGCGCGCGACGCCGGCGGGGTACAGGCGCTCGACGCGCATCTTGCCGATCACGTCGCTCGCGGAAAAGCCGAAGATTCTGGCAGCTGCGCGGTTGAAGAGCAGCACCGTACCGCGCAGATCCGCCGAGACGATGCCGTCCACCGAGCTGTCGATCACCGACTCGAGGAACTCCTTGGTCTGCTTCAATTCGACCGCGGTTGCGCGCTCCGACGTGACGTCGCGGAAGCTGAAGAGCACGGCGCTCTCCTCGTGCAGGACGGAGCTGAAGCTGACGTTGACGGTGAGCTCGCGGCCGTGCTTGTCGGTGATCACGATGTCGACGCCGCGCGGGTAGATGCCGTCGCGAAAACCGCGCAGCAGGCGCGGAGCGCGCTCGCGCTCGAGCGGCGACAAGAAGTTCTCGAAGCGCATCGACATCAGCTCGATTTCGCTGAAGCTCGTGATCTCTCGGGCGCGCGGGTTGGCGAACAGGACGCGGCTCTCGCGGTCGATCACGACCATGGCATCCGCGGCGCTCTCGAAGAAATCCGCGTAGCGCTGAAAGAGCTGCACACGTCGTTCGGCCTCGGCTCTGGCATTGCGGCTTTTTTCCGTCGCGTCGCGCAAGGACTGCAAAATGCGCGCGTTGCGCAGGGCAATCGCCATGGTGTTGGTGAGCGTCGTGACCAGCGACAGCTCATGGTCGGAGAAGCGGGCCTCCAACTTGGAGCGCAGGAAAAGCACGCCCATCGCGCCGTGATCGTGCAAAATGGGCAAGAGCGCGATCGAATTGAAGCCGATGCCGGGCTCGTGTTGGCGGATGGCCTCGAGCAGTGGGTGGTGCGCGGCGTCGCGAATGACCAGCGCGCGCCCGGTGGAGAGCACTTCTCGGATTTCGGGATAGCGGTCGAGATCGATCGGTAGGTCTCGCAGCTGTTCATCGTCACTGGTCGCGAGCACGTAGCCCACGTTGCCCGACTCTCCGAACAGCACGATGCTGCAACGGTCGACGCGCGCGAAATCTGCGACGCGCTGCACGACCGTAAAGAGGATGTCGCGGATGTCCAGCGTGGAGGCCAACGTCTGCGTGAGCTCGAGCACCGTCTCTTGATCGCGCTCGCGCTGACTCAGACGATCCACGTATTCGCGCATGCGCAATTGGCTGCGGAGCTTCGAGATCAGCTCGACCGGGCGGAACGGCTTGTGCAGAAAGTCATCCGCGCCGGAGGCGAAGACGCGTTGAATCTCGGTGTCGGATGCGAGCGTGCTCAGAACGACGACTGGAGTCGCCGCGAGCCGCGGATCCTTTCGGAGGTATTTTAGGACCGCGTAGCCGTCCGCCCCTTGCGTGATCGGGTCGAGCAGTACGATCGCCGGCGAGTGTTCGGCGAGCCAGGCCATCGCCTCCTGCCTGCCGTGCACGAAGCTTGCGTCCAGATCCGTATCGCGCAGCGCGTCCTCGAGGACTTGCTTGCTCTTCGCGTCGTCGTCCACGACCAGCACGGACACTTCTGACGCCACGCTACGAGAAATTAGCATGAATGGCGCGGCTTTGCTGCGGGCAGCGCGATCCGGAGTTTCGCGCACGTTGTAAACGCCCAAATCCGCGGCCGCCGCGACTGGCAAACTCGAACTCGTTTCGGTATAAGGGGACCCGTGACGAGGCTTCCGACGCGGCCAGTAGGGGCAAGTGGACCTGGAAACCTCGAGCAGCTCGAGGAGCTGGAAGAGCTGGAAGAGCTCGGCGACGACGCGATCATCGCTCAACAGCAAGGCGCGCACGCGCCCCAACCGCGCGCGAATGTTTCGGAAGAATCGCGCAGCATAGTCATTTCCGAGCCCCCGGTAGCACGCCCGGCCCAGGCGCCCGTGCGACCGCGCGGAGAGCCGACGCTGATCATTCGCGATCGCCGCGCCCTCGACGACATGCGGCGCCAGATCATCGAGCGTCAACGCCGCAAGAAGAACAGCCGCCGCTCGCTGTACGTCTGGGGCGTCATCGGCGTGGTCGCGTTCGTGCTCGGTGGGATCGTCGCGTTCTTGGCCACGGACACGCGCCTGCTCGGGCATTGAACTCGCAAGCCTGGCAGCTGGGACGCGATCAAACGCGGCGGCTAGCGGGCGCGCTGCTGGTCTCCTGCCGTCGACTAAATGAACGCGAACGGAAGCCGCGCCGCGAGAATCGTGGGGCGCGTCCTAAATCTCGCGCTGCGCCGGCCGTATCGCGAAGCGCACGCTCCCCGTAGGCGTAGCACCCACCTCACATGGCCGACCCTCCGACGTTTTCACCCGGGCAGGTGCTCGGTCGATACGAGCTCCTATCGCCAGTCGCTCGGGGCGGTATGGGACAGGTGTGGGTTGGCCGCTTGAGGGGCGCTCGCGGGTTTCAAAAGCTGGTCGCGATCAAGACGCTGACGCCCGCGCGCACGGACGCCAACGAACTCGAGCAGATGCTGACCGAGGAAGCACGGTTGGCATCTCTAGTCGATCATCCGAACGTCGTTCGCACGATCGAACTCGGGGAGCATGATTCGGCGCTCTACTTGGTGATGGAGTGGGTGGAAGGTGAGTCGCTGCAGCACATTCTGCGACGCGCGGCCGGCAGCGAGCCGTTGCCGCTGATCGTGGGCGTCCATTTGATTGCCCAGATCTGCCGCGGGCTGCACGCGGCGCACGAGCTAACCGGCCCAGACGGCGAACTACTCGGAGTCGTGCACCGCGACGTGTCGCCGCACAACTTGCTCGTCACCTACTCGGGGCTCGCGAAGGTCGCCGATTTCGGCATCGCCAAGGCGATGAACGAGGATGGGCTTTCGACGCGTACCGGGGAGATCAAGGGCAAGTTTGCGTTCATGGCGCCGGAGCAGATTTTGTGCGCGCCGGTCGACCGCCGGACGGATATCTTTGCGCTCGGCATCGTGCTCTACACGCTGACCGCCGGACAACACCCGTTCAAAAATCACGAATCGGCGGCCGTGCTCCACAGCATCACGAGCGAGCGAGAAGTGACGCCGCCGTCGGCTTTTCTTCCAGATTTCCCGGGCGAGCTCGAAGCGGTCCTGCTCAAGGCGCTGCGCAAGTCACGCGCTGAGCGCTGGCCGACGGCGCTGGCCATGCTCGGCGCGCTGCAGGACGCCATGCCGGAGGCGTTCGGCACGGAGTGCGAAGCGGAGACCCGCGCTTACCTGGCGCGCCTCTTCGGCGATCGCGCTGCCGCCCGCTCGGAAGCCCTCCGCCGGATCCTGCTCACGGCCGACGTCCAGCAATTGGAGGTCGCTTCGGCGCAAGCTGCCGTGCCTTCACAAAGTGTCGGATCGCTCCGCGCGATCTCGGTCGATACGAGCGAGCCCGCGCCGCTGGCGAGCGCGCCGCCGCTCGAGGCATTCGTCGCGCGTTCGCATCCGAGCAGCGCTCCCACCCAGATCGAGCAAGCACCTGCCGCGCGTGCTCGTCCGCGCAAGGCGCTCGCTGCCGTCGGAGCGCTCGCAGTCTGCGCCGTCCTACTGGCTGCTCTGCTAGCGCCGCGTCAGCGCACGGCGTCCTCGGCGTCGTCCTCCATGGAGGCCCTGCCCGCTGTCGCCGTACCCGTGCGGGCGGCACCAGCTCCGACAGCGTCCGCTGACGCGCCAGCCAGCGACGCGCCGGACGCTGGCGTCGCCGCGAGGGCTCCGGCGACCCCGAGCGCCGCTCCGCTGCCGGGCGCCCAGGGCGCGCCGCTCGCGCGCCCCGAGCAGCGCAAGCCGAGGGCCCGCCCTCCCTCCAAGCCTGCCGGCAAACGCACGGCGAGCGACTCGGAGTTGATCGCGCCGGATTACGCCAGGTGATGGCCGCGAGCTATTGGCACTTTCCGAATTGTCCAGGGGTTTCCCGCGCTGACTCGGACAGGGGCGTTCCGGCGTGATAGCCTGAATGCGTCGCTGTTCGAGGTCGAGATGGCGCTCCCTTCCGAAACCCAAACTGGACAGCACATAGACCCCAAGCGGTACCAAGTTGGCGAAGTCATCGCCGGCAAGTATCGCATCGACGCGTTGATAGGTGAGGGCGGCATGGGCGCGGTCTACCGCGCTTTCAATCTGCAACTCGAGGCGCCCGTGGCAATCAAGCTGCTGCGCCCGCGCGACGATCGGGACGTGTCGAGCCGTCGTCTCAAGCAAGAGGCCAAGGCCGCGGCCAAGCTCGGACATCCGGCAATCGTGCGCGTGTTCGACGTGGGGGAGTCGGCGCAAGGCGATCCCTTCATCGTGATGGAGTTGCTAGAGGGGCTCAACTTGGCCGCGCTCATCGCGCGCGACCAGCGGCTCGGCGCCCAGCAGGCGGTGCAACTGCTGCTGCCAGTGGCGGATGCGCTGGCCATGACGCACGCGCGCGGAATCATCCACCGCGATCTGAAACCGGACAACGTGTTCATCGCCGCTGAAGGGGATCAACTGCAGCCCAAGCTCGTCGACTTCGGGATCGTCAAGCTGGCGGGGGAACAGGTCGTAGACACGCATCTCACTCAACCGGGCAGCGTCCTCGGCAGCCCTGAGTATCTGTCGCCCGAACAGGCACGCGGGCAAGAGGACGTCGATCTTCGCACGGATATCTGGTCCTTCTGCGTGGTCTTGTACGAGGCGGTGACGGGCCTGCCGCCGTTCGTCGCGCAAAACTACAACGCGCTCTTGCGCGGCATTTTGGAAGACGAACCACGGCCACTCAACGAGCATTTGGCGGGTGACGACGCGCTCTGGGCGATCGTTCGCCGCGGCCTCGCCAAGGATCGCGACGCGCGCTTCCGTTCCATGGGCGAGCTCGGACGCGCGCTCGCCGGCTGGCTCGTGAGCCGCGGCGTGCACGAGGACGTCTGCGGTGCTTCGCTCGACGTCAAGTGGCTCAACCGTTCGAGCGATCCGGCGGCGCAGCGCGCTTCGCTGAGCTCGATCGCGGACTTTCAGCCCGTGTCCGGGATTCGTTCGACGTTGAATCCCGATCCGAGAAAAGCGGCTTCGGCGCTGGACGAAACAATCGACAGCGGAGCGCGTCAGGTCGCCCCTCGCACGTCGGCCGGCCGCAAGCGACGCTCGCTGGCGATAGCCGGCGCTTCGCTGCTCGTGCTCGTCGCCCTCTTGGCGGCCTATCGGCGCTCGCAGCAGCCGTCCGCAACGCCGCAAGTCCCGCAGCCGAGCGCTGCTTCGCAGCCCGTGCGTCCATTGGAACCGAGCCTGATGGCTGCGTTGCCCGCGACGAGCCCGGTCGCGTCCAGTGCTGCTGTCCAGAGCGCCGCGGCCGAGGCGTCATCACGGCCAGCTCCCGCAAGCGTGCGCAAAAAAGCGCTCACGGCTGCCACTCGCCCGGACAGTTCCGCTAAGCCCGCGCACCAAAACGATCTACTGTCTCCCTATTGATGTCACTCGGATTGCCCGCGAGCCCCCGTTTCTGGCTGGCGCTCCTCGCGCTCAACGTGGCGGTGCCGAGCTCCGCTCTGGCAGCAGATGCACCCAGCGATGAAGCCGTGAGCGAGGAGCGACGCGCGGCGGCCAAGGGCCAGTATCAACAAGGTGTGCAGGCTTACGAGCAGGGACACTTCAAGGATGCGGTCGACGCCTTTCTCGCCGCCGATCGCCTTTCGCCGAGTGCGCCGCTGTCGTTCAATATTGCGCGCGCCTACGAGAAGCTCGGCGACGGCTCGAGCGCGTTGCGCTGGTACCGCGACTACTTGCGACGGAGCCCCGCTGCGCCGAACGCCGACGCGGTGCGGGAAATCGTGAGCGGGCTCGCAGCGGCCCTCGCCAAAAAGGGGCTGCAGCAGGTCACGGTGCTCTCGACCCCGGTAGGCGCGACCGTCAGCGTCGACGAGCAGCCGGTCGGTGTAACGCCCTGGACGGGAGAGCTCGCGCCCGGTACGCACCACCTACTGCTCTCGAGTCGCAACTACAGCGACGTCGAGCGCGACGTCGTGCTCACTGCGAACACGCCGCTCGACGTGTCGCTGCGCCTCGAGCTTGCGTCGAGCGCGCCCATCGCGGCCGCACCCGCTCCAGCGCCTGCAGCCGTGCCGGCGTCGAAACCGGCCTCGCCTTCGACAGCGACCGGCAAAAAACTCGGCGCGCTTCCGTGGATCACGCTCGGCGCGGGGGCCGCGGTGCTTGGTAGCTCGCTCACGTTCGAGCTCTTGCGGCGTTCGAGCGAGAGCGCGGCGAAGAACGACCACACGCAGGTCGCCTTCCAATCCGATCTCGACACCATGGATAGTCGCAGGACTGCGGCTCGTGTCTTGCTCGGAGTGGGTGGAGCGCTGGTGGTCGCGGGAGGAGTGATGCTGGTTCTCGACAGGAGCTCCGCGTCCGGCTCGCTCCAAAGCGTCGGCTTTGGTTGCTTCCCGGGCGCCTGCGCCGCCAGCGCGCGGGGGAACTTCTAGTGCTCGCCTGGGCTACGCGCTCGCGCTTGCTTCGGTGGGTTTGGCTTGTCTGTCCGCTTTCGATCGCAGGCTGCGAAGGCAGCCTATCGCGCGGCCTGGACGGCAAGGCCTGCGACGCAAACCAGCAGTGCGTACCCGGCTACTCCTGCGACATCCAGAGCAATCTGTGCGTCCGCCTTGGAACCACGGCTGCCTGTCGCCAGGGAGAAACGGTATGCGGGAGCTCGTGCGTGGTGCTCGCCACGGATCCCAACAACTGCGCCGGCTGCGGCGCGGTCTGCACGGCTCCTGCCCACGGTATCGGCGTATGTACCGGTTCCACCTGCAAGTTCACGTGCCAGGATGGCTTCGCTGCCTGCGGGAGCGTCTGCGTGGATCTCGAGACCGACACGGCCAATTGCGGGGCATGCGGTCACGCCTGCGACGACAACGGCGCTGGCGTCCCCACCTGCCAAGCAGGCGCATGCGGCCTCGCTTGCGATGCGCCGTTCGCCTCGTGCGGCGACGCCTGTTTCGATTTGGCGAGCGATCCCGCCCGCTGCGGCTCGTGCAGCAATACCTGCGCCGTCGGCAAGGTGTGCTCCAGCAGCCAGTGCGGTGACGGCTGCGCAACCGGCATGGACAATTGCGGCGGCGCTTGCGTCGACACCGCCAGCTCTGCCAGCCATTGCGGTAATTGCACCATGGGTTGCCCCGCGCCAAACCACGGCCAGGCCACCTGCGCCGCGTCGGTCTGCGGGTTTGCTTGTGATTCCGGCTTTTCACCGTGCGGAGCGAGTTGCGTCGACGACTCGTCCGATCCGCTCAATTGCGGAGCCTGCGGCAACGCCTGCGACGAACCGAACAACGGCATGGCCGTGTGCGTTGCCGGCGCGTGTGACATCACTTGCAATAACGGCTTTGCCAAATGCGGAAACGCCTGCGTCGACACCAGCAAGAACGCCGCCAACTGCGGGGCCTGCGGCGTCGCTTGTGCCAGCGGAGAAGTGTGCTCAGAGGGCAAGTGCATCGCCAGCTGCCCGAGCGCCTCGCAGAATTGCAACGGCTCGTGCGTCGACGTGAGCTCCGATCCGGAGAACTGCGGGGCCTGCGGCAAGGCTTGTCCTGCGCCGGCAAATGGCAGCGCGAGCTGCAGCGCAGGCGGCTGTGACGTGGCTTGCGCGGCCGGCTTTGCCGCTTGTAAAGGGACTTGCGTCAAACTGGACTCAGACGTGTCGAACTGCGGCTCTTGCGACAAGAGTTGTCCGTCGGTCGCCAACGGGTCCCCGACTTGCGACGCGAACGGCTGTGGCGTGGCATGCAGCTCCGGCTATACGAACTGCTCGGGCGCGTGCGTCAATACGGCTTCCGACGCGGCGCATTGCGGTGGCTGCGCCATCGCTTGCGCAAGCGGAAAGGTGTGCACTGCCGGCACCTGCGGTACGGATTGCGGCGCCCAGAGCAATTGCAGTGGGTCTTGCGTCACGCTCGACAGCGACACCTCCAATTGCGGCGCCTGCGGCACGGTGTGCTCGGCCCCCAGCAACGGCACGCCCATTTGTGCGGCGGCGAGCTGTGATTTTCAGTGCAACGCGCCGATGGTTCGCTGTGGGGCCCTGTGCGTGGACACGAAAACAGACCCAAATAACTGCGGAAATTGCCAGGTCGTATGCCCTGGCGTGCCCGACGGAACCGCGACCTGCGTCGCCAGCGGTTGCAACAGTGAATGCAACGCTGGGTTCTCGCGTTGCTCCGGCGCATGCGTTGACACCAGCACCGACGTCGGCAACTGCGGCGCTTGCGGCACGATCTGCCACGGTAAGCGGACGTGCCAGATGGGTGTTTGTAAGTGAGCGCCGCGACCGTGCAGCGCGAGGCCGCACGCGGCGCGCTGTCACTCGAGCAGCGTCGGATCCGCGGCTTCTAGCTCGAAACCGCGTTGGCGCAGACCCGGTTCGATCGCGCTGCGGTCACCGACGATCACGACCAGCAAATGTTCGGGTTGGAGCAGCGCGGTCTGCTTGCCGATCTCGGCGGTCGAGATACCCTCGATCAGCTTCGGGTAGCGAGCATAGTAGTCGGGCTTGAGTTCGTGCACGAAGGTGGTGCGTATGGCGTCGGCGACCTCGCTCGTGTGCTCGAGGCTCGCGCCTAGCGCGTGGATCAACGCATTTCGCGCGCGGTCTGCCTCGTCGTCGCGGATCGGAGCGCGCTTCGGATCGTGCGCGCGCTCGAGCTCGCTGATGAGCTCGTGGAGCGCGTCCGCCGTGTTCTCCGTCTTGACGTCGGTGCTGACGAGGTACGCGCCCCACAGGCGCGTGCCGAGCACCTGGCCGCCAGCGCCGTAGGTGTAGGCGTGTTCTTCACGCAAGTTCAGGTTCAAACGCGAGGTGAACAGTCCACCGATGACCGTGCCGAGCAAGGCACGCTTTTCGTAGTCCGGAGCGCTGCGCTTGGGCAGCGGCTGGAGCGCGACCAGTGAGGATTGCACCGAGTCTTTGCGATCGACGACGAGCACGCGCACCTTTTCCGGTACGCGCGGCGTCGGCTCCGCGGTGGGCGGCGCGAAGGGCGCGCCTTTGACGCGACCAAACAGGCGTTCGGCGTGCGCGCGGACGTCCGCGAGCGTCAAGTCGCCGACCACGATCAGCGCCATGTTCGACGGAACGTAGGCCTGGCGATGAAAGGCCGCTAGCTCGCGCGCGGTCAGCTTCTCGACGTCCGGCACGCTGCCGTTCACGCTGGCCCCCGCTTGCAGTCCGAACAGAGCGCGCAACGCGACGAGCACGGCGAGGCGCGGCGGGTCCTTGCGGTCGCTCTTGACCGCGTCGAGCCACTCGTCACGAACACGCGAGAAATCACGCTCTCTGAAGGCAGGCGACAGCGCGACTTCGGCCAAGAGCGCGAGCCCCTGCGGCACGTCCGCGCTGAGCGTCTCGAGTTCGAGATGCGATTCATCGCGGGTCGCGCCGGTTTCCAGCGTCGCGCCGAGGTTCTCACTGGCTTCGGCCAGTTCTTGCTGTGAATGCCGCTGAGTGCCTTCCGCGAGCATGCGCGCCGTGAGCGCGGCGAGCCCGCTCTTGCCCTCTGGCGCGGACGCGGCACCGTGCCGAATGACCAAGCTCAACGTGGCGACCGGCGCTGCGCGCTTCACGACGTAGATGGACAGGCCATTGTCGAGGCGCACGGTCTCCGGCGCCGGGAACTCGGGCAACGCAGCCGCGCCCGGTTTCGGTTGTTGGTTGCGCCAGGCGTCCGGATCTGGTGCGGGTGCGGATAGGTTGGCGCTGGCGGAAGTGACGGGAGTCGGCGGACGCACCGCTGGAGGGCTGCCGCACGACAGCGTCCAGGCGAGCGCGAAAAGCACGCCCCTCATGGTGACGCCTCGGGTACGGGGCGCGTGACCACGACTGCGCGGGCTTCCGCCTTCAGCTGCTCGCGCACGACGCGTTGCACGTCCGTCGGCGACACGCCATCGACGCGCTGCAGCCAGATCGGCAGATAGCCGGGATCGCCCGTGTACTCGTCGAAATGCTGCAAGAGCCCCGCGCGTCCGGAGTCGCCGCTCGGTCCGTTCAACAGCTCGAGGCTCGACAGAATCTCGAGCAGAATACGGCGTTTTGCGCGCGCGAGCTCCTGTGCGTCGGGGCCCTTTTTGGCGAGCTCGTCGAGCGCGACGTTCATTTCGGTCTCGAGTTTGTCGGCGGATTTGCCGCCCGCGAGCGTCGCGCTGATCGTCGAAATGCCGGCCAGACGATTCGACTCGAGGCTCGCGCTGACGTCGGTCGCCAGCTTGTCGTCCACCACTAGCCGCCGATAGAGGCGCGTGGCTTTGCCGCCGGCGAGTAGCGCCATCGTCACCTCGAGCGCCGGGTCGTCGGCGCTGAACGCGGGCGGTGTGCGGTAGCCGAACGCGATTTGCGTCAGGGCGACCGGTTCGTCGACCACGAGCCGCGCTGCCTTTTCGAGCGGCGTGTAAGGCAACGGTTTCTGTTCGGGGCGCGCGCGCGTCGCGAGCGTGCCGAAGTAGCGCGTGATGAGCGCCTTGGTCGCCGCGACGTCGATGTCGCCGGCGATCGTGAGCGTGGCGTTGCTCGGCGCGTAGTAGGCGTGAAAAAAGTCCTTCACGTCCCCGAGCGTTGCTGCGGAAAGATCCGCCATCGAGCCGATGATCGCGCCGTGATACGGGTGCCCCTCGGGAAAGAGCGCGTCCATCAAGGCCAGCGAACTCGGCCCGTACGGCGTGTTTTCGTAGCTCTGACGTCGCTCGTTCTTGACCACGTCGCGCTGTACGTCGAGCCGCTCTTGCGTGAGCGTGTCGATCATGAAGCCCATGCGATCGCTCTCGAGCCACAGTAAAAGTTCGAGATTTTCGCGCGCCGCCGTCTCGAAGTAGTCGGTGCGATCCCAGCTGGTGGTGCCGTTGCTGTTGGTCGCGCCGACCGACTCGAGCAGGCGATCGAACTCGTGGCCCGCGTGCTTCGAACCCTCGAACATCAAATGCTCGAAGAGGTGAGCGAAGCCCGAGCGCCCCTTCGGCTCGTTGCTGGGCCCCACGTGGTACCAGACGTCGACGGCGACGAGCGGCAGCGAGTGATCCGTGTGCAAGATCACCGTCAGCCCGTTGGGCAATCGATATTTTTCGAACGGGATCGCGACGCGCGGCGTATCCGGCCCAGCCGAAGGCGGCGCAGCGGGCTTTGCGGCGAGCGTCGCGTCGCCCAAGGCGAGCGCAAGAAGGACCGCAAGCGCGGCGCCCATCCCTGCTCGAATCATGAGCGGACTCTAGCCCACGCGCCGCGCGGCGTCTTTTGCCCGGGCTTGCTGGGCGATTGCAGGCCGTGATACGGCCGAAGGACGATGTCGCAGCAAGGCCCTGGCGGATACGGAGGAGGCGGCGGACCCTACGGCCCGCCCGGCGGCGGTTACCCACCGGGAGCCCCGCCTGGCGCGCCGCCCGGAGGTTACGGAGGCCCGCCCGGTTACGGCGGTCCTCCTCCCGGCTATGGCGGCCCTCCTCCGGGTTATCCACAGCAGCCCGGCTACCCGGGTGCGCCCACGCCGCCGGCGGGACCTCCCCCCAAAAAGAGCAACGCGATCCTGTTCGTGGGTCTCGGCTGCGGTGTGATCATGTTGCTCGGTGTCGCGGGCGGCTTGTGGGCGTACTTCGGCGTTTACAAACCCGCCGCGGAAAAGGTCGAGGCGCTGCAGACCGCCGCGACCACCGTCGTACCGGGTATCGCGAGCGCGCTCAACCCGGGCGGCGTTGCCTCCCCGACCTGCGCGAAGGCCGCAGCCTGCTGCCGCGCCATCCTCGCACGCACCCCCGCGCGCAACGCCACCGGCAACTGCGACGCATTCACGCTGCTGAACGACCAACTGTGTGAAAGGCAATACGAGGCGTTCAAGCGTCAAGCGACGGCGGTCGGCGCGACGTGCGAGTGAGTTAGCGGCGAGCAACGCTGGCTATTGGAGCAGAGCCCTAGGCACACAACGCGATCGCCGCAGCCACGATCTCGTCTTCCCCGAGCAAGACGAGGCTTGCGGCGTCACCGAGCGGAATGAAAGAGTCGGCGCTGGTGACGCGCTTGAATTTCAGGTTGGCGCCGCTGTCGAGCACGGCGGCGGCGAGTGCTTCGGAGACGTTGCCCGAACGCCGGCACTCGTCGACGACCAGCACGCGTCCCGTGGCGGCTCCGTGCGTCAGTACGTCCGCGAGCGGCAATGGCGCGATCCACCGTAAATCGAGGACGCGCGCCGCGATGCCGCGCTCGCGCTCCAGACGCTTGGCCGCTGCCAAGCTGAGCGAGAGCCCGTTGCCGTAGCTGACGATCGTCAGATCGCTGGCGTCTGCGTGGTAGACGCGAGCGCGCCCGAACGCGGCGCTGCCTTCGGGATCGGCAGCGAGCCACTGGGCGTCTGCTTCGGCGAGCAATCCGCGCCGGTGATAGAGCGCGATCGGCTCGACCATCACGAGCACGCGGCCGGCCTCGCGGCACAGCGTATGCGCGGTGCGATAGAGGGCGAGTGCGTCGTCCGCGCGCGCCGGCACCGCCACGTTGATGCCGGGGATGTCACGCAACACGCCGAGCGAGTTGTCGTTGTGAAAATGTCCACCAAAGCCCTTTTGATAGCCGAGCCCGGCGATGCGCACGATCATCGGGTTTTCGAAGTCGCGCTTGGAAAAGAACTGCATGGTCGCAGCTTCTCCACGCAGCTGGTCCTCCGCGTTGTGTAAGTAGGCGAGGTACTGGAGCTCCGGGATCGGCAGCAAGCCGAGCGTGGCCGCGCCGAGTGCGGTACCGAGGATCGTCTGCTCGTCGAGCAACGTATTCCAGACGCGCAGCTTGCCAAATCGCTCGAACAGCCCCTTGGTCACGCCGTACACGCCGCCCTTCTTCGCGACGTCCTCGCCGAAAATCAGCGCCTTGGGGTCATTCGAGAGCAGCTCGGCCAGGGCCTTGTTGATCCCTTGCGCGAGCGTCATGGGCTCGCCGCCGCTCGGCCGTTCGCCCGAGGTCAGCAAGGCATTCGGCGTGGGACGTTCGAGCGCGACCATCACCTGTTCGCGGCTCTCGAGCTTGGGCGCGCGTATGGCGCGTTCGCTCTCTGTCTGGACACGCTCGGCGGCCCGCTGATCGAGCTCGAGGATTTCACGCGCGCTGAGCGCGCCCGTCGCGATCGCTGCGAGCGCGGCACACAGCACCGGATCGCGCTCGAGCGCGGCCTCGATCTCCTGCGGCGAGCGATAGGCGCTGTCGACGTCGCTGCCGGCGTGTCCGAGCAAACGCTCGCAACGCAGGTACAGCAGCGCGGGGCGCCGCGCTCTGCGCACGTATTCTACGGCGCTCTCGGCGATTCGGTAGGTTTCGGCGAGTCGCGCGCCGTCGCACGCGAGCACGCGAAAGTGCGGCATCGCCGCGAAGCGCTCGGCGAGCCAGCCGGGCGGCGTACGTACGCTGATGCCGAGCCCATTGTCTTCACACACGCACAGCAGGGGCAGCGGCAAATTTTGGTGTGAAATCAGGCTGATCGCGTTGAAAGCGCCTTGGGCGGTGCTGTGATTGACGCTGGCGTCGCCGAAGCTCGCGAGCACGATCGCGTCCGGCGCTCGTGCGTGATCGACACCCTGGCCCAACGTTGAGAGTCGCGCGCTCCGCTCGAGCGCAAACGCGAGGCCGAGCGCGCGCGGCAGGTGGGATGCAATCGTGCTGGTCTGTGGAATGATGCCGAGCGCCTTGTGACCGAAGACTTTGTGGCGCCCGCCACTCGCGGGCTCGTCGCGGCCGGCCACGAGGGAGAGCGCAATGTCACGCACGGGATCGATCCCCGACACGCCGCGCGCGCGCTCGATCTGCAGCGCCGCGCTACGGTAATGAACGAGGCTTGGGTCGCTCGTTCGCGTGAGCCGCCCGAGCACGACGTTCGCTTCGTGCCCGCTGCTGCAGATCGTGTAGTGCCCGTGGCCGAGTGCGCGGAGCTCGTGGGCGGCCGCGTCGAGGTGACGGGCGAGCAACATCGACTCCAGGAGCTCGCGAGTCAGCGTCGGGGCGAGTTCGCTATCACCCGTCTGGGTGGGCGGCGCGGCTTGTCCCAAGCGGCTACGGAATCGGCCCAATAGCGAACGAATGCGTTCGAGCGACATGTCTTAGCTGGAATTGTACCTTGTTACTTGAAGGGGCTTGCGGGCGGCGGTTTTTCCGACATCAATTAGCCGGATTTGAATGCGTCCCCGCGCTGCGACCTACGTCGGATGAGTTACCTGCACGGACACCCCAACGCCTGCTCTTCGTTCGCCTCATGCGTCTAGCGATCTGCATCGCGTCTGCCTACGACCAGAATCCCGGCCTCGATCGCCTGCCCGGAGCCGATCTCGACCTGGAGGTGGTCAGCTTGCGCTTGGCGCAGCGGGATACGGGCTACTTGGTGCACGCGTTTCCGGCCCTGCGCGGCTTGGCGGAGGGCATCGAGCAACTGATCGCGCAGCAGTCCCGGCCGCTCGACAGTCTGCTGATCTATTTCTCGGGCTACGCGCTGCTCGATGAAGAGCGCGGCGCCGCGCTGTTGCTCGACGGTGATCGAGTCTCGACGCTTTCACTCAAGCGACTGTCGCGCATCCTGGAAGTGTCCGCTCCGGAGTCGCTCGTCGTGCTCGACGTGGTCGTGCCCCGCGACTCGCCCCACACCCCGGAGGATTTCGTGCAGGCCCTCGGTAGCGGTCTGACGGGTGCCCGCTCGAAGACCAACGCGATCATCTCAGCGCGGCCGAGTGCGCGCCTGAACGTCGCGGAGCCGTCGGCGTTCACGCACCTCTGGCAGCTCGTGCTCGATTGGCAGCCGCCCGGAGTCGGCGTCAGTGCGCGCGGCTTGTTCGAGGCGATGCGCGCCGAGCAGGAGCTGTTCGAAGACATTCCGGCCGCTGGCTATTTCGCGGGCGCGCGGGATCTGTGGCTCGTGCCGCCGGCGGCCGCCGAATCGATGGCCTATGCTGCGGGCGCGGGCGACGCGCTCGGCGCTTTCGACGCGCCGTTCGGCGCCGCGCCGACCTTCGCCGGGCTGATCGCGGCCGGCGATCGGCAGGCCGAGCGCCGGCAGTTCGACGCGGCGCTCGGCCAATACGAGGGCGCGCGCGCGTTTCTGAGCGAAAAGCCGGGTCCGGATCACCTGACGCTGTACGCGAAGATCGCCTCCGCGCTGCGAACCGTCGCGCGACGCGAGGACGCCGCGGCGTACTACGAGGCTGCACTCGCGATCGATCCCGATCATACGGCGTCGCTCGACGGCGTGACCGAGCTGTACCTCGAGCTCGGCAATGCGGAACGCGCGCGCGCCTGGCTCGCCCGCTGGGCGGCCGTCGATCCCAAGGCTCTGCTCGCGCAGGAGCGCTTGCTGTCGCTCCAGCTCAGCGCCGGCGAGCACGTTGCTGCGCTCGACACGCGCCGTCGCTTGGCGCACGCGCTCCCCGACCCCAGCCTCGCCGCGGCTCAGCTGGTAGCGGCGGGCGTTTCGGCGCAGGAAGTGCTCGGCGATGAGTCCCGCGCGCTCGCTCTCTATGAGGAGGCGCTACATTTTGCGCCGGCCGACGTGGACGCTCTCGGACGCCTGGAGCAGCTGCTCGGCGGGCGCCGGCAATTCGCGCGCCTCGCGCAGATCTTCGAATATTGCCTCGAGCGTGTAGCGGACGCCGAGCTGGCTCGCGCGCTCGCGCAGCAGCTCGCCGATTTGTGTCGTGATGAGCTGCGCGATGAGCGTCGCGCCGCGCTCGCTATGGCCCGCCTGGCACGGCTCGACCCGAGCAATCGCGCGCTGCAAAACGATCTGACCACGCTGTTCGTGCAGCAGGGTGATGTCGAAAAGGCCGCGGAACAAGCGCGCGCGGCGATTGTCGCCGAGCCCGCGCCGGCCGCGCTCCGGCTCGCGCTCTCGGTCTTCGAGCGCAACGGCGATAGTGACGCGGCCTGGAACGCCGCCAACGCGCTCGATTTCCTCGGTGAAGCCGACATCAATGAATCGCTGGTCGCCAGCCAACATCGCCCCGAGGGCTTGCTCGCCGCACGCACGAGTCTGCGCGAGACCGATTGGCTCGAAGGCCATCTCTATCCGGACAAGGACGAGCCGCTCACGCAACTGATCTTCGCCATGCGCGAGGCGGCGCTCGAGGTCGGCCTGGCCGCCGCGCAGAAGCGCCACAAGTCGATCGAGCTCGATCCGAGCGCGCTGCAAGATCCGCAAAAGAGCACGACCACGCTGGCCAAGACACTGGTCTGGACGGCGCGGCTGCTCGGCGTCAAGACGCCGGAACTGTACGTGATGCCGGAGGCTCCGGGCGATCTGAGCGCTGTGCCGATGCGCAGCGCGGCGAGCGTGGCGAGTCGTTCGGTCGGCAGCGGGCTCGGCTTGCCGCAGCTGGCCTTCTTGTGGGGTCGGCACCTCGTGCAATATCGACCGGACCACGAGCTCTTGGTGTTCTTCCCGGCGCTCGCCGACCTGTCCGCGTTGCTGTCCGCCGTGCTGGCGGTGGGCGGCTCGCCGCGTGTACAAATGCGCGCGCTCGAAGGCGATGCGAAACGCTTCGCGTCTGGGCTCAAAAAACATCTGCGCGGTGCTCACCTCGATCACGTCAAAGCCCTGGTGCTCCGTCAACCTGACGTCGACCCGACCACACGCATGCGCGCCTACCAGCGCCGTGTCGAGCTCGCGTCGCTGCGCGCGGGGCTACTCGCGTGCGGCTCGGTGGAGATTGCGGTGCCGCTCGCGGAGCGCTTTCGCTTCGGCACGCTGCAAGACGCGAAGGCCCAGCGCGCCGAGCTGCTCTCGTTCTCGGTGAGCCGCTCGTACGGCGAGCTGCGACGTCGCTTGGGCGTGGCGGTGGCTTGAGCCGTGACAGCTCCGGCTGCGGCCGTGAATTGACTGGAAATTCAGCGCGGCGGCGGCCGGTTCGGGTCGTCGGCCGCGAGGTGTTAGTAATGGCGGAATGAAGAGTGTCGCGCCGCGCCGGCAATCGACTGAAGCTCGGCGCCTCGCTGCAAACCCTGCCTACAACTCACCCTGGCGGCGCTTCGGACCGTACTTGAGCGAACGGCAATGGGGCACGGTGCGCGAGGACTACAGCGAGTTCGGCGAAGCCTGGCGCTACTTTCCGCACGATCACGCGCGCAGCCGCGCCTACCGCTGGGGCGAAGACGGCATCGCGGGTTACAGCGATCACCGGCAGCGCGTGTGCTTCTCCGTCGCGCTTTGGAACGAACGGGATCCGATCCTGAAAGAGCGTTTGTTCGGGTTGGCCAACGAAGAAGGCAACCACGGCGAAGACGTCAAAGAGCAATATTTCTACCTCGACGCTACGCCCACGCACTCGTACTTGAAGATGCTCTACAAGTACCCTCAGGCTGAGTATCCCTACGCGCGGCTCGTGGAGGAGCAGCGCCGGCGCGGACGCGATCAACCCGAGTTCGAGCTGATCGACACGGGCGTGTTCGATGACGGCCGTTACTTCGACGTATTCGTCGAGTACGGAAAGCTCGATCCGAACGACACGCTGATCCGCATTCGCGTCGAGAACCGCGGGCCCGAGGCAGCCAATTTGCGGCTTTTGCCGCAGATTTTCTTCCGCAACAGCTGGTCTTGGCAGCGGGATACGCCCAAGCCGAGCTTGTGGCGCGCAGGTTCACGTATCGAGTTATCGCACCACGAGCTCAAGAGCTTTCATCTGCATTTCCAGGGTGAACCCGAGCTTTTGTTCTGCGAGAACGAGACCAACTTTCAGCGCGTATTCGGCATGCCGGGTCCCTGCCCGTATCCGAAAGACGCCTTTCACGACTACGTCGTGTACGGCAACAAGAGCGTGGTTTGCCCCGAGCAGCGCGGCACCAAAGCCGCGCTGCATTTCCCGTTGCGCGTCGAAGCAGGCGGACACGCGGAGGTCTGGCTGCGCCTCAGTCCTGAAGTCAAAGCCGAACCGTTCAGCGACTTCGAGCAACATTTCGCCGAGTGCATCGCGGAAGCGGACGCGTTTTACGCCGAGCTACAAGCCGGCATCGAAAACCAGGACGCGCGCCTCGTGCAACGCCAGGCGCTGGCCGGCATGATCTGGTCGAAGCAAACGTACTTCTATGACGTGCGGCAGTGGCTCGCGGGCGACGAACTGCAACCGCCGCCACCCGCGGCGCGCAAGCACGGTCGCAACGCGGACTGGGATCACTTGACGAACGAAGACGTCATTTCCATGCCGGACAAGTGGGAATACCCCTGGTATGCGGCGTGGGATCTCGCGTTTCATTGCATACCGCTCGCGCTGGTCGACGCGGATTTCGCCAAGAGCCAGCTCGTGCTGCTCGCGCGCGAGTGGTACATGCACCCGAACGGACAATTACCGGCTTACGAGTGGGCGTTCGGGGACGTGAATCCGCCGGTGCACGCCTGGGCGGCCTGGCGCGTGTTTCAAATGGATCGCAACCAGCGCGGAGACGAGGGGGATCTGAAGTTCCTCGAGCGCATATTCCACAAGCTGATGCTCAACTTCACCTGGTGGGTGAACCGCAAGGACACCGAGGGCCGCAATATCTTTCAGGGTGGCTTTCTCGGGCTCGACAACATCGGCGTGTTCGATCGCAGCAAGCCGCTACCGACCGGCGGCTACATCAATCAATCCGACGGCACGGCCTGGATGGCGATGTACAGCCTGAACTTGATGCGCATCGCGCTCGAGCTCGCCAAACACGACGACGTATACGAGGACATCGCCAGCAAGTTCTTCGAGCACTTTTTGCACATCGCGGAAGCGATGACCAAAATCGGTGAAGAAGTCGGGCTATGGGACGACGCGGACAAGTTCTACTACGACGTCCTCAATATTCCGGGTGAGCACCCGATCCCGCTCCGCATTCGCTCGCTGGTCGGGCTCATTCCGCTGTTTGCGGTGGAGGTGCTCGATCCGGAGATCACGCAAGAGCTGAAGGGGTTTGCCGGCCGTCTGAGCTGGTTCCTCGATTACCGACCGGATTTGGCCAAGCTCGTCTCGCGCTGGACGGACCCGGCGACCGCAGACCGCAAGCTGCTCTCACTCTTGCGCGGGCACCGGATGAAAAAGTTGCTCCTACGAGCGCTCGACGAAGACGAATTCTTATCGAACTACGGCGTGCGTGGGTTGTCGCGACATCATCGCGAAACACCTTACGTCCTCGACGTGGCCGGCCAACGCTTTACGGTGGCGTACTCGCCGGGTGAGTCGGAGTCCGGCTTGTTCGGCGGCAATTCCAACTGGCGAGGGCCGATCTGGTTTCCCACGAATTTTCTAATCATCGAGTCGTTACAGAAGTTTCACCACTACTACGGTGATGATTTCAAAATCGAATGCCCGACGCGCTCCGGAAATTTTCTGACGCTCGAGCAGGTGGCCGCACACCTCACCGAGCGGTTGACGCACATTTTTCTGCGCGATGCGTCCGGTCGCCGCGCCGTCTTCGGTGACAACCGGCTCCTACAAAACGACCCTCACTTTCGCGACTACATTCCGTTTTACGAGTACTTCCACGGCGACAGTGGGCGCGGGATCGGCGCGTCTCATCAGACGGGCTGGACGGGCCTGATCGCCAAACTCTTGCAGCCGCGCCGACATTGAGGAATCGGCTGTCGAGCGGCGATCCAAAGCAGCAGCCGGCTCGTACCCTAGCGTCGAGCCCTTGGCTCATTCAACTGGAGCAAAACATGCCGATCGTAATGAACATGACCTGGGAAGGTGTGACCCGAGCGCAATATGACCAACTCCACGGCGTGGTGAATTGGGAAGGCGACAAGCCCAAGGGCGCAATGTTTCACGTCGCAGCCTTTTCGCCGCAGGGCATCCGCGTGACGGACGTGTGGTCGAGCGCGGAGGATTTCAATCACTTTCTCGAGCAGCGCTTGCTGCCGGGCGTACAGAAAGTCGGCATCCAGGGCGGGCCGAAGGTCGAGATTTTGCCGACCCATGCGGTGTTCGCGCCGGCGTACAAGCCGCTCTGAGCGCGAGTCAGCGGCGCGCGCGTGTCGTTGGTCGGCGAGCGCCGCTGGATTTCCGGCGTTTGCCTAAGGTACGCGCCGCGCCGGCCGTCTGAGACGGTGATGGTTCCGACCCAAGCCGATTCTGCGTCGCTACGCGCGCGACCCGGCGGCCGCGCGCGGTCGGTTTCTAGTGGCGAACTGCTCGAAGATCAGCTGGACATCCTGAGGCTGTGCGACGTCGTGTTGGGCGCGATCACGATCGCCCTCTCGTTGGTCGCCACGTTCGCGGCTGCGAAGGGCAGGGCGACCGCCACGACGGCACTCTTGATCTGGTCGATTCCGGCGTTCAACGTCGCGCTCAGTCGGGTAGGCAGGCACGCCAACGCCGTTGCGCGGGAAATCATACGTTGCGTCGTGATGATGCCCATCGCGATGCTCCTGTATGCGACCCCGAGCGGCGACTTCGACCATTTTGAGTTTCCGGCTCAAGTGCTGGTAGTGGGACAAGGCGTGCTGTGGGGGTGCCTGACGAGTCGGGCATTCGCGGGGCAGATCATCGCCGTCCTGTTCGGAGGCTCGATTCTGCTCGCCGAGTACCTGGGCACAGGAGGCATCGAGTTGCTGTCCGTCAAAGACGCCGTGGGCGTGACGATGACGGGGCTCCTGGTCTCGATGGTTGCCGGACAACTCGGCAGGAGTGTCGGCGAAGCGCGACAGCGTCGCGACGAAGCGGAGGGGCACAAACGCCGGCTCGAGTCCGCCGTGCAAGAGCTGGCGAGCGCGCAGGAGCAACTCGACGCGGTGCTGCAGTGTGCTCCAGGTTTCATTCTAGCCGTCGACCGACAAGGCAAGATCGAGTTCGCCAACCGCAAGGCGCTGCCGCTCGTGGACCGAGTCGGCACGAACGTGCTCGACCACGTGGGCCCCGACGCACGCGAGCTGTTTTCTCAGCGCATGAAGTCGGTGCTCGAGACCGGCGCGCAAGACACGCTCGAGTATCGCGACATGTCGCAGAGCGGTGGCGAGCGTTGGTATGCGGCAAACTTCGGCGCAATGCACAGCGGGGACCAGATTTCCGGCGTGGTGGTCATCTCGCAAGACGTGACGGAGCTCAAGCGAACGCAGGCCGAGAACGTGGCGGCGCAGAGAATGGTGTCGGTCGGGACGCTGGCAGCGGGTATCGCCCACGAGATCAACACTCCGATTCAATTCGTGAACGACAACACGACCTTTCTGCGCGATGCAGCGCGCGACCTGTTCGACGTGCTTTCGAAACTGCAAGCGGTCGAACGGCTCGTGCAGGCGGCCCCCGCCACGGCCGAACTCAGCGCTGCGGCCGAGCAGGCGGCCGCCGCGGAGCAGAACGCGGATCTCCCCTACTTGACCGAGAACGTACCGCTCGCGTTCGAGACTTGCCTCGACGGTCTGGAGCGCGTCAGCACGATCGTGCGCTCCATGAAGGAGTTTGCTCACCCCGCGCAGCGAGAAATGGCCGCCGTCGATTTGAACCGCGCCATCTCGAACACGCTCACGATCGCGCGCAACGAATACAAATACGTGGCCGACGTGGAGACCAGTCTGGCGAACCTGCCGCTCGTCACCTGTTACATCAATGATCTGAATCAGGCGGTGTTGAACCTGATCGTCAACGCCGCCCACGCCATCACGGATGCTGTCCGAGGTAGCTCACGACGGGGTACTATTTTCGTGGAGACTGCGCTGGACGAGGACGACGTGATCGTTTCCGTTCGCGACACGGGAACCGGTATCCCGGAGGCCGCGCGGGCTCGCATCTTCGAGCCGTTCTTCACGACCAAAGAGGTTGGAAAGGGCACCGGCCAAGGGCTCGCACTGGTCTGGAATACGGTGAAGAAGCACGGCGGTGACGTCACGTTCGAGACGAAACTTGGCGAAGGGACGACCTTCCGCCTTCGCTTTCCGCTCTCAGGTAAGCCACGAACTCGGCCAGTGCCGCTCGCGGTCGCCGAGCACGGCTCACTCGCCGCGCCGTAGTGAGCCGTACGGCGCCGGTCAGGCCCGTACGACGAAGCCAAAGATCGGCAACACGAGCAGCAGAAATAGTGCCGTGCTGACGATGAACACGGAGAGTGTCAGCTCGATGTCCAGCTCGAACAGCACGGCGAGCAGGTTGGCGAGCAACGCGCTCGGTACGAGCCCGTATAAAACGAGAATTTTCGTGTCGAGCGGATTGAGTCGAAATAACTTGGCGAGCGCAAAATAGAGCAACGGAAAGAGCGTCGAGCGATGCAAAAATGACGCGGCATTTTCTCGCCAATAGCGGCGCAGACGAAAACCGCTCATGAGCAGGCCGATCGCAACGCTGCTCGCGAGCGTGCCCGCGTAGATCAAGAGCCGCGTCAGCGTGGCCGCGATCGGGGGGCGCTGCACGTGGCAGAAGTTGAGTGTGAGTCCGACGGCCATCGCCAAGAGTGGCAGCCAGACCCGCGGATCGAGCGCGTTTTGCGCAAGCAGCCGCGCTACGGAAAACGCCCGGCTGCCGCTGCCCATAGTGGCGCCCGATCGGAAAGCAGACCAGTAGGAAAAAGGGCGTGTAGAGCAGCTGCGCGTATGCGGCTTGCGCCAAGCCTTGCTCGCCGAACAGGGCGAGCGCTACGAAGCCGAGCATCGTAAAGCCGTTGTTGCTCATGCTGAGGCAGGCGATGAACGCGCCGCGCTCACGCGGCGGGTGGGACAATCCGCGGCTGATGAACCAAGCCAGGAGCGCGCTGGCGAGCCAGCCCGACAGCGTGAGCAGTGGGAGTAGGCGCGCCGCGCCCGTCAGGCGCCCCACCCAAATCGCGAGCACCGCGGCGCTGGTTTGACAGCCGTAGAAAGCGAAGCCGAACAGCTGTTGCGAGCGGCGTCGAGTTACGCCCCGACGCTCGAGCCAGGCGCCGAACACGATCGGCAAGGCGATGAAGGCCGTGATGCGCAGATAGTCGACGACGGGGGCTGCCAAGCGTGGAGCGAAAAGCTACTCGAAAAAAACTCGTTCGCGCCAGATTGCGCGCAGAGTTTGGCCGATTTGTCGTAGGCATCTCGCAGGTGGGACGCTAGCGTCACTGCGTGGCTCGTTATCGCTGGCTCGCTCTATCCTTGCTCGTTCTGGCGGGATTCGCCGGGCTCGAGCTGTGGCCGAACGACGAGGCGCGCATCGTCGGCCACTTGCGCGAACTCGCCGTCACGTTGCCGCGCGCTGGAGACGCCGCTGGCCAAGCGGAGCTCGCCAGCTGGTTTGCCGCGCACGCCGCGCCCGATCTAGTCGTGCGCGTGCCCGACAGCGGCGTCGACCTGGACGGCCCAGCGGCGGTGAGCCGCGCCGTTCACGACGCGCTGGCTGGCTCGCCCCACGTGCAAATCACGCTCGGCGACAGCACCGTGCACGCCGAGCACTCGGCGGCTCGCGCCACCACGATTTGTACCCTCGTCAGCAGAGGGCTCACCGAGCTCAAGGACATGCGGCGCGTCAGCACGACTTGGTCCAAGCGCGCCGGCGACTTTCAGCTGGACCTCGTGGAGATCGGTCCACCCTGGCACGACCAACCGGAAGCGAGACCCTAGAGCCCGTTCTTCAGATGCCAGGCTTTCGGCTGCGTGAACGTCTCGATGCCGTACGTGGAGAGCGTGGCGCCGATGCCCGAGTGTTTGCGCCCCGACCAGGGCAGCTTGGGGCTCACGCGATCGCAGCAGTTCCAGTACGCGGAGCCCACGGGAATCGCGGAAAGTAGCCGTTCGGCGCGCGCGCGTTCACGGGTGTAGACGGCCGCGGTGAGCCCGTAGTCGGTGTCGGTCATCAGCTCGAGCGCCTGTTCGTCCGAGCCGACCTTCATCAATCCGATGATCGGCCCGAAGCTTTCTTCGCGCATCAGGCGCATCTCGTGGCTGACGTTCGTGAACACCGTGGGTTCGAAGAACCAACCGGGTCGGTCCGCGCGCTTGCCGCCGAGCTCGAGCTTCGCGCCCTTGCCGAGCGCGTCGTCCGTCTGCGCTTGCAAGAGCTCGAGCGCCGGCCGGCGCCGAGCGAGCGCACCGATGTACGTCTTCGGATCACGCGGATCGCCGAGCACGAAGCCGCGCGCCGCGCTCAAGAAGCCGTCCAGGAACGCCTCCCAGATCTCTTCGTGCACGTAGACCCGCTCGACCGCGCAGCAACTCTGCCCGGTATTGTAAAAGGCGCCGTCGGCCACGCCAGCGGCGACGGCAGCGACGTCCACGTCGTTGGCGACGTAGACGGGGTCCTTGCCGCCGAGCTCGAGTTGAGTCTTGAGCAAGCGTGGCGCGACGCGGATCGCAATCTGACGACCCGTGTTGTACGAACCTGTGAAAAAGACGCCGGAAATGGGCTGATCCAATAGCGCCTCGCCGATCGCGCCGCCGCCGAGCACCGGCGTGAACACGTCTTCCGGCACTCCTGCGTCGTGTAGGGTGCGCGCAATCGCGAGCCCGGTGAGCGTCGCAAATTCGCTCGGCTTGTACAAGACCGCGTTGCCGGTTAACAGCGCCGGCACGAACACGTTGGAGCCGACGAAGTACGGGTAGTTCCAGGCCGAGATATTGGCGATCACGCCGAGTGGCTCGTGGGCGATACGCTCTTCGAGCTCGGCTGTTTGCTGCACGATCTCCGGCTCGAGCTCCGCCGCCGTGTGCTCGAGGAAAAATTCGAGACGCGCGAGCAGGCCCTTGATCTCGTTGCGTGCTTGCGCAACGGGCTTGCCGACCTCCGAAGTGAGTGTGAGCGCCAGCTGGGAGGCGCGCTTGAGGCACAGGTCGCGAAAGCGCTTGAGCGTGGCGTGGCGTTCGGCGAAGGGCAAAGCGGCCCAGCGCTTCTGCCCAGCGAGAGCGCGCGCGGCCTTGTTGGTCAGCGTTTCGCCGGTATCTTCGCTCACTTCATCGAGCACCTGGTCGGTGGCCGGATCGATGATCTGCATGCGCGGAGCGTAGCGCTCGTCCATGACGCGTGGAAGGCGCGTTCAGGATTGGGTGAATTGGTCGGCTTCGCCGCGGCCGCCCGAGTCGCGCGCCGCGGCAAACAGCAGCACGAGCGCGAGCCAGGCCAGGTTGGCGAGCGTGAGGTGCAAGAGCTGCAAGTGCGCGGGCGCCGAGAGCAGCACGTTGAATACGCCTGCCAGGACCTGCATCAGCACGAGCCCGGCTAAAGCGGGGCCGAGCAAGCGCGCCGCGCCGCCCTGCGCAAAGCGATGAGCCGTGGTCCCGAGCCGGAGCATGAGACCCGCGCCGAGCAGCGCAATCAACGGGTGGATCAGGCGTAGACGCTGCAAGAAGTGCGCGCTCGTGCCCTGGTCCTCCAGCAGACGCGCGGACAGACCCGAGGTTTGCACGGGGTAGACCGTGTCGCCGAGCGCAGTCAGCGCGCCGGTCGCCGATACGAAGAGGACGCACACGGCCGTGCACGCAAAAAGCCAGAAGATTCTCGGCGGTAGCCGCGCGCCCGGGACGCGCGGTACGCTCGCGCGATAGGCGCACAGCCCGAGTGCCGCCATCAAGATCGACGTGCTCACCAAGTGAAGCGGCATCACGATCGCTCGCGACACCGAGGCGTCGTTGACGACCAAGCCGTGGCGCACGAGGTGGCGGCCTACGAGCGCCTCAATCACGATGAATAGGGCGGCAACCACCGCGGGCGACCGCACGCCTTGCCCCGCGGGGTGCGCGCGGAATCCCCAGATCAGGAGCGTGAGCACGGCCAGGCCGGAGAGCTCGCTCGTCGCGCGGTGTGAGTATTCGATGGCAGTCTTGAGCGTGTGCGGCAATTCCAGCACTTGCCCATTGCAGCTCGGCCAGTGTTGTCCACAGCCCGCGCCTGAGCCGGTGATGCGGACGACCGCGCCGAACAAGATGACGAGCAACGTGTAGCCAACCACCCACCAGGCAAAGCGCGCGAAACGGGAAATGCCCGCGCGCGTGACGGGCACGGGCGAAATGGCGGCCGACGACGCGCTGTCCATTCGTTCGGGGCCGGTGTGCCACGGGTTTTGACGCCCGTCGAGTTGCCCCGCGGCGCACTCGCTCAGTACCCAGCAGAGAAAGACTTGCAGCCGCCCAAGGAATACCTTAACTTTCTTAATTAATACCCGAACCCCAGCCTTCGCGGTAGATTGAGGCATTCCCATGAGCGAAGAGTTTTTTCGAGGCACAAGCAAAATCCGGTTTCTCGGCCCCGAGAGCAACGAGCCACTCGCCTTTCGTTACTACGACAAGGATCGGCTCGTGCTCGGCAAGCGCATGGAGGATCAACTGCGCTGCGCCGTCTGTTACTGGCACACCTTTGCGTGGCCGGGCTCGGACGTGTTCGGCGCGGGTACCTTCGATCGCCCGTGGTTCAAACCGGGCAACGCGATCGAGATGGCGGAGCTCAAGCTCAAGGTAGCCTTCGAATTCTTCGAGAAGCTCGGCGCGCCGTTCTTCACCTTCCACGATCGCGACATCGCGCCGGAAGGCAACACGCTCAAGGAGAGCCACCAGATCCTCGAGCGTCTAGTCGACAGCGCGGAGCGGGAAATGGCGCGCACCAAGGTGCGTCTGCTCTGGGGTACGGCGAACCTGTTCAGCCATCCGCGCTACATGAGCGGCGCGGCGACCAACCCGAATCCCGAAGTGTTCGCCTTCGCGGCGGCTCAGGTGAAAAAGATCTTGGAGCTCACGCATCGCCTGAAGGGCGAAAACTACGTGCTCTGGGGCGGGCGTGAAGGCTACGAGACCTTGCTCAATACCGACATGAAGCGCGAGGCCGATCAGTTTGGTCGCTTCTTGAGCCTGGTCGCCGAGCACAAGCACAAGATCGGCTTCAAGGGGCTGCTCTTGATCGAACCCAAGCCCAAAGAGCCCACCAAGCATCAATACGACTACGACAGCGCGACCGTGCACGCCTTTCTGCAGCGCTACGGGCTCGAGAAAGAGTACCGCGTCAACATCGAGGCGAACCACGCGATCCTCTCGGGCCACTCGTTTCAGCATGAGGTGTCGTACGCACTCGCGAACGGCATTTTCGGCAGTATCGACATGAACCGCGGCGACACGCTGCTCGGCTGGGACACCGACCAGTTCCCGAACGACGTGGCGGAAATCGCGATCGTCATGCATACGATCCTGAAAGGCGGCGGCTTCACGACGGGCGGCATGAACTTCGACGCCAAGCTGCGCCGCCAGAGCATCGACCCCGAAGACCTCTTCCACGCCCACGTCGGCGGCATGGACACGCTCGCTCGCGCCTTGCTCGTCGCCGAAAAGATGGTGCAAGACGGCAAACTCAGTGAGGTCATCGACCAGCGCTACGCCGGCTGGAAGCAAGACCTCGGCGAGCGCATCCTGGGCGGCAAGCTGAACCTCGAGCAACTCTCGGACCTGGTTCTCGAAAAGAACCTCGATCCAAAACCCCGCTCAGGGCGGCAAGAAGCGCTCGAAAATCTCGTCAACAAGTACCTCTGAACGCCGGGAGAGATTTGAAGCGCGAAGGCGCGAACTCCTGAATTTTGGGGGTTCCCGCTGCTGCGTCGCTGCGCGTGAGGCAACGACCCTGCGACGCACGCGGCCCGTTCGGGCGTCCGCGATGCGCGCGACGAACGAAGGCCTCGACGAGGGGGCCTGCTCGGAGTAGGCAGAGCCGGCTGTGGATACGTTCGACGCGCTGGCCGTGATTCTCGGAGTTTGGCTTACCTTGCGAAAGCTCGACGCCAACAGTCACGATCCTGCCAAGCACGCAGAAATTCGTAAGGAAGATTTCGAGCGCTGGCAACGCGCCGCGGCACGCGCCTACGCTATCGGCAGCTACGGCAGCTTTTTCCGCGAGGTCTTTCATTTTGGCTTCATCTGGTACCTGAAGCATCATGCGATGAGCCCGATCTACTACCCGCGCATCGGCTTCAGCGTTGATGTGCTGTGGTGGGCGTCGCTCGCCGCGTGCTTCTACTTGGCGCGTCAAGCGCGGCAGCTGAGAGACAGCGCTCGAGCAGCGGGAAGCGGCGCGCTCTAACACTACTGCTTGAAATTTGAGATTTTCTCGAGAATTTCGCGACTTTCGGAGTGAGCTTTGTTCTAAGCGAGTTCGTCGCAAAGAGCGCCACGTTCTCGGGCCCGGGGAAGAGGCTCCGCCAGGGGGCCGTATGACAGCGGTGACATGGCTGAACGGATCCTTCACTCTCTCGGCATTTTGCTAGCCGGCCTCTTCGAGACCGAGCAGCGCCGCGATCCCAGCGATCCCTGCCCGGCGCCCGGGCCTGCAGCGAGTGAACCGTCGGCGGTGCGCGACGTACCCAAACGCACGGAATCCGGCGTGCGCCGCATGCAATAGGAGCGTCAGCGTCCGGGCGGCGGCGGCGGTAACGTGGCGCCGGGTGCGGGCCGTTCCCGCAAGCACTTGTCGATGCTGGCCAGGAGTTCTGGCGACGCGCCTTTGGGCAGGCGTGGGCGGCCGAGCACGTTGGTCGCCAAGCGATCCCAGGTGACGTTGCCGTCGCTGCCGAAGCTGAGCCAGACGAACATCGCGCGACCCTTGATGTTGGCGTCGGGCACGCCGCCGCCGCGCCCACTATTCCAGGCGCGCGAATCGCTGCTGTTGTTGCGATTGTCGCCGAGCACCCAGGTTTCGCCGGGCTTCACGACGTACGGTCCTTGCGGTCCGTCTTCGCCGCGGTCGGTCTCGAATTGCGTGATGTACGCGTACTTGCCGAGGAACTCCATGTAGAGCTCGCTGCGCTTGAGCATCGACTCCGTACCCTCGTGGTACTCGTAATCGCCGATCCGGCAGTTTGGCACGGGCCAGCCGTTGATGATCGGGTGCCCGTTCTCGACGCGTAGCGTGTCGCCCTCGAGTGCGATCACGCGCTTGATGAAATCTTGGCGCTCGTTGTTCGGATTCGGATCCGGGTACTCGAAGACCATCACGTCGCCGCGCTGGGGCGGCAGATTGCTGAAAATGCGCGTGCCGAGGATAGGGATCACGGGCCCGTAGGCGAGCTTGTTGACGAAGATGTGGTCCTGGATCTGCAGCGTGGGCAGCATGGATCCGCTGGGGATTTTGAAGGCTTCCACCACGAACGCCCGCAACAGGAGAGCCACGCCCACGGCCACCGCGATCGACTCGACGTACTCGCGAAATTCGCCTTTTTGCCAGGGGCCGAGCCGGCGCGAGACCAGGGTCGCGGCGCGCTCGTGCGCGGCGGCGAATGGGCCGGGCTCGAACGGCTCGGCGCCGAGCGCGCCGCGCAGCTCGTCCAGCGCCTCGCGCAGTTCGTCGCGCGCGGCCACGGGCAGATCCCGTTCGATGCGCGCGCGGTTCTTGCGCAGGATGCGTTCTGCTTCGTCGAGCAGATGCATCGCTTGTTCGAAGTCCATGCGCATCGATTTCGGGACGTCGGTACGGCCGCTGCCGCCCGGTCCGCCGACGAACGGCAACGAGTGGCGATAGCTGTAGAGCACCATCTCGTAGACGGTGAAGAACAGAATGTAGGCGGGGACCTGCTGCTCCTTCACGAGCCACTGGAAGCGCTCGTACAGGGACACCGGCGTGAAATCCTGGCTCGGGCGCACGAGCCAGACCGTGAGCACGCACAACAGGAACGGCACGACCACGAACCACAGCGGCCAAAACACGTAGCGCGCGAGCTTTGCGTTCACGGCAGCGATCGCGCCCTCGTGCTCATCGTTGAAAGTGGCGGGGTCATGGCTCTCGAGGGCCGGGCCGTTCTACCTTCCAGCTTGCCAACGAGCAACCGTGCCCTACCCGAAGTTATTCCGTGGCGGTGGCAGGCCTACGGCCGGGGACCGACGAGGACCAGGTAATCCAGCTTGGCGGCCGCGTCGTCCTGTGTGGTCGAGCTGGGAGCCGAGTGGCCAGCCTGAGCCGTATTGTCGACGACCACGTAGTAGCTGCCCGGCTCCACGTTGACGTAGCGCTGCCACAGAGCATCCCCCGTGCTCTGCTGGATGGTCTCGTCGAGCAGCGCGGGTGACGGCAGCGGCGCGCCACCCGGACCGAGCAAGTACTTGGCGAGCATGGTGTCGCCGAGCGGCTTCGGGATCACCAGGATGTCCGCGTTCGCCGCGCCGTCGAGCGAGGCCGACAGATAAATGGCCTGGCCGCTGTCCTTGACCTCGAACGCACCGATGTAGTCCTGCTGCCCGGTGTGCACTTCGGTGCGCTCGTCCGCGAGCACGTGCTTCGACGTCTGCACGTTGAACGGCTTGAAGGGGTGTTCGCCCGTCGGCACGAGGCCTTCCGCGAAATCCGTCTCGCCGTCCTTGTTGTAACGAATCACGGTGAAACCGCGGTGCAGCTGGCTCTCGACGATGTGTCGGCCGAGTTCGTCCGGGTTCGTGCCGCTCAGGGCGAGTCCGCTCTGCGCGAGGGTCGACTCGACGAAGGTGGTTTGAAAGCCAGCGCCGTCGATCGTTTTCGGACGGAAGTACACGTACATCGCGCCGTCGCCCAGCTGAAAATCAGTGTCGTATTCGATCACGCCGCGCGACGAAAACGCAATGCGCTGGCTCAGATTGGTCCACGCATAACCCTTACCCGCGTATTGCACGACGAACGATTTGTGCGCCTCGTCGTCGACGACTTGCGCTTGGCAGGAGTCCGCGAAAAACCGGCCGAGCACGGGCTCGTCGTCGCCGAGCTTGAGCGGTACGCCGCCCTTGAGCATCTCCAGACAGAAGCTATCGAGCCCGAATTTGAGCACATCGAAGCGGAGCGTGCGGTTCGACGGATCGTTGGTGACCCCGGCACCGACGATCGAAAGGGCCCGCGAGCCGAGCGCGTCGCGCGAGCAGCCGCTGCTGAGAGCCATGCCGGTGACGAGCGCTGAGCCGCACAGAAACGACGAGCCGAGACGACGCATGCGCCGGCAGCATAACACCGGTTGACAGCGCGGCGCATTGCGACAAAACGTGTGGCTCGTGGCAGAAACCGCGATCGCAGTGCTAGGTGCCGGCGCTTGGGGGACCGCGCTCTCGCGCGTGCTTGCCGAACGCGAACCCGTGGCGCTTTGGACTTGGCAGAACGAGCACGCGCAAGCTCTGCTGCGTGACCGCGAAAATGCCGCGTTCTTTCCCGGCTTTCCGCTGTCACCCGCGATTGAGCCCACGGCCGATCTCTCGCGCGCGCTCCGTGGTGCTCGGACGGTGCTGGTCGTCGTGCCCACGGCCGGCGTGCGCGCCACGCTCGAGCAGGCACGCGCAGCGCTCGAGCCTGACGCCTCACTCGTGATCGCCACCAAGGGCATCGAGCCGGGTACGACCATGTTGCTCAGCGAGGTGGTCGCGGATGTGCTCGGGGAAGACGCCGCAGCGCGCACGCTCGTGCTCTCCGGACCGAGCTTCGCGAAGGAAGTAGCGCGCGGGCTACCCACGAGCTTGGTGCTCGCCGGGCGCTCGAGCGCGCTTTGTAGCGAGCTTCAGCAGCGGCTATCCACGGAGCGTCTGCGCGTTTACACAGGGCACGATCCGATCGGCGTCCAGGTGGGCGGCGCGCTCAAGAACGTGATCGCGATCGCCGCGGGCGCGTGCGACGGGCTGGGCCTCGGGCACAACGCGCGGGCCGCGCTGATCACGCGCGGGCTGGCAGAAATGGCGCGGTTGGCGCTCGCTAAAGGCGGTCACGCGCTCACTCTGGCGGGCCTGGCCGGGCTCGGTGACCTCGTGCTCACGTGCAGCGCCGATCTGAGCCGGAATCGCACGGTCGGGTTCGAGCTCGCGCAAGGAAAGAGTCTCACGGCCGCGCTCGGCGAGCTCGGTCACGTGGCCGAGGGAGTAGTCACGGCCGAAAGCGCGTATCATTTGGCGGCGCAGCTGCAGGTCGAGCTGCCGATTTCCAACGAGGTCTACCGAGTGCTGTTCGAAAACAAGCCCGTGCTCGACGCGGTGCACGACGTACTGGCGCGTCCCCTCGGGAGGGAGTGGTGATGTCGCGGCGCGTGGGCGTTCTCGTCGCGGCTACCTCGCTGCTCGTGGCCAGCAACGCCTCGGCGCAGTTTCCGCCACCTCAGCCGCTGCCGCAACAACCGCCCCCGCAGCAGCCATTTCCGCCTCAGCAGTTTCCCCCGCAGCAGCCCTATCCTCAGCAACCGTACCCACAATATCCGCAGCAGCCCTATCCGGGGCAGTATCCCGCGCAGCCGTACCCCGCCCAGCCGGGTTACGCGCAGCCGTACGTGCCGCCGCAGTCGAGCTCGAACGCGCGCTCGGGGTCCGAAATCACCGTGCTCTACACGACTGCCGCGGTCTATGGCGTCGGTCTCGGAGTTTGGTTCGGCAGTGAAGCGCACATCAAAGACCCGGGCGTGTTTCTAATCGCGCCAGCCATTCTCGGTGTCGCTGCGCCGGTTGGCGTATTTTTGCTCGACAATCCGAAGATGCCGCGCGGAATGCCCGGCGCCATCGCCAGCGGCATGGTGATCGGCGCCGCGGAGGGGATCGGCATCTCGAGCTATCAGTTCGAGAGCGCGAACAAGCACGAAGCCTGGGGCTTTCGTGGGCTGTCGCGTGCCACGGCTCTCGGAGCGACTCTCGGCGGCGCGGGCGGCTTCGCGCTCGGTTACTTGCAAGAGCCGTCGCCCAAAAGCAGCTTGCTCACGTCGAGCGCGGCGGTCTGGGGCAGTGCCATCGGTGCGATGTTCGGCTACGGCAGCTCCGCGAAGGGCATCGGCTACGGTCTCGCGAACGACAGCGCGGGGCTCGGCGGTTTGATCGGCCTCAACGTCGGTGTAGCCGCGGCAGCGGGCCTCTCGACGGTATACGTTCCGAGCTACACCGGAGTCGGCTACATGTGGGGCGGCGCGGCGGTCGGTATGGCGGTGTCGCTGCCCGTCTACCTGTTTTACGCGGGGAGCAGCCAGCCTGCCAAGCGCGGCCTGATCTTCAGCGGGACCGCGACGTCGCTCGGAGTCCTCGCCGGTGGTTTGCTCGGCGCGAACACCACCGACAGCGCGAGCTCCGAGTTCGGCCCGCGCTTCGCGAGCATCGACTATTTGATCCCGACACCCATGCGCGGCGGAGCGGGGCTCGTGCTCGGTGGCTCTCTGCAGTAATCGCGAGGCGTTGCGCTCGAGCGCCGCGCCTCAGATATCTTCCACCGATTTGAGCATCTCTTGCACGAAGGTCGTGCGTGGTCGGATCAAGAGCACGCGCTTGGGTGGCGGACGCACTTTCAACGTGTCCCCATAGGGGCTGCCCGCGCCGGCCGTGAGCAGATCGTCATCGAAGGGATAGAATTGGTCGCCGTCGTGAGCGCGAGCGGGCACGGATTGCCGAAGGCCTTGCGCGAGCGCGGGAGCGTTCAGGGTCATCACGAAAGCGGCGACAGCGACCGAGCACGTGCAGATTGAGTGGCGCATATGAGTTCCTCCGGGGATTGGAACCCGCGCGCCGCGACGGCTTGGGCCGCGCTGCGCTGCTCGCGTGAGGCCCCAAATTCTCCTGCTCTTCTCGCCCTTCGCGTCGTCGCGGTAAAATCTCTCCTCTCTCCGTCTGTCGCCCGAGCGTTTCTGCTAGTCTTTTCCGAGGTATGGCGACCGTCCGCTACTTTCCATCCGAGGGCGCTCCGATTGCGGTTGCGCTGCACAAGCCGGTAACCACGCTCGGCCGCGCGCTCGGCAACGACATCCATCTGCCCGACGCGAGCGTGGTCAATCACCACGCGCAGATAGTCTTCAACGGTCGCGATTTTCAGCTCGAGGAGGTCGATCGCCAAGCCGAGATCTTGATCAACGGCAAGAAAAAGCGGCGCGCGCGGCTCGCCAGCGGCGACCGCATCACGCTCGGGCGCGCGTTGCTCGCGTTCAGCATGTTCAGCGAGGACAACGCGCCGGAGCCGCGTCAAGATCGGGAAGAATTTGCCGCCAGCGAGATCGCCGGTTTGCGTCGCCTGCACGGCTTCAGTGAGCGGTTGATGATGAGCCGCTCGGTGGACGAGCTTCTGGAGACGCTGCTCGATGACATCATCGAGCTCACCGGTGCGGCGCGCGGCGTGGTGCTCTTGGTCGACCCGTCGGAGGGCAAGGAGAGCGCACCGCGCGTGCGCGCCTCGCGTAACGTGCAGCGCGAGAGCATCGAAGACGCTTCCGGCGTGATCAGCGACAGCATCGTGCGCCAGGTGATCGAGACCAAGCGCCCGATCATCGTCAGCGACGCGCTGACCGACACGACCTTCGGCAAGAGCGAGAGCGTGATCGCGCTGCAGCTGTCGAGCGTGATCTGCGCGCCGCTCCTGAGCCAGGGCGAGGTGATCGGCGCTCTCTACGTCGCGAACGACGAAATCAAGCACCTGTTCGACCGCCGCCAGCTCGATTTGCTGACGATCTTCGCGGCGCAGGCGTCGCTCATCCTGCAAAACGCCATGCTGCTCTCGGCCCTGCGCGCCGACAAAGAAAAGCTCAGCGCCGAGCTCGAGGACAAGCGCTTCGGTGAAATCATCGGCGCGTGCGCGTCGATGATGGAGGTCTTCCGCAAGCTGCAGAAGGTCGCCACCACCGACATCAGCGTGCTGATCACGGGCGAAACCGGCACGGGCAAGGAGCTGATCGCGCGCGAGATCCATCGCCGCTCGAACCGCGTGAACGGACCGTTCATCACCGTCAACTGCGGCGCGATCCCGGAGAATTTGATCGAGAGCGAGATGTTCGGCCACGTGAAGGGCGCGTTCACCGGCGCGATCGCCAGCCGCGCGGGTAAGTTTCAACAGGCCGATCGCGGTACGCTGTTTCTGGACGAGGTGGGCGAGCTGCCACTCGCGTTGCAGGTCAAGTTGCTGCGCGCGCTGCAGGAGCGCATCGTGATTCGCGTCGGCGACAGCCGTCCGGAAAAGTGCGATATTCGCATCGTCGCGGCCACCAATCGGAACCTCGACGACATGATCAAGACCGGCGAGTTCCGGGAGGATCTCTACTATCGTTTGAATGTCGTGAACCTCTGGTTGCCGCCCTTGCGCGATCGCGGGGACGACGTGTTCATCATCGCCAAGGCGCTGCTCAGCAAGTACGCGGACGAGCTGAACAGCCCGGTGCGCGGCTTTTCTCCGCAAGCGCTCGCGGCCATCAAGAAATCCAACTGGCCCGGCAACATCCGGCAGCTGGAAAATCGCATCAAGAAGGCGCTCGTGCTGTGCGACCGCACGCTGCTCGGTCCGGAGGACCTCGATCTGGGCGCCGAAGCTCAAACCACGATCGTGCCGCTCGAAAAGGCCAAAGAAGACTTCCAGCGCAACTACGTGCTGGAAGTGCTCGAGCGCAACAACGGCAACCGCACGCAAACGGCGCGCGATCTCGGTGTCGACCCACGCACCATCTTTCGTTACCTGGAGAAAGAACAAAATCCGATGCCGAGCGGCGCCGCCGGCGCGAGCAGCGCGCCCGAGCCGGAGTAGGCGTTCGCGCGGGGAGGCGCGAGCTCAGCGTTCGAGCCGCGGCTAGTGGACGCCGCCGACGAGCCACGCGAAGGCCGGCACGAGCACCTCTTCCGGTGACGCGCCGCCGTGACGCGCGCGCGTCCCGCCACCCTCGAGCGCGTCGAGCACGAAGCCGTGATCGCCGAACACCATCACCAGCGTGCGCGCTGGTTGCCGCTTCAGGTAGCTCGACAGGGCGCGCGCGGTGTCGTCGGCGAGGACGTCGAGCCGGGCCGTGGCGGGTCCGCCCGGTTCCGCGAGCGAGCTCTCCACGACGTCGAGCTTCAAGAGTTCGCGATGGCCGGTCTTTACGCGCCGGAGCGTGGTTGCCATGCGACCGCGCGCCACGGGCACTTCCGACTCCACCTGGCCGGTGAACTCGGGCAGCGCTGCGGGACCACGCCCGAGCAGCTCGAGCTGTACGGCGGTCGTGGCGGGCAACGCCGACCAAAGCAGGAGGCGCTCGGTGAGCGCTGCGCTTTGTCCGAGCGCGTGGCGCAAGCGCTGTTCGACGCGCAGGCCGAGATCAAAGCGCATGCCGTCGACGACCACGAGCTGTACCGAGCGCGCGCCGTGTAGGCGAGCAATGCGCTGCGCAATCTCCGACACGTCGAGCACCATCGTCGGTCGCTTGCCGCGTACGCGTAGCGCGTCGAAGGCTTCGCGGTAACTTTGCTCGAAGCTTTGTGACCAGGTCGCGAGAGCGCGCGCGGCTTCGCTACTGGCGAGGCCCCGCGCGACCGCGTCCGAGAGGGGCACGTAGTTCGTCACGAACATGCGCTCGACCGCGGCGAGCGGCTTCGGCCCGCGCGCAGCCTCGATCTCGGCGAGCCAGCCGGGCCACTGCTCGGCCGCGTTGGCGTAGAGCGGCGTGTGTGGAAACGCCTCGAGCTCCAGAGCGTCCGACTCCGGTAGATCGATTTCGCGCACGACCGGGCCCGCCTCGCTCGCGGTTTGCTCGGGTTTTTCTGCGACAATGGGCGCTCGTGCGCTGAGCGGGTCGCCATCAGCCACTTCGGGTTCGCTCTGCGTGAGGGGAGCCGCGAGCGCGACCACGGTCGGCGGTGGCTCCGAAAGCTCCATCGCTTGCACGCTCGCGCTCAGCTCGGCAGCGAGCGCCGGCGGCGGCACCGTCTTTTGCCGACGTTGCCCGTCGAGTAGCTCGATCAGCGGTGCAGGCCGCTCGTAGACGCCCACGAAGCGATTGCTGGGATCGATATAGAGACGCACTGGATGTTCACGCGTGGCCGCCAGCCACCAGCGCAGGACCGCGCTGTCGTCGGCGTCGAGCGAGCCACCCAGGTTCAAGACGCCGGCGAGCGAAGGGATCGCGAGCAAGAGCCCACGAAGCTCGACCAACCGCGCGCGGTAGAGCTGGTCGCGCACGGCCGTGCTGAGATCGCAGCCCACCCCGATGCCGGGCGCGCACGCGCCTCGCAGTTCGAGCGCGCTTTCGATCGCATCCGTGATCAAGGTGCCGAGTTTGCCGCGCTCGGCAGGTCCCGGCGGATCCAGTACGACCGAGAGCAAGCCGTCCTCTTCAGCGGCGTAGAGCAACTCCCGCAGTACCTCGGGCCCCACCAGGCTGATCTCACCGGTCTCTTCATCCAGGTGCGCGAGATGCGCTTGCTCGGTCATGCCGCGGAAATTGGCGGATCGGAGCGCTCTAGGCCCAGTTTTCTGTCCTTGTCTCTCGAGACTCGCGCGAGGTTTTTCGTGTCAAGGCTCGCCGTTGCGAGCGCAGCGCTCAGGCAGCGCGTCGCGAGTCGCTCCCGAGCCATTGAACTAAGTCGCTGAAATTCATAACAATTCTGGGACGCTTGGGCACTCAAACCGTTGACATCAAAGGCAGTGTCCTTACGATGGACATGGCTCCCTCTGCAGAGCCCGAGAGGCCGTAGTAACGAATCCCTGACACTAAACGAACCGGGAGACGAATTCGCAGTGGAGAGCTAGGCCCGGACCATCTTCACCGGGAAGCCGGAAGCAGCGAAACTAGAGTTTCCCACCTAACTGCGGTTAGGGGTTCGGACTACACCCTCACGACTCAGGTGGTAAGGAGCCTATGAATGGGTCGACGTCTCCCGTCGGCCCATTCGCCTTTTGTCTTCGGGGCTCAAATTTAGGCGGTTTTTAGCGGGTCATTTCAGGGTTCCGTTATGGAGCGCGCTGGATTACCGTGTCGCGGCAATGAGTCCGCGTAGATTCTCGCTCGGTGGTGGCGCCAGGGTACTGGCTGCGCTCTTGGTGCTCTCGATCCCGGCGACGGCTGCGGCCGCCCACGTCAAGGGTCGCTTCGAGGGTTTTCGCTTGCTGCAAAACCCGGTCTGGGCAGAAGCCAAGGATCCGAAGAACCACGGCTACTCGTTTCGTGAGCCGGTGCCGACCGTGCGCGCCGAGTTTCGCCGCCCGTTCCCGTACATCCCGAAGGAGCTGTGCCTCGTCGCGCTCGCTCAGTCGCCGCAGAAGCCGCCCAAGCCCATCACGGTTTCGGTAGGCGGAGGCCGCACGACGCCCGTCACGATCGTGGTTCCGCCGGGCACCTTGCTGTCCTTCAAGAACACCGATGCCTTCAAGCATCGCCTGTACGGCGTTGGGCAGAAGACGTTCTTGGCGGGTGATACCAACAAGGGTGCCACGCGGGATTGGTCGGCCCCAGCAGAGCCGGGTACCTACGAGATCCGCGACGAGCTCGCGCCGAGCTTGCGCATGTGGATCGTATCGGAGCCGAACGCCGCGGCTCACACGTTCCCGTCCATGAAGGGCGAGTTCACGGTCGAGGTCCCCGAGGCCGGCGAGTACACCTTGCAGGCATACTTTTCAGGCAAGAAGGTGGGCGCGCCCTTGCCCGTGACCATCAAGAACGAAGCGCAAGACCTCGATGCCAGCCGCACCCCGATCAAGGTCAACGACAAGGCTCCGCCGCCCGAGGACAAGGCGGCCGACAAGCCCGACGACAAGGCCGAGCCCAAAGAGGCCGACAAGCCCAAAGAAGGCGACAAGTAAGCGATGCTGCTCTCTCGATTTTGGTACGTGCTGCTCGGCCTCGTGCTCGGCCTGGCGACATTCATGCTCTTCCTGGCGGTCAGCATGTACAACCGCGCGAGCACTCGCACGCTAGGTGAATCGCTGTCGTCCGACTCGCAGGTCGTCTCCTGGTATTTGCGCGATGACGCACGCCAGAGCTCGGCCCGCTTGATTCAGTTCGAGGTGGATCAAGACATCGCGCGCTCGCTTCAGAAATCGAGCGACTCCGAGAGCAAGGTGCCCGAGGACGCGCGCGACAAGACGCTCGCGGCGATGAAGAAGATCAACAACGCCATCCCGAAGGAAGATCAATTCGACGCCGTGTTCGCGGTGGATCAGGCGGGTCGCGTAGTCGGCCAGCTCGGTTACGAGCAAGCCAGCGGCCAAGCCGATTTCGAGCTCGGAGGCTACTCGGTCGTGGCCGACGCCCTGCGCGGCTACATTCGTGACGATACCCTCGTCTTGGATCGCATTTACCGCGTGGTCGCGCGCCCCGTCGAAGCCGACGTCGGTTCGCTGCCCGCGGGCGCCATCATCGGCGCGCGCATCATGGATGATCGCTTTGCGCGCGAGCTTTCGGCGCGTACCGGCGCGGCCATCGCGTTTTACGCGAACGGCGAGCGCGCATCGTCCGGTGCTCCGGAAGGCTTCGCCACCAGCCAGCTCGATCAGATCGTCGGGGACCTGGGCGGCCTCGACAAAGACGACGAGTACCGCGACAAGGGCCGCAGCAAGATGCGGACGATTGGCGGGCTGCTCGGTGTCCAGTACTCGCGCTTGCCGGGCGAGGCCTGGGCGCTCGGCGCGGGCTTCGCCGTGGCGCGCATTCCGGCTACGGTCGATGGCCCGTTCGGCTTCTTCAAGGTTGCCGACGATCAAGACAAGCACAAGGCGAACCTGCCGCTCGCGATCGGTGTGGCCGTCGTGGCAGCGGCGATCGGCATGTTGCTGTCCGTGTTCGAACACACCTTGCCCATCAGCCTGTTCAAGAGCGAAGTCGGAAAGCTCGCCAGGGGCGACATCGATCAGCTAACGCCGAGCAGGTTCCGCGGCGCGTTTCGCAAGCTTGCTGCGGATCTGAACGACGGCATCGATCAAATGCTGGCCAAGGGCGGAGGCCCACGCCGCGGCCCCGCCGACATGAAGCAGGTGCTGGGCGATATCCCCGACCAGCCGCAGATGAGCGCGTTCAGCTTCCCGGGCGACGGCGCGGGCGCTTCGGGTTCGGGCCCGGTGCACACGCCGCCGGCCAAGGTGTTGCCGACGGCTCCGTCGAACCCGCGTTTGCCGAAGCCGCCCACGCGCGGCGGCGCGCCCGCCGGCCATCTCGAAATGACCATGCCGGAGGCGGGCGCCGGCGGAGACGAGGAGACCGGGCAACGTTCACGCCCCGAGCTCGGCAACTGGGGCGCCGCTCCGCCAGACCAGGCCGAGTGGCACGCGGTCTACCAGGAGTTCGTCGGCTTGAAGCAACAGTGCGGTGAGAACACCGACGGCTTCACGTACGAAAAGTTCGAACAGACGCTGAAGAAAAATCAAGAAGCGCTGATGAACCGCCACGGCGCCAAGCGCGTCAAATTCAGCGTCTACATCAAAGACGGCAAAGCCGCCCTCAAAGCCAGCCCTCTGAAAGACTAGAGAGTTGAGAGCTAACCGCGAAGGCGAAGAATTTTTGTGGTTTCAGCGCGGCGCGGCGCGACGCTATCCGTCTATACCTAGGCGATTTCCGCCTCACTGCGCGAACCCCAAAATCCTCTTTCTCCGCGCCTTCGCGCCTTCGCGGTGAAATCTCCCGACCGTTGCGGCTCGCCTCGGCTGGCGTTAGATCAGCGGGAACACGATGAGTGACCCACGGCTCCACAAGGTATTGATTATTGGCTCCGGTCCGGCTGGCCTCACGGCAGCGATCTACGCTGCTCGCGCGAATTTGAAACCGCTCTGCGTCGAGGGGTTCAATGCGGGCGGGCTGATCGCGGGCGGGCAGTTGATGTTCACCACCGACGTCGAAAACTACCCGGGCTTTCCCAAGGGGATCACGGGCCAAGAGTTGATGGGCGCCTTTCGCGCGCAAGCGGAGCATCAGGGCGTAGAGCTCATCACGGCGGACGTGCAGAAGGTGGATCTGTCGAAGCGCCCGTTCAAAGTCTGGGTGGGTGAGGACGAGAACGTGCTGCACCTGGCGGAGACGCTGATCATCTCGACCGGCGCGCGCGCGAACTACCTCGGGCTCGAGAGCGAAAACCAGCTCAAGAACAAGGGCGTGAGCGCCTGCGCCGTCTGCGACGGCGCGCTGTTCCGTGGGCAGGACGTGGCCGTGGTCGGCGGCGGCGACACCGCGATGGAAGAAGCGAGTTATCTCTCGGGCGTGTGCGGCAACGTAACTTTGATTCATCGGCGCGAGGAATTCCGCGCGTCGAAGGCCATGCAGGCTCGCGTCTTCGCGAACCCCAAGATCCGCGTGCTCACGAACCACGTGGTGACCGAGGTGCTGGGCGTGTCGCACGACAAAGTCACCGGCGTGCAGGTGGAGGATCTCAAGTCCGGCGATCAGCGCAAGCTCGACGTGGGCGCGCTGTTCGTCGCGATCGGCCACACGCCGATGACCGAGCTCTTCAAGGGCCAGCTCGACGTGCACGACAACGGCTATCTCAAGGTCGAGCCCGGCACCACGCGCACCAGCGTGCCCGGCGTGTTCGCCGCGGGTGACGTCGCGGACTGGACCTACCGGCAAGCGGTGACGGCCGCCGGTACCGGCTGCATGGCGGCGCTCGACGCGGAACGCTTTCTCGCACACGGACCGCACGGACACTGAGCGTGCCGGACGCGGGCAGTCCCGAAGATCTGCGCGAACTCCGCGAGCTGACGCTCGCCCTGCGCGCGCACGTCGAGTGGCAACGCGACACGGGCAGCTCCGGCTTCGATGTCGCGGCCGCCGCTGCGACCGCAGCAGCGGTTCTCCCCGCGGTCGCCAGCACCGCGGCCGCTCCCGCTCCCGTCGCTGCGCCGATCAGCGCTCCGGTCAGCACCCCTGCTAGCGTTCCTGCGGATGCCGCGCAGCGCTTGGCCCAGCTCGCTGTCACAGTGAGCACCTGCCAGAAGTGTGTGCTCTGCCAAAAGCGTAAGCAAACTGTGTTCGCGCGCGGCACGGGCAGCTGCGGCGTGTGCTTCGTGGGCGAGGGCCCGGGCGCGGACGAAGACGCGCAAGGCTTTCCGTTCGTGGGCAAGGCCGGGCAGCTGCTCGACAAGATGATCGAGGCGATGGGCTTCGGCCGGGATGAGGTCTACGTGTGCAACGTGGTGAAATGCCGGCCGCCCGACAACCGCAAGCCGGAGCCCGACGAGATGGCGGCGTGCTTGCCGTACTTGGCGGAGCAGCTCGAGCTCGTCCGCCCGAGCGTGATCGTGGCGCTCGGCGCGACCGCCGTGCAGGGACTACTCGGCACGAGCGGTGGCATCATGCGCCTGCGCGGCAATTGGAAGACGTACCGCGGCATCCCGCTGATGCCCACATTTCACCCCGCGTACCTGCTGCGCACGCCGAGCGCCAAGCGTCAGGTCTGGGAAGATTTGCAGGAAGTGCTCAAGCGCATCGGGCGCGAGGTTCCCGCGCGCCGCTGAGGCCTACAGGCCGTACACGACGCCGAGCGACGGCTCGATCACCGGTCCGGACGAGCCGAGCATGAACATGAAATTGGCGTTGAGCTGCGCGCCGAACTTCGGCGTGAAGGCGTAGACGATACCGCCGCCGGCCGTGACGAAGCCCTGACCCATCTTGCGCCAGGCGTCGAGCGGCACCGACGGAAGCCCGTCAGGATTGACGGAGGGGTCGCCGTTCGGGCAAGGTCCAGTGCCCTGCGTCGACGACTGGCAATCCGTGACGGTGACCGGCACTTTGGCGTCGACTTGCGCTACGCCGCCGCCGGCGTGCACATAGGGGCGTAGGCCCTTTTTCCCGAGCGCACCTTTGCCGAACCAGTACGTGAGGCGCGCCTCGGCGTGGATCGGCAAGAACGCGGTGCCGGCCGTGGTCGAGTCCTTGCCGGCCGGCGGGCCCCCGCCAAATGCGAAGCCGACCCGCGCGCCGACCGTGATGTTCGATGTGAACGCGCGATCGTAGCTCAGCAAAATGCGGTGCGTCGCGAAGACCGCGCCGGTCGCGACGTTCGAGCCCGGGTAAGCGTCGTTCGTGAACGAGTCGGTCGTGCTGCCGGACTGGTAGCACGCGAACTGAGCGCGGTTCTGGAACTGACACACGTCCGTGCCGCCTACGAATGCCCAATCTTGCGCGAAGTGTAGACCGATCCAGTTCTTTTTGTAGGGACCCGAGGCGCCGCTGCCGTCGTCGGCCACACTGCACTTGCCGTCGGTGCACACGCCCGTGGAGCAGTCCGCTGCGGTCTCGCAGCTCGGCGCGGTCTCGCAGGTGCCGCTCTCGCAGAGCAAGCCTTCCTTGCACTCCGTCGAGTTGTCGCAGGCCGCGCCCCAGTCCTTGCCGCCGCGCTTCGGGCCCTTGCTGTCGCTGCAGCCCGGGAAGTCGGGCGGGCACTCACCCTTGGCCTGGCAGCGCGCGGGCGCCTCTTCTCCGTCGTAGGCAGGGGGCTCGGCTGTGGACGTCTCCGAGGCTTCGATCGCGATCGGCTCGCTCTTGCTGCCCCAGTTGTCGACCTTTTCCCCGGAGGCGTCTTTGGCGGTCACGTACAGCTTGAGCGTGCCGCTGTTGCTGCTGGCGTCACACGGAACCTCACCGCGGAAGGTATCCCCGACCTTCTTCATTTTGACCGTCTTCCAGGTCTCGCCCCCGAACGACTTGTAGCGGAGATCCATGCTGGCCGCTTCTTCGTCCGTGGAGCACTGCACGGGGACGGGGCGGCGCGTTTGCATCTCGCGCACGTCTGGCGTGCAGTTCATGCCGGCGCCCGGCGCAGCGGGCGCCGCGGCAGCGGGCTTGGTCTTCGAGGGCTTTTCGGGGGCTTCGTCGCCGCCACCACCGCCACCGGCGTTGGCAAAGGTCTTTTGGGTTTCTGGGGTGGCCAGTTGGGTGTCGAGTTTGACGGCTGCGTCGAGCGCAAGCGCTTTGGCGAACGCGTCAGCCGCACCCTTTTGGTCGTTCTTGCCGCTGCCGCGCACGATGCCGACGTACATCCAAGCCTTACCGAGCAGCTGGGGGCTGCACTTGTCTTCGCAGGCCTTGATCGTGCCCGTCAGTACGTTCTCCGCTTTGTCGAAGTCGGTCGCGAGGTAGTGCTCGTTGATCGCTTCGTCGATCTTCTTGGATGCCGCATTCTCGCGCGAATACTGGGCCATCGCCGGCACGGTGAAGAAACTGAAGAGCGCCAGGAACAGCAGCGTTATCGACGATCGGTACACGGAATGGGTTTCTCCAAGACGGGGGCCTGGGATGGGCGCAGGCTGAAATCGGGCGGCTTCATGACCTGTTTGGGTTAAGCGCGACGGGTAGCGGCGGGAACTAATGATCGAGCCCTCTCAATCGATCATCGTAGGACTACTTCGAACCAGTCTTCGGGCAACCCTCTTTCGTTCCCTCGGACCGGACGAATTGCACGCGCCGATTGAGCGCGCGGTTTTGCTCAGTGCTGTTGTCGACGATCGGACGCTCCATACCGTAGCCGACCGCGGTCAAACGGTCGTTCGTGGTGCCGTGCGATATCAGGTACTTCATGACCGAGTGGGCGCGCCGATTCGACAAGTCTTTGTTGTATGCGGCCGCACCCTTGTTGTCGGTGTGGCCCTGAACCTCGAGCTTGATGCTCGGGTTCTTGTCCATGACTTCCACCACGGCGTCGAGGACCGGGAAGCTCTCCGGACGAATCTTGTCCTTGTTGAATTCGAAGTGAATTTGCTGGGTGATCTTGACCTCGCAGTCGGTCACCACCACGAGCGCTGGTTTGACGGGGCAGCCCAGCGGCTCTTGGGTCGTCGAGCCAATCTCGTTCGGGCACTGATCCTGAACGTCGAGCACCGTGTCTTTGTCGTTGTCGGGATCTGGACACCCGTCGTCGTCCTCGTAACCATCCATGTCTTCTGGCTGGTTCGGACATTTGTCTTGCGCGTCCGGAATGCCGTCGAGGTCGTTGTCGGGTTCGGGGCAGCCGTCCTCGTCGAGGTAACCGTCCTTGTCTTCCGGATCCATCACGCATTGGTCGACGGAATCGGGGATGCCGTCGCCGTCGGTGTCCGGATCGTCGGGGCAGCCGTCCTCGTCTTGGTAGCCGTTGAAATTCTCCGGCTGATCCGGGCATTTGTCTTCCGGATCCAGATAGCCGTCTCCGTCGCGATCGCCCGGTGCGGCGCGCGGAGCCTCGATGAAGCCGCGCTCTGCGCAGTATTGCGGGGGCGTCAGAAAATCAGCGGCGTGCGCGTTCGGCTCGGCCTTCCACAGATGCGCTTGGGCCTTGGAGATGAAGCCTTGATCGAGCTCGATTTGCGCGAACTTCAGCTGACTGCGGGCGGTCGCCAACTCGCGCGGCGCGCAACGGATCGCGCCGTTTCGTTCGGCTTGATCGACGATCTTTTGCAGGCCTTCGATCTGCCCGTGCAGCCTGGGGCCCTCAGCGCAGCTCAAACTGGCCGTGGCGACCGCGCAGCAGAGCGCGAGCGAGCGCGTGAGCCGCGGCGTCATCGGCCGGCTCCGCGGTGCGCTTCGCGCGCGAGACGAATGGCCTTGTCCGCGTATTCCTCGCTCGTCTCGGCCAGGTCAATCGCGTCGCTGTAGTCGGCTTCCGAAGCCTCGGTGCGCGCCTTCTCTAGGTGCTCCTTGGCGAAGTAGTACTCGTAAGGCGCGTACTGCTCGGCGCCGAGTTCGTGCGCCTCCTCCACCTTGCTGGACGCGGCGTTTACCTGAATCGCGTAGACGGCGTTACCGCAGCCGCCGAGACCCAAGCCGAGACCGACCAGGCAGATGGTCACGCGCCACTTTTCCGGTCTGTCAGTCTGGGGGAAGCTTCGCACCGCTTTAACCTTGGCCGCCCGGCGGGGCCTCGTGATTTTCGCTCGGAACGCTAGCAACCTGGCTCATCCCGCGTCAACCAGACTGTAACAGTCAGCCAGAGGACCGGAATCGGCTGAAACAGCACGCCGCACGTGGAGAAAAGCCGCGGCGCTGGGGCGCGTCCGTACGCTGGGGCCGAGCGCTGCTGGAACGGCGCGCTCTGTTCGGCGTCTTTGAACCTTTAGCAAGGTCACGCAGGAATACCGCTCGCCAAGTTCTGCGTTTTGGCGAGGCTTTCGCGAGCACCGAAGCGGAGCGTAGGCAGACTACGTGAGCATCGGGGCGGAGCGAAAACGAAGCCAAAACCAGAAATCGGCGGGCGTCGCTTCAGAAGGAGACGACGAAACTAAATACGTCGGTAGACGCCGACGACTTTGCCGAGCAGCATCGTCGACTTGAAATCCGTAGCGCGCACGAGGATGGGAGCCATCTGCGCGTTGGCCGGCTGAAAACGCACGTAGTCGCGTTCGGGATAAAAGTACTTCACGGTCGCCTCGTCGCCGATCAACGCGACCACGATTTCACCGCGATCGGCGGTCGACTGCTTCTTTACGAAGATGTAGTCGCCACTCAGGATCCCGGCTTCGATCATCGAATCACCGGTCACGCGCAGGCCGAACACCTCACGACCGCCGCGCACGAGCATGCGGTCGACGCGCACGGTATCG